>MEKX01000029.1 GCA_001767075.1 Acidobacteria bacterium RIFCSPLOWO2_12_FULL_54_10 | reverse complement strand
CCAGCGCAAAATAGTTCTCCCCCTCCTTGGGCGGCCGCACCTGACCCGACGTGGTGTCCCCCGTGCGCAAATCAAACCGCCGGATCTGCGACGGTGACACGTAGATGTCATCCGGCCCCGGCAGGTAGTTGTAGTCCGGCGACCGCAAAAACCCAAACCCCTCCGGCAAGACCTCCAGCACCCCTTCGGCAAAAATTAGACCGCTCTGTTCCGCCTGCGCTTCTAAAATTTTGAAGATAAGCTCCTGCTTGCGCAGACCACTCGCTTTGGGGATGTTCAATTCCCTGGCCACTTGCGTCAGTTGGGTGATGTTGGATTCTTTTAGTTCGGTGATATTCATGCTTGATCTCAATTCAAATAGAAGGGATGGAAAAACCGTTTGTTGTCACTCTGTGCAGAGGCTCGTTGGTCATGATCGTTGGAATGTTGGATAAATTGCGAAATTGAAAACGAATAACTTAACCAACCCGCTAAAAAACTGTATACAGGTGATCTTTAGAAAATGGATGCACTACTTCCCACGGAAATCACTAGCAGGATCATCCGAAGCAGATTCGCGCATAGCTTAGTGCATTAGCGGTTCCGAGTCAGACGCTTCTGGCCGCGGGAATTCCGCAGGCAAACTTGCAGCCGGGACTTGTTGTGCAAGAGTCGGAATGGGCTGCACCAGAGCGATCTGCAAAACCTGATCCATGGTCTCAACAAAATGAATTTCAAAATCTTTCAGGATATGCGGGGGGATGTCCGCCATGTCCTTTTGATTGTCCTTGGGCAAAATCACGGTACGGATGCCAGCGCGGTGGGCCGCTAGTAATTTTTCTTTGAGTCCGCCAATTGGCAAAACCTTTCCTCGCAAGGTAATCTCGCCGGTCATGGCAACATCCGCGCGCGCCGGAATGCCAGTCAAAGCGCTGGCCAGCGTGGTCGCCAGCGTGATTCCAGCTGAAGGACCATCTTTGGGGATGGCGCCTTCCGGTACGTGAATGTGTATGTCCATGCGGCGATAGAAATCCCGCTGCAACCCCAATTGCTGAGCGCGCGAGCGAATGTAACTCATAGCAGCCTGGGCCGACTCCTGCATCACATCGCCCAATTTCCCGGTCAAAGTCAGACGGCCTTTGCCCTCCATGAGCGTGGTTTCTATGGCCAGGATTTGACCGCCGACTTCCGTCCAAGCCAAGCCAATGACCAGGCCAACCTCGTTGGTCTTCTCGGCTACCGTGTCCCTGAATTTCAGGACTCCCAGAAATTCCGCAATATTTTCAGGAACGGTTTCGATGTGGAGGCCTGCGCCATCCTTCACGACGCGGCGGGCTACTTTCCGGCAAACATTGGCAAGCTCCCTCTCCAGATTCCGCACGCCGGCCTCCCGGGTATAGAACTGAATGATGTGCTGGAGAGCGGCATCGGTGAAATTCAAGTTGAGTTCGGTCAAGCCAGCGGCTTTGAGCTGCTTCTTGACAAGGAACCGCTTGGCGATTTCAATCTTTTCCAATTCCGTATAGCCGGAAAGCCGCAGCACTTCCATGCGATCCAGCAGCGCGGGCGGAATGGTGTGAATGACGTTGGCGGTGCAGATGAAAAACACCTGCGACAGATCGTATTCGACATCGAGGTAATGATCCATGAACGCGTGGTTTTGTTCAGGGTCCAGCACTTCCAGCAGCGCCGCCGACGGATCGCCGCGGAAATCCATGCTCATCTTTTCGACTTCATCCAACATGCAGACGGGGTTCTTGGTGCCGGCCTTTTTCATCATCTGGATGATCTGACCAGGCAATGCGCCGATATAGGTGCGCCGATGGCCGCGAATTTCCGCTTCATCGCGGACGCCGCCCAGGGACAAGCGCACGAACTTGCGCCCCGTGGCGCGGGCAATGGACATGCCCAGAGAAGTTTTGCCGACGCCCGGCGGGCCAACAAAGCAGAGAATCTGCCCTTTCGGCTCCTTCACTAAATTCCGGACAGCGAGGTACTCGAGGATGCGCTCTTTAATCTTATCCAATCCGTAATGCTCTTCCTCCAAAACCTTTTCAGCCATGGCCAGGTCGCGGATTTCGCGGCTTTTCTTTTTCCACGGAACAGCCAATAACCAATCCAGATAATTTCTGGAGACCGTCGATTCAGCAGACATGGGCGGCATCATCTCCAGCCGCTTCAGCTCCTGAATGGCCTTTTCGTGGGCCTCTTTGGTCATACCAGCCGTTTCAATTTTCTTCTTCAGCTCATCGAATTCCGCCTTCTCGCCGCGCCCCAGTTCCTTCTGGATCGCCTTCATCTTCTCGTTGAGGTAATACTCGCGCTGAGCGCGCTCCATTTGCTTTTTCACGCGCCCCTGGATCGAACGATCCATGTTGAGCTTCTCGATTTCGATTTCCAGAATGTCCGAAATGCGGCTGAGTCGCTCAGAAGGATCAAAGATTTCCAGCAGTTCCTGTTTCTCTTCAATGCTCACCTGGAGATTGGCGGCGATGGTGTCACTCAGCTTGGCGGCATCATCCACCTTAACCGCTGCAATGGTGGTTTCATAATTCAAGCTTTGGCTGAGCTTTACGAATTGCTCGAATTGTGCGTTGACCCGAGCGACCAGGGATTCCAACTGTGGATTAGATTCAACTTTCTGAGGCACGGGGCGGACCACGGCGCGGAAATAGCCATCTTCATCGTTCAAACTAACGGTTTTCGCTCTCTCAATGCCCTCCACCAGCACCTTGATGTTGCCATCCGGAAGCTTCAGGCTCTGCACAATGCTGACAATCGTACCGACCTGGTAAATCTCGGCTGGCTTGGGATCGTCCACTGTGGCGTCGTGCTGCGTAGCGAGGAAAATTTTCTTATCACCGGCCAGAGCCTCTTCCAAAGCGCGCACGGAGCTTTCCCTGCCCACCACAAAGGGGATCATCATGTGAGGGAAAATCACTACATCCCGGATGGGCAGCATCGCCAGCTTGCGGGTTTCCGGTTTTTCTCGATTGAGCAGCATATTTCTTTCTTGACCTCATTGCCGGCGGGCGGCTTACCACTTATCCGGCTTTTTCTAAGTATTGGATGCTTATTTCGTGATTTTCGACCATTTCTTTGGTGACCAAAATTTCCCGAATCCGTTTTTGAGAGGGCAGGTGGTACATCAGTTCGAGCATTAAATCTTCCAGGATCATTCGCAAACCACGCGCCCCGACCTTACGCTCAATGGCTTGGACAGCGATGGCTTCCAAAGCCGTATCCAGGAAACGCAGTTTCACATTCTCAAACTCAAAGAGCGCCTGGTATTGCTTCATGATTGCGTTCTTGGGCTTGGTGAGGATTTCCATCAAAGCAGCTTGGTCTAAATCCTCCAGCGTCGCGACCACCGCCAGACGACCGACAAATTCCGGAATCAGGCCATAGCGGATAAGATCCGTGGGCTGGATTTTTGCCAGCAAATCGACGTTGCAGCGGGAGGTTGTGGCGGGTTTGCCATCCGACCGGAACCCCATAGCTTTTTTCCCAATGCGCCTGGAAATGATTTTCTCGAGGCCCACAAAAGCTCCGCCGCAAATAAACAGGATGTTCGTCGTATCGACGGGGATGAATTCCTGATGGGGATGTTTGCGCCCGCCCTGGGGAGGCACGCTCGCAATAGTGCCTTCCAAAATCTTCAATAGAGCTTGCTGCACTCCCTCGCCGGAAACATCGCGCGTGATGGATGGATTTTCGTTCTTGCGGGATATCTTGTCGATTTCATCGATATAGATGATGCCTTGCTGAGCGCGAGCGACATCGCCATTGGCGTTCTGAAGCAATTTCAGGATGATGTTTTCGACATCTTCGCCAACGTAGCCCGCTTCCGTCAGCGTGGTCGCGTCGACAATGGCAAAGGGAACATCGAGCATGCGTGCCAGCGTCTGCGCTAGCAAGGTCTTCCCCGTGCCGGTTGGTCCGATCAGTAAAATATTGCTCTTCGCCAACTCGACATCGGAAGTTTTCTGGCGGCTCACCTGGATGCGTTTGTAGTGGTTATAAACGGCCACAGCCAGTTTCTTCTTGGTATTGTGCTGGCCGATCACATACTGGTCCAGAAATTCTTTGATCTCCTGCGGCTTCGGCAAATTGCCTGGAACGGACAACGGCGTGCGAGATTTGTCCTCTTCCAGAATGGAATTGCAAACCGAGACGCACTCATCGCAAATATAAGCCTTAGGATAATCACTGGGCGAGGAAATCAACTTGGAAACAGTTTCCTGGGTCTTATGGCAGAAGGAACACTTTAATACTTCTTCAGGCCCGGTCTTTTTCATCTTGCCGCTCCCTCTTGCAACATCAGCGATTTCCTGCCGGCATATAAATGCATCGTACCAGTTTTGTTTCTATTGATGCTTGGTGATGATTTCATCGATGATTCCGTATTCCTTGGCCTGTTCCGCGCTCATGATAAAATCGCGCTCTACATCGCGCGCGACCCGTTCGACGGGCTGTTTGGTATGTTTTGAAATCAATTGATTTGTAATTTCGCGCAGTCGCAGGATTTCACGCGCTTGCAGATCAATATCAGTGGCTTGCCCGGAAAGTCCTCCCGCCCAGGGCTGGTGAATCAGGACTCTGGCGTTCGGCAATGAGAATCTTTTCCCCGGCGCTCCTGCTGCAAGCAGCAGCGCGGCCATGCTCGCAGCCTGGCCGATACATATGGTGGAAACATCCGGGCGGACGAATTGCATTGTGTCGTAGATAGCCATCCCGGATGTGATCGAGCCACCCGGACTATTGATATATAGATAAACGTCTTTTTCCGGGTCTTCGGCTTCCAAAAATAGTAACTGTGCGGTTACCAAATTGGCGATATTATCGTCAATGGGCGTCCCGATAAAAATAATATTGTCCTTCAGCAGACGCGAAAAAATGTCGTAAGCGCGCTCGCCGCGACTCGTCTGCTCCACCACCATGGGAACCAATGCCATTTCATTACTCCATTGATATTATCGAACCCACCGCAAAAAACTTCACTAGATATTGATTCCTGGACTAGTACCTAATTGGTTCACGCACTCCCAGGCTGAGAAGCTATTTATTCATTACTTTCTGGAAGATGGAATCGAGGGCCTTCTCAGCGCGGATCCTAGAAATCATCCTATCCAGGCCACCTTCCTTTGTCAAGCGAGCCCGAACAACTTCAGGGGATTGCCGCAAGGCATCGGCCATACTCTGGATTTCCCGTGCGATTTCCTCTTCCCCCGCCTCTATTTGCTCTGTCTGGGCAATTTTTTCCAGGATCATTGCGCTTTTTACATCCTCTTCGGCGCCGTCCCGTTGCGAAACTCGAATCTTGCTCCAATCCAGTGAAACGCTATCCGGGTTCATGCCCTGCGCCGAAATTTGCCGTTTCAGGCGGTCCAGCCTGCGCTCCAGTTGACGTTCCACCATGGATTCGGGAGCCGCGAAATCATGCAGTTCCACCAATTGCTTGCGCAGCCGGTTTTTGGCGGCGCGCTCGTTTTCCACTTGCTTGGATTTCTCCATATCCTCTCGCAACTTTTCGCGCAAAGCTTGCAAGGAATTAAACTCTCCCAGCTCGCGGGCCAAGTCATCGTCTATGGCCGGCAAGTGCCTCTGCTTGCGCCCCAACACTTTCACTTGATACGCAATTGACTTGCCAGCCAGCCGCGGATCGCTGGAATCCTGAGGATAGCTGACATCAAATGAGCGCTGCTCTCCAACGGAAACACCCCGCAGGTTTTGGGTGAACTCAGGCAGAGTATTTGTGCCGCCAATCTCGCACAAAACCTCTTCTACCTGGACTCCGGGCGATTCGTTCCCTTTCGAAACAGCTTCAACCGTAATGCTGGCGTATTCTCCGTCCGCCAGAGGTCCAGGGTCCAAATTGACATAGGTGGCGGCTCTCTCCTGGAGGTGCTGCAAGGTGTGCTGCAAATCCTCTTCGGTAATCGCCGACTCCTCCACACTGACTGCAAGCGAAGCGTAATCCTGAAGCCGAATCTCCGGCATGACTTCGAGGGTGGCTTTGAACTTCAATGGCTCGCCCTCGGTGAATTTCAAATCGCTGATGGTCGGCGCGCCCACAGGTTCCCATTGTTTCTGGCTCGCCGTGCTCCAAACATATTCAGGAACCAGGTCCTTCACCACCTCGTTCAAGATATCCTCACGATATCGTTCACGGATTAAAGATAGCGGTGCTTTGCCTGGACGGAATCCCGGCATTCGAGTGCGGCGCTGCCATTGAGTGGCTAATGCTTCCATGCGTTCGCGGACAATATCCGCGGGCACTTCTATTTCCATCACCCGGCGGCAATCTTCGGTCACAAAGGCAATTCCTTCCTAAGCTCGGTCTGCGCATTAAAGAACTCTTACTGCTGATACCCCAGGCAAAGCGCCCCATAGTATCGCACGATCCCTTACTCTATAATTCCGCGCTTTTTACATTTGATGAAAAAACATGGGGTATAGAATCATGTTCCAGAAAATCGGACGTGGCTGCCATTATTTTGACGTTCTATGGAAGATGTCGATCTTGTAGATTTGGAACAGGTTGCCGGCATACAACTTATTGAATGGAGATTTGCGCCGCAGCCCTCGGATCCAGCTTGATTTCTCCAAAAGCGCTTTCATAGTGAGCGACATTCTGACCCAGGATATTCCAAAGAGCCTTGGCTTGCTGTGGACTAAGGTATACACCCTGGAAGTTGTGCAGATGGACCGCCTCCGGGCTTGTCTGGTTCATGGTTCCAAAGACCAGCAGGAAGTCCCAAACGCTCAGGCGAATTTGAATACTGTTGGCGTACCCTTCGCGGTAGTCGTCAGTTTTCGTAATGCGAATTTCAGGCTGACCGGCGGCAGATGACATGGTTCCTCCCTGGCATGTTCCCAACGGCCATCTTCGCCGAACGGTAGTGCGAAGTCAACTTCGCCGCCAGATTGATGGACCTTCAAATGCATTTTTGCACGAACTACGAAAGAGCTTTGAAATGAGATATGCTAATCTTGTCGTGGAGCTGAATTTGCTCTCGACCAACTCAGCATGAATCCTGATCTAATAACTTTAATCGATCTGCAGCGGCTGGATGACATCATTCGCGGCTTGGAGGCGGAAGTTCTAAGCCTGCCGCAGACCATTTCCCGGCTGGAGGCGGAACTGGCCGGCGATATCCAGGCCGTGGAAACCTGCAAGAAAAACCTCGATGAAAATCAAAAGCTGCGACGCCGCCGGGAGTCCGACATTACCGGCCATCGGGACAAAATCTCCAAATTCAAGGATCAAACCATCGAAGTGAAAACGAACGAGCAATACAAAGCGTTGCTCCACGAGATCGAATTCCATGAAGCGGATATTCGCAAAACAGAAGATCAGATACTGGCAGAGATGATCGATTCAGAAAATCTGACAAAAAGCTTTCGCGAAGCGGAACAAACCCTCGGCAAAGAACGTTCCCGCATTCAGCAGGAAATTGCCCAGGCGACTCGCCGCAAGGAAGAAGATGCAGTCAAATTGAATGAAGTCCGCGGCCAGCGGGCAGCGATTCAAGCCAAGTTGTCTCTGCAACTCTACGAGCAGTACGAGCGCATCGCCCGTTTTCGCAAAGGGCAAGCCGTGGTGGTCATTGACGACACCAGTTGCGGCGCATGCCACGTTAAGCTGCGCCCCCAGGTTTACGCAGAAGCCTTGCACAATGCGCAAATTTTGACTTGCGCGAGCTGCGGCCGCATCCTTTATTACGCCCCAAGCGTGGCCAGCGAAGCCGCCACCGCGTGAAGAAGCCCATGCCTTCCCCGCCCTCCCTGCCCTTTTCTTCTGAGCTGACCGCTTACATCGACGGTGGATCGCGAGGCAATCCCGGCCCGGCAGGTTACGGCGTTCTGTTGGAAGATGCCAGCGGGAATGCCGTGGATACGCTTTCAGAATTTATCGGAGTTGCCACAAATAATGTGGCCGAATACCGGGCTTTGCTCGCTGCCCTGGAATACGCTGTACAGAAGCAGCAAAAACGCCTGAAGATAAATTGCGACTCCGAACTGGTTGTAAAACAAATGCAAGGCCGGTATCGCGTCCAAAGCCCCGATTTGAAGCCGCTGTTTGAACGCGCCCGCAAGCTGGCTGGACAATTGGACGCTTTCTCGATTCATCACATTCCCCGCGAACGGAATCACCATGCGGATCGCCTGGCGAATCAGGCCATGGATAACGGCGCGCTGCCCAAGACCAATAAAGCCGTAACGTTCCGCGCAGTTTTTGAACACGGAAAATTAAAGCCTTTGACACGCGATATTAACTTGGAAGATGGCGCGGAATATGATGTGCAAGCGCGCAAGCGGTCAACAAAATGAATTTTCCGATCAGTCTGCCATTTGCTTCAACTGCGCGAAAAACTTTCTGATCCGGTTGGCATTCACTCCCACATCGCCCCGCCCCAGCCGCGACCGCGAGCGCATCTGGACCACACTGCCTCCGTCCGCCGCCATCACTTGGATGACGAAATCATCCCGGAAGCCATACAGCGCGGTTGTGTCAAACCCTTCCAGGCGATGCGCCGCCGGATCGCTTGCCGAGATTTGCCAGCGCGGCATCGCCCGTGCCGTCTTTTCAACGAATGCGAAGGCCTCATCGGGAGGCATTGAAAGTTTCAGCGGCTGGATGTCAGGGTAAGCGGTTTGCTGCGACTGAGTGAAATTGCCGCCTGGATAGACCAAATCTTTGCCCTGATTTTCGGGGGTCGATTGCGCCTGCTCAAAGGAAAGCGCACTCGCCGGGTCGGTGACAATGTCATTGATGGGCGGGTATCGCCTA
>MEKX01000028.1 GCA_001767075.1 Acidobacteria bacterium RIFCSPLOWO2_12_FULL_54_10 | reverse complement strand
TGCCGCTGCTTTGGATTCTTCCACCTGCATCTTGCATACTGGATCAATCGCCATATCATTCTCCTCCCTGAAAAGGATATCACTGATCCGGTGCAACCTCCTCCAGGTTCTCGAATCAACTGCCACCAGAGGAGGTGGAGTGTTTTCGTGGATTGTAACGCATGCCACCAATGTTCACGAACGTCCAGAATCGGTCAGAGCCAGATCCAATCTGCCCCACAGTCTAAAAACAGTGTGGAATTTCACGCAGTTTCTTTCACAGCTTTTGAATCGTGGCTCCGCAGGATTTGCCAACCGACTGAATTCAAACAAATACTCAAGTTGGTCAAAAAATTGCGGTGCTTTTACCATTGGGGCAACTTGATTGCTCTACCGGCGCTAGGGCCCCATAGAGGGAGGCCGTAATGAATATGCAAGGGAGTAGCTGCTGACATGGAAAATGTGGGGAACGGCAAAAGGAGAAAAATCTTGCAGTTCCTGTTGGGCACAGGAGTCAGTGCTTCCTTCATCACTTTTTTATATCCGATCATCGCATTTCTGTTGCCCCCTAAGACGCGGGCTTCCGGGCCAAACTACGTAGAAGCGGGCGCACTGCAAGAGTTGCCCGTCAACTCCGGGAAGGTGTTTCAATTCGGAAGTCAACCTTCGATTCTGGTCCGCACCGCGGAAGGGGAATTACGCGCATTCAATGCCACCTGCACCCACCTCGGTTGTACGGTGCAGTATGTGCCGGAATCCAAAGTGATCTGGTGTCCATGCCATAACGGCATGTTTGATCTCCATGGACGTGTCATTGCCGGTCCGGCCCCGCGTCCGCTTCAGGAGCACAAGGTCAATGTCCTCGAGGGAAAAATCATTGTCAGCCGAGCCTGAAACCCCTCCTAAGCGAGCAAGGTTTTCCTTGTCTTCTTGGGTGGAAGAGCGGGTTGACTTAGGATCTGTTCGCGAGTTCATTCGGCACAAGACAGTCCCGCACCATCGCAGTTCCTACTGGTACTACGCGGGCGGCATTACGTTATTTCTTTTTCTGGTGCAGGTTCTAACCGGATCTCTGCTGCTGCTCTATTATCAGCCTTCGGAGAGTAACGCATTTGAGAGTGTCCGCTTCATCGTTACGCAAGTGCGGTTCGGGTGGCTGATCCGTTCGGTGCATTCTTGGAGCGCTAATTTGTTGGTTGCGATGGCTTTCATTCACATGTTCAGCACCTTCTTCTTGAAATCCTACCGCAAGCCCCGCGAACTAACCTGGTTCAGTGGCATGGTGCTGCTCCTGTTGATGATGGCCTTCGGCTTCAGCGGCTATTTGCTCCCCTGGAATACACTTTCCTTTTTTGCCACGATGGTGGGTACCAACATCGCTGGAGCGCTTCCTCTGATCGGCAATTTCATGCTGCGCTTCCTACGAGGAGGGGACAGCGTAACGGGGAGTACCCTGACTCGATTCTTCGGTTTCCATGTGGCCATCTTGCCGGCCCTCACCATTTTGGTTTTGGTGCTGCACCTTTGGCTAATTCAGAAACAAGGTATGAGCACTCCCCTACAACTCGAGAAAGAATCCCGGGAACGAGGAGAGAATCTGCCTTCGATTCCCTTTTTTCCCAACTTCCTGATGCGGGACATGATGGCCTGGTATATCGTCCTTGCCGTGGTGGGCTGGCTGGCCACTCTTTTTCCTTGGGAATTGGGCGTCAAGGCCGATCCGTTCGCCTCCGCTCCCCCGGGAATCAAGCCTGAATGGTATTTCCTGTTTACGTTTCAAACGTTGAAATACATTCCAGCGAGAATCCTCCCGTTTGAAGGGGAAGTGCTGGGAATATTGGCATTTGGCTTGGGGGGCCTCTTATGGTTCTTGGTCCCCTTCCTGGATCCCAATCCATCCGCTAGCCGATGGAGCCGGGGCGTTAACCAAGCCGGAATCTGGATTGTGATTTTCATCCTCGTTATGACGGGGGTTGGTTATGTTGCCAAGTAGGAAGTGCATTATAGTTTTGGCGATATTTGGTTGGATCGTGGGGTTGATTCTCCTGCCGAATCTCTATGCCCAGGAGGAAGAAGTGTCGGCGGCAGAAGAGACCCCGAAAAACAACTGCTTGGTCTGTCATTCCCATTTAGGTGGACAACTGGCTAGTCCAACCGGTCCCTTCCCAACGGATGTGCATGCCGAAAAAGGACTGACCTGCGCCTCTTGCCACGGGGGAGATCCCACCAGCATGGACGCGAAGATAGCGAAGAGTCCGGCCCGCGGATACCGGGGAAGACCCTCGCGCCAGGAGGTCCCTGAATTTTGCGGCCGCTGTCACAGCGATGCCTCCTACATGCGCCAGTTCAACCCCACCGTCAAGACGGATGAGGTGTCTCAGTATTACACCAGCGAGCACGGCAAGCGGCTTCGCCAAGGGGATCTGCGCGTGGCGACTTGTGTCAACTGCCACAGCGTCCACGACATCAAGCTGGTCTCGGATCCGACCTCGCCCGTCTACCCCACCAATGTCCCCGCGACCTGTGGGAAATGCCACAGTGATACGGACTACATGCAAGGGTACGATCTGCCAAACCTCGACCAAGTGGACAACTATCAAAAGAGCGTTCACTACGAGGCCTTAACAAAAGAAGGCAATCTCAGCGCGCCCACTTGCCAGACGTGCCATGGCAGCCACGGTGCCACACCTCCGGGAGTCAATTCGGTAACAGATGTTTGCGGCACCTGCCATTCGCATAACCGGGAATTTTTTCAAGGCAGTTCGCACCGTCAAGCTTTCGAAACCTTTGGTGTACCGGGCTGTATTCAATGTCATAGTAACCATGCCATTCATCGCGCCAACGAAACCATGCTCGTGGGACCAAACAGCGTTTGCTCCACCTGTCATGCCCCCGATGACAACGGAGGACAAAGCGCCGAGCAGATGGCGAAGAGTATTCAGAGGTTAGATGACAGTATCAAAAAGGCTCAAGAAACGCTCGAGCAAGCCGAAAGTGCTGGAGTGGATATGAGCGAACCCCTGTCCGATCTAAGCAACGCGCGGACCCGCTTGGTGATGGCTCGCACGACGATCCACACTTTGGACCCTTCACGTGTCGAAGATGAGACCAAGGAAGGTTTTCGAATCGCGGGCGAGTTGGAAGAAGAGGGAAAGCAGAAACTGCAAGAATTGCGGGGGTTCCGCCAAGGCTTAGTTATCTCCTCCATTTTCATCATGATGGCAGTTTTCGGACTCTACCTCTCTCTCCGCCAACGAGAACGAATAAAACCGGGCAACCCCTGAAGTATTTAGGCCTCATTCTCGTTGTTCTTCAGGGGATTATTCTCGAATATCTTCCGAAGCCCACGGAGTATATTCATCAGGTTTTCCCCTGGAAGTTAGCCGTGTTCTCTACCTTGGATTTTTCCAACTACATCTTGCGAACGGAATCTATCGCCAAATCAGTTACTTCCCAGAATAAAGATACCGCTGATCCACAGGAATCTTTTGGGGATTCTCGACTTAATACTCATCCTGTTCTTTTCCATAGCGACATTGTCTAGCCTCTTTGCTATTGGGTTAAATAACCCACTATTTGGGTTTCCCGCTTGTAGTTATAATCGGCCGTATGCTACAACTCATTGATTTTGTGGGACGATTTATTGGTCCAGAGATTGCACCTCCTGAGATTTAAAGGAATAGGGGAGCCCAGCCGAAGGGTTCTAGAGACGCGGGGAGATAATGGCGGATACCGTACAACAAGAGAGCCAGGAAGAAAATGCGGGGCATCGCAATCGTTTACTGGCAGGGAAAGCGTTTGTCGCCGCTTTCCTGCTTGCGCTAATTTGGCCTTTCACGCCCTCCATAGAACAACCGATCCAGTACAACCACCAGAAGCATATAGCGGCCGGCCTGGAATGTTCGAACTGCCATACTTTGTACGAAAACTCAGCCTGGGCTGGTCTTCCCACAGCAGATGCCTGTGCTGCGTGCCACGCTGAACCAGTGACGGATAGTTCGGAGGAAGCCAAGCTGGTACAAATGCTGTCCGAAGGGAAGCCACTGGAGTGGAAGCAGGTCAACCGCGTTCCCAACCACGTCTATTTTTCACACAAGACCCACGCCGTGGCCGGCGAAATTGAGTGCGCAACTTGTCACGGGAAAATGGACGAACGTACTGCCCCCCCCCCGGCGCCATTCTTTGAATGGAGCATGGATAACTGCATTAATTGCCACGAGGATCGGAATGCCTCGGTGGATTGTAACGCGTGTCATCGATGAAAACGAACATGCAAAGACGATTCTTGTTCCTTCTGGGAAAACTCCTGCTGGTTGCAGCGGTTCTACCACTGTATCTGTCGGGCCAGACCACAGACACCAGGGCTGGGTTGATTGTCTTCCGGGAAAAAGGGTGTGCCAGTTGCCACGCGGTTCTCGGGGAAGGAGGGGTGTTGGGGCCGGACTTGACCCGGACGGCTTCGACCGGCAATCCGCTGGAACTGGCCGCTGCCATGTGGGGCCATGCCCCTCAGATGTGGCAGCGCATGAAGCTAGAACACCTCGAGCTTCCCACGTTTACAACGGAGGAGATGGAAAACATGTTCGCATTCCTGGCGATGATTCGATCTTTTGATGAACCAGGGAATGCAGTGGTCGGGCAGCAGGTGTTTCAGGCCAAGCAATGCGCCACGTGCCATTCGATCGGCGGGCAGGGAGGCGATTTGGGTCCGAACCTGACCACCGTAGCCAGCCTTAGGAATCCGGTCGCCTGGGTCGCGGGGATGTGGAACCATGGCCCGGGTATGGTTCGGGCACTTCGCGAACGAGGGATATCATTTCCGGAGTTTCAAGGAACTGAGATGGTGGACCTGCAAAGCTACATCCGGCTCCAGGCCGGTGCCGCCGCAGACGAGAAAACCTATCTCCGCCCGCCTTCCACGGAACGCGGAGAAAGCTTGTTCCGATCGAAACAGTGTATTAATTGTCACGGGATTGATAGCGGGGGGGGAACCAGTGGCCCGGATATGTCCCGCGTAGTCTTGCCGCGCCGATTCGGGGAAATCGCAACTGTTATGTGGAATCATGAACCGCAAATGAACCGATTGGCGGCAGCAGCTTCGATAAGCTACCCCCAGTTGGAAGCTCAAGAATTAGCCGATATTCTTTCTTTTCTGAATTCTTTGTCCATGCGGTGGACAGGGAGTGCTTCCGCTGGCGCGAAGTTGTTTGAGTCCAAAGGTTGTGTCAACTGCCATGCCACAACTCCCGGCCAGCAAAGCCCTGCTCCCAACTTGGGCAAGATCGAACAATCCCTGACGCCAATCACCGTATCCACGATCATGTGGAATCATGGCCCCAGAATGCTGGAACAAATGGAAAACACCTCTATGACTTGGCCTGTCCTTACCTCGCGGGAGCTGGCCGATATGATCGTTTATCTGGAAAGTTTAAAAGGGCGGGGACAACGGCCTGTGCGTTCTCCGTCTTCTGGAGGAACCCCATGAGGCTCGGGAGGCGCGAATTCATTACCCTAGCAGGTGGAGTTGCCGGTGGGGCGGCTCTAGGCCGGGTTTCTCTGCGCGGGATCAGCCGGTTGAATGAAGCGTTGGAGCCGCCATCTGCCCTCTACCCTGGTGAGGAGCAGTGGCTACGTTCGATCTGCTCATTATGTTCAGGTGGATGCGGGCTTAAGGTTAGAACGGTAGGGGGGCGGGTAATTAAAGTGGATGGAAATCCAATCTATCCGGTTAACCGTGATGGGATCTGCCCGCGAGGCCAGACGCTAACACAATTGATTTATCATCCCGATCGCATCCTTGCACCCGCTCATCGATCCGCTATTGACCAACCTTGGGAAACCTCATCATGGGATCAAACACTTGAATCTCTTGCTTCCACCCTCCGTCGTCTACGCGGTGCGGATCAACAGAATCGGGTGCTGATGGTTTCTGGTCGCAGCAGGGGACTGACCTCCAAACTCTGTTCGCATTTCCTTTCATCTTATGGCAGCAACCATTTCTTTGAATTACCAAGCGGCATGGAAACGTCACAACGTGCTCTGGAATTTATGGCAGGGATTCCCAACGACGGCAAAGCATACCGGATGGCGTACGACTTGGAGAACTCTCGATATATCTTGAACTTCGGTTGTGACCTGCTGGAAGGTTGGGGAACTCCCGCTCATACCATGAGATTGTTCGGTCAGTGGAGGGACATCAAACGGGGCCGTAGAACCACGCTGATTCATTTCGGGCCGCGTTTGTCAGTGACTGCAGCCCGTTCAGACGAATGGGTGCCCGTGGAAGTGGGAACACTGGGAGCCATGGCTCTAGGTATCGCTTTCGTATTGATTTCAGAAGATCTTTACAATCGGTCTTTCGTGGAAAGTTTCTCATTCGGATTTGAAGACTGGACCGATCGTTCCGGTCAAGCCCATATGGGCTTTCGCCGCTGGGTCCGAGAAGAGTATCGCTTATCTAGGGTTTCCGAGATCACAGGTATCTCGTCGGAGACGATCGTACGCATTGCTCGTGAATTTGCAGCGCAGCCCGGTTCTATTGCCATCGGACCACAGCAATCTCCGGTGCAGCCAGGAAGGCTTTCTGACGCGATGGCAATTCAGGCTTTGAATGCGTTGGTTGGAAGCATAGGGACGCGTGGCGGAGTCTCTCTGATTCCGGAATTTGGCTGGCCATTGCCCGTAGCGGATGGGAACGAGACAATGCGTACTGCCTCACTGGATGGCTTGGTCGCGGTATTGGATCAGTCTCCCGAGGTGCTGATTTTAGACCAAGCAGCATGGTTTATCGATTCCCTGGATGATGCTCATCTGGATATGCTCAACCGTATTCCTCTAATTGTATCGACTTCACCGGTAGAAGATGCAACCTCAAAGCTGGCCACCTTGCTTCTTCCGGATTGCACTTCCCTGGAAAGCTGGACAGATGGGCAGAGTCCATCTGCGTATCCCTATGATCTGATAGCTTTGACGCCCCCCGTTATTCCCCCTCGTGGCGATTCTAGGCCTTGGGGAGAAACGCTTCTGGCGCTTGCTCGCATGACGGACCCCGCGTTGGAAAGTGTTTACCCTTGGAAGGACATGGAGTCCTTGTACCGAGCCAGCGCCAATGAACTGTCTCGCCGAGAAAACGGATATCTATTTGGCACGCAAGTAGACGAGCAATGGCAGAGAATGCTAGAGCGCAGCGGATGGTGGAACCCTGACTGGACCTCAGAAGATGAATTCTGGGATGGGTTAGTCAACAAGGGCGGCTGGTGGGATCCGGCAACTTGGGTATCTGAACCGCAACATTCATTCCAGACTGTTTCCGGGAAATTCGAATTTTTCTCACAACGGCTGGAAGCATTGCTCCGGGAAAAAGGAGGGATTCAACCTGGATTGCAGCCTTCGGTGGAATGGGATCGGCAAATTCTGCCACATCATGCAGATATACTGCCGGATAATGCTCCAGAAGGATTTGAGTGGACCTTGGACCCTTACGAACCTTTGGTTTTCTTCGGTGGAGCATCGCGGCAGATTCCATTTCTGCAGCAGATCACCTCGCCCTATTCAGGACCTAGAGGCTGGCGGAGCTGGATTGAAATGAGCGCTGAAGATGCTCATCGTATGGGTATTGAGGAAGACGAAACAGTTTGGGTGGAGTCTGCTCGAAGCCGTATACAGCGACGGGTCCGAATTCTAGAGGGTGGGAAGCCGGGAATCGTGGGGGCGCCTCTGGGCGGGGCACCTACCACCGGACGGTGGGCTCGCGTGGAATCCACTTTGGCCGAAATACTGGTTCCAATTTCCGACCCTTATCTGGGAGTCCGGAGCCATGCCACAACACGCGTCAAGATTTATAAGGCATAAACAGGGAAAGGGATCACGATCATATGGCTCGCTGGGGAATGGTCATCGATCTGGATAAATGCACAGCTTGTCAATCTTGTGTAGTGGCCTGCCAGGTTGAAAATAACGTTCCTTCTATGACGCCGGAGGAATCCCTCAAAGGCCGCAATATTTCATGGATCAAAGTGGTACCATTTCCCGAAGGAAGTTTTCCGGAAGCGAAAATCCGGTTTCTTCCCCTGCCCTGCATGCACTGCGACGATCCGCCTTGTGTCACCGTGTGCCCAGTGGACGCCACCAACATCAATGAAGAGGGGATCGTACGGCAGATATTTGCCCGCTGCATCGGCTGCCGCTATTGCACGACGGCCTGTCCCTACACGGTGAGATATTTCAATTGGTACGAGCCTATATGGCCTCAACCGATGGAGCAGGCTCATAATCCCGATGTTTCCGTGCGCCCCAAGGGAGTAGTAGAAAAATGTACTTTCTGCCACCACCGGCTACAGAAGGCTAGGGCAAACGCCATTGCGGAAGACCGCGCGGTGGTGGCACCCGGCGAATATACTCCAGCCTGTGTGGAAAGCTGTGGCCCCAAGGCAATGTATTTCGGTGATCTCGACGACCCGAACTCTGAAGTTTCCGATTTGTCCCGCAGCCCGCGGGCATTCCGTTTGCTCGAAGAGTTGGGAACAAGGCCAAAAGTGATCTATCTGGCGGAAGGAGAACGAAGTGGCACAACTGGCTGAAACCCCATATCCGCCGCTTTCGGGGAACGACGAAGTCTTATTTCACCCTATTGAGAGAACCACGCGAGGTTTCTACATCACCGTGGCCATCCTGCTGTTCTTTACTGTCATGATGGTCGTGGCTTATATCACCCAGTTGCGCGAAGGACTCGGCGTTACGGGTCTGACCATCCCGGTTTACTGGGGAATCTACATCACAAACTTCGTTTTCTTTATCGGGATCAGCCACGCCGGGACGTTGATCTCGGCGATTCTACGAATCTGTCACGCCGAGTGGCGCCGTTCGATCACGCGCGCGGCGGAAGTTATTACGGTGATGGTGCTTCTCTTTGGCGCCGGCAGCGTCATCACGGATCTGGGGCGCCCGGACCGTGCGCTGAACGTCATTTTGCATGCGAATTTCAGGTCCCCCTTGCTGTGGGATGTTTGCAGCATCACAGTCTACATGACGGGCAGCGTGATTTATCTTTACCTGCCGCTGATTCCCGATATCGCCATGTTGCGCGACCGCGGCAAGAAATGGCAATGGTTATACCGGTTGCTGGCGTTTGGCTGGTCGGGCACTGAGCGACAGCACCGCCTCCTGGAAAAAGGGATCGCGGTGATGGCTATCCTGGTCATCCCAATCGCCATCTCGGTGCACACCGTTGTTTCCTGGGTCTTTGCGATGACCGTACAGCCCATGTGGCATAGCACGATTTTCGGACCTTACTTCGTCGTTGGAGCCATTTTTTCCGGAATCGCTGCTTTGCTGATCGCTTTGGCCATCATCCGCAAGGTTTACCATTTGGAAGAGTACCTCAAGGAAATTCATTTTCGGAATCTCGGCCAGTTGTTGCTGGTGATGTCGCTGCTGTGGTTTTACTTCACCTTCGCCGAGCATCTGACTACTTTTTATGGTAACGAACCGGAAGAAATGCACATCCTTATGCTAAAGCTTTACGGGCCATATTCATTGCTGTTCTGGGCGATGGTGATATTCTGTTTCATCATCCCGGTGGGCATCTTGGGGATTCCCAAATGGCGAAACGTTACCGGTACGATTACCGCATCGGCCTTCATTGTCGTAGGGATGTGGCTGGAACGATTTATTATCGTGGTTCCTTCGCTTGCCAACCCCCGCTTGATGCCATCGCAAGGCATTTACTTACCCTCTTGGGTCGAAATATTCATATCCCTGGGGTTCTTTTCGACCTTCATTCTTTTCTATGTTTTATTCACAAAATTCTTCCCCATTGTTTCCATTTGGGAGGTGAAGGAAGGCCGCGAAAAGTCACTGCAAGAGGTACACGAAAGGGTGCGCACATATATTCCGCATCCTCTAAAAGAAGGGTAAAATAAGGATAGAAGATTGCTTTGAGACTGTGAAAGGAGTTTACTAATGAAAAATGTCATCGCTTTAATCCTTGCTGGGGGAATGCTTTCCGTTTCTTTGCACGCCGCTGGCGACACCAAGGCAGGCAAGGTGGTTTATGACGCCAAGTGCAAGACCTGTCATGGCGCGGATGGGGCGGGCAATGCCGTTTTGGCGAAAACCCTGAAGATTACAATCCCCGACATCCGGACTCCGGAAGTGCAAAAAGTTACCGACGATGAAATCAAGAAAGGGATTCAGGTTGGTAAGGGTGACATGAAGCCCGTCAAGGGCCTTTCCGACAAGCAGATCGAAGACGTTATTGCGTTTTCCCGAACGCTGTTGAAGCCCTAGTAGCTGATGAATTGGTTTGTTGAGGTCTTCGCTGGCAATCAGAATATAACCAGCAGAAGAACTATTTCTTTGCCAAGCTGCGCAAAAATGCCAAAAGATTCTGTGTTCTATCTTCAGGAATTCCTTTGACCGGTTTCATCTTGCCAATTCCGTCAATGCTCGCTTTTATCAGATCATCATCGCTCTTGCTCTGAACTTCTTTTGAACCCAAGTGTCGAAATTCCACTTTCAAGGCTTTTGCAACGGCCTGTACACCTTCTCCATTAGCTCCATGACAGGTCTTGCACTTGGCGTCATAAATCGCCTTGCCTGCTTGCGAATCGCTTTGACTGGCCATGACCTGGAAGGCAATATATACAGCGAAAAAAGGCAACAACGCGCTTGTTGGAAATCGCATAAGCACTCGCTCCCTTCTGCCCAATCCACTGTGACTAAGTGCGATGGGCTATGAAAGAGATGAGATCGCTCTGATATATTGGTAGGCGCGGCAGGAATCGAACCTGCGACCCTCTGCTTAGCAGCCGATCCCGCATTCCTGCGGGGGCTGGACTATATCTTCGGCTTCTCAGCCGCGCTGCTCATAGTCTCTGAGGACTCCCCGCGGAATTCCATGCGAATACCAACGGGGTTGCCTGCTGATTGCCCTTCCGCCATGCCGACGGGATGGGGTTTCCAGCATACCGCAGCGTGCAGCCTGCGGGTTCATTTCCCCGCATGCGCTCCTATTTGAAGGCAGATGCTCTATCCCCTGAGCTACGCGCCCGCCGGTTCAGTATAGCAATACTGTTCCGGGTCGGCAAATCTTCGAAAATTGCAATGAGCTGGCAGTACTTACCGCCACCAGGAAAATCCCATATGCAGTAATAGAGAATTTCTGCCGGGATTTCGCGGCGCCGTGCTGGCATTGGAAATATGATGATAGCGAACACCAAATTCCAGCGATTTGCGATCCCACATTTGTAAAAATATACCCGCTCCACCTTGCGGAGTGAAATTAAAGCGAGAGGTATCTGCTGGTACTTGGTCTGTCGTGAATAACATGCCGCCACCCATTAGGATGTAAGGCGTCAGTTTGGGGTGGGAAGTGAAATTGTATTGCAGAACGAGTGGATTAAATCCGCCCCCGTACACAGTGGAAGACTGTCGGATGATCATAGCTGGCACGACTTCAAAAGCATATTCGATTGTGCCTTTGAGAAATCCTGGTGCGTGAGGCGATGTGAGAATCTTCCCCCACCGAAATTGAAGTATCCAAAAATCTCCTTCCCTGACGCCACCTGCCAAGCCTGTTGCCCCTCCGCTTAAGATACCCCACTGGGTTGTGCCTTTATTTGAAGGGGATGGGGCATCATTTAAAACTTGCAAGGACCATGGAGTAATTGCGGGATTTGTTGCTGCTGCCGACAGCGTAAGCAGAAAACAGATCGCCAGTGCTGGAATATTGTATAAACACATGGTTTAATGCCTTTGGATAAAGTGTCAATAGCGGAAAATCCCAATAAAAATAGCTAGGAAACTTGCACAACCTGTTTCTTTGCTATAAGTTCCAAACTTTCCGCTTGAGAATTCTAACACGAGGTTAGCGAATAGCCTAAAAGTCCTAATAAGAAAATGACGTTCGGGTGATTGGCTAAATTCTTGGATAGAGGCATAAATACATATGTAGGGCAGCCTTGTAGGACACCGGGGGGATGGACTTCGGGCACGCCTTATCTGAGGGCCAGCGTAAAGCTGGCCCTTCTTGCATTTCTGGGTCTTTCCTAATAAAATTAACCTTCCGATTCGTTCATAGCCTCAAAATATTTTACCCGTTAGAGCTTATGTGGTCATGTTTTGTTCCAGCTCAGCAGCCGGGGAGATGGTGAAGGGAGACTTTGCCGTGCATTTAAGGCGAAGCGTTTCGGTAAAACCACTGTCCAGCCAAACCAGGATGGCGATGCATCTCGTCCGGTTTGGATCAGGTAAACGAATTGGTAAGTTTGCGTTTTCTCCCCAATTTCAGCGGAAAGAGTTGAGAGCGCTTAACTATTGGATTAACCGCTTAGAGCCATCACTTTTACGAATCTTGCCACCTCTGAAAATGGCCTCCGTTGATCGATTAACAGCCCTTGGTCCAGAGCTTTTTATCAATCATATTCCGCAAGCTGGCAGGAAACATTTTCCTGGGAAAATCCATGCAGCGAGTTTTATCCCGCAGCGCTATATCGTGTTCCACCACGATCTTTTTCAGCGCCGCATCGAATTAGGCCGGATCGCGTATCATGAACTCTGCCATTTCCTGTGGTTGCGGCTCGGTAACTCCAGACGCGAAATTTTTGCAGAGCTTCTTAAAAAAGAATTCGATGAAAAAGTAAAAGGGGAGCTCGGCTATTCATCTGAGTGGAGGAAATTCGAACTACAAACTGCGATAGCTGACAGGGCCAACGTGCTGCCTCGAGCGTGGCGCGATTATGTTTGCGAGAGTTTCTGTGATACAGGCTCATTTGTGCTGCTGGATGATGAGCGGAGACAAAGGCATTCTGAATTTACGTTAAGGAAAGCTGCTCGAGAAAGACGCTGCCGACTATGGAAGAATCTTGTTTCGGAACTGTCTGAACGACAAAGTAGCAAATCTGCGCGATAAAGGATTTGGTTGGCATATTCGTCAGGGCTGCGCAGCGCTCGGATTTACAATGAGATCGTAGAGAATCCGAATCAAATCCGTGGTCGTGATAATTCCCACTAATTGGCCATTTTCCACCACGGGAAGACAACCAATCCGGTTTTCATGAAATAGGACCACGGCATCCGTCAAAGGAGTGTCTGGTGTCGTGGCAATCGGATTTTTGGTCATGATTCGTGATAAGGGAGTATCCTCGAATACCTTGTTGTATTCTTCTTGCGAAACCGGAATTAGCATCGAAGGTGCGCAACGCGCAACGTCCCTGTCGGTGATGATGCCCACTAAGCTGTCATTTTCCAAGACAGGGATGTGCCGTAATGAGATACGGCGAAGCAAAAGCGCAGCGTCGAGCAGCGAACTCTGCGCAGTCAATGTTTCTGGATTTAGGCTCATGTAATCCCGCACACAGCGAGAAAGAGCATCGAGTCTTATTTTCTGATCCGCCAAGTAAACCCCTTCTTGATAATCGGGCTCAAAGGTTAATTCTCGCATGTGATTCTAACAAATCTCTCCTAAAAGGCACAATCGGCTGTCGGCAAGAAAAATTAATGGAATAGATTGCGAGTCACGAAAGCTAGATTTGCCGGACGTTCTGCAAGCCTGCGCATAAAGTAAGGAAACCAGTCCTTGCCAAAGGGCACATAAATTCGCACACGATATCCTTCTGACACAAGCTGTTGTTGCAAGTCTCGGCGCACGCCGAATAACATCTGGAATTCGAAACTCTGCTTCGGGAGGCCTATTTCTATTGCATATTGACAAGTTGCATCGATGATTTTCTGATCGTGCGTTGCGATGCTATGGTAAAGGCGGCTTTGCAGTAGCAATTGCGTCAATCTCATGTAATTCGCATCGACATCTGCCTTATGCGGGTAGGCAATCGAAGAAGGTTCCTTGTAAGCGCCTTTGCATAATCGGATGCGAATGCCTTCGGAGAGTAAACGCTGCACATCTTGCTCGCTGCGATATAGATATGCCTGGATGACAGCGCCGACTACGGGGCAGGTGCGGTGTGTGTCCGAAACAATTCTCAGAATGCTGTCCGTATGCGCGGAATCTTCCATGTCGACTTGCAAAAACGATTCGGTT
>MEKX01000027.1 GCA_001767075.1 Acidobacteria bacterium RIFCSPLOWO2_12_FULL_54_10 | reverse complement strand
CGCTTCCTCCTTTCGATGGATCACACGTATCTTTAGAAATTTTTAATGTAGGATGTCACTCATGTGATACGGAAACCCGCACTTGAACTATGATTTTCTGCGATTTATGACGTATTTATGGATTACGTCTGGCTGTGTGTGGAAAGGAATTCCTTGCTGTGTTTAGCAATAAGGGCTAAGAACTCGAACTGAAGAAGCTTATAGATAAGACGGGTTTCTTATCTGGCCTGCGGATGAAGATTTACGATCGTCGACCATTCTCCGGAGTGGTCATTCATGGTAAGGCGCAACTGAAGAACGATGGGTAACATTGTTTCTTGTATTTGAGGAGGGACTTTCAGGCGGAGAATCTGCTCAAATACGCCCGACTGGGCAAACTGGCGCACCAGTGCTGGATAATTTGTAATAGCCTTGGCTTCGTTATCTTGCTGCAATGGGTTCGTATTCAAAATATCAAATGCTATATCTTGCCCTATGTTATTAAGGCTGTCTTCTGACCGGTACGTCAATTCCGCCGTTGCTCCCCGATTCAGCCGCACTTTCACTTTCACTGGAAGTTCGACGGTATCGCTGTCCGCGCTGAAGTTCACAATAGACGGGGCCTCTATGGCAGCCATTGGCTGGATTTCAACAGCCAAGGTCGTTTGTGCTTGCGTCGCAGCGTAGCTGACGGGGACTGCCAGCCATGCACTTGTCAGTAACAGCAGCCAAATTACCACTGATTCCTTCATATCTGCTCCTCATCGTTCACTAAAAGTAACAACTTGAATCTCGTGCGCATTTTTTAGATCACTGCGCTCCTTAGCGACCGAAATACGTAAACGTGAATCGATCCAAGGATTGATTCGGTCACTTGAGTGAACCTCTTTCTAGGGGGAAACAAAGTGAAGAACCCCCCCATTAAGTTCTGAGGGGATATTTTGATTCTAGAACATACAAAGGAGTAAGTCTATGAAAAAAAAGATGTTAGGCGCGGTACTCATAGGACTAATTGGAGTGCCTAGCCTGTTCGCCCAGTTTAACCCGACCGGCAACACAACCCTGTCCGTGAGTGTTGGAGTAGAAGCGGGTCTCCGTGTAGACACGCCGACTACGACTCTATCCACGCTAGGTGGCTTTAGCGATTTTACTGGCAGCACGGATTTCACCTACAAGATTCGTACGTCCAACGTGGGCGGCAGCGGAACGGTTACGTTGCAGATCACGTCTGACTTTTCGCCTGTCGGCGGCCCTTCCGTGGCTGCGCCACTGGATCCCAGCGATACGCTCGCCTATAGCTGCTCGCTGATCGCTCCGGCGACGGCTTGCGGCGGTAGCCAAACGGCTTCGACGACAGCGCAAACCAGCGTGGCTTCCTTCGGAACCAACGCTCATTCCACAAAGCTCGGCAGCGGTCCCAATTCGGTCAGTTGGACGTTGGCCAACGATCCTCAGTACGCAACCGGATCGTATAACGCCACGGCCACTTTCACCATTAGCGCCACCTAGTGAAGGAGAAGATGACGTGGAAACAGGGAAACAAACGCGAATCCGTCGATATGGGTGCTCTTTGATCGATAAGGCTGGGCTGATTGCTTTGGCAAGCCTTTGGGCTGTGAACGGAGTCCCCCCTGCCTATAGCGACGTCGCTACCGTTTCTCAAACGCTGCAAGCGCAACTCTTTGCGGTCGGAAAAGTTTCCGTGCCCTCTTCGCTGACCTTGAAATCCACCGGGACCGTGTTTAGCCCCTATGTAGGTTCTCTGAACCTGCGTTACCGAATCCGAAGCACTCCCAGCGGAACTGGAGGCAACATCACAGTTCAGGCGACGGGAGATTTCAGCCCTTCCGGTGGACCTTCTATTTCCAATGGACCTTTAACTTACACTTGTTCAGCCGTATCCTTGGGAACACCATGCAGCGGAGTTAATTCCGTCTCGTTAAGCTCTCAAACCAATGTCGCAACCATCCCGCCAGCCGCTTGTACTGGCGGTGGCGCTCCCTGCAGCGCCGTTGACCCGAACAGCTTGACCATCGATTTTTCGCTCGAGAATGACCCTTCCTTCAAAACGGGAAATTACTCGGCGGTGGTCACGTTCACGATTTCGTCCACTTAACAAAACCTGACCATAAATGGTTATGAAGCTTACAACCAATCACTCCATGGATATTCAATCCCAATACCAGATTTGGCATTGGGCTTTTACGTTTTTGTTTCTTTGGAGAAGCTTCGTTATGCCGGCCGCAGCAGCAGCGCCCACCAAGATTCATAATCAAGCGGCTCTTCCGGCCACGATTGTGTTTTCCGGCGCCGACCCGGATTCCAGCTCAGTCCCGGGCAACGTCACCGGAACCATTTCATTTCGCACCACCGGCGGTGAAATCAACCGGAATTGGCGCGTCCAAGTGCAGTCCTTGAGCGGCAATACTTTTGCGAATTGTCCCCGCTCCATACCTGTCAGTAGCATTCGCGTTACATGCGCCAGCGCAACCGCTGACGGTGGCACTGCCGCGTGCGCTGCTCCTTTCAACCTTTCCAGTACCTTGCAAACCCTTGCCAGCGGAATGGAAGGTAGCGGAAACGCCAAGCCTTATACCATCAACGTCAATTTTGTATTTGAAGATAGCTGGCAATTCATTGCCACCAACACGGCTTGCTCGGTGAGCTTGTCGTATCAAATTCTTGCAGATTAAAGAGAGGATTAACGTAATGAGAAACTGTTTCATTTTCCTGCTGATGATTCTGATATTTAATTTCCCCGCAAAAGCCGAGCTTGGGCTGGCTCTGGCGCCCATGCGCGTCGAAATCAATATTCCTGCTGGCAGCCAGCACACCGACAGCCTGCGGCTGACCAATGACGCAGACGATTCTGTTCGCATCCGCACGGAATTGCTGGACTGGTATATGGACGAATCGATGACTCCGCAATTTGCAGATCGTTATGCTCAGGAAAAGAATTTCTCCTGCCGCGACTGGCTGGAAGTCAATCCCAGGGAATTTGATATGCCCGCCACCGAAAGTTTCCGCGTGCGCTATACCATCCGCGTGCCTGCGGGAACGCCGGATGGCGAATACCACTGCGGCGCTGGCTTTGTCACCTTGCCGCCGGTCAATCCCGATCAGCCGCCGATGGGCGTCAACATTGCCGTGCGCGCCGTTGCTGCCTTGTATATCATCGTTGGCAACCCTTCCAGCGATCCTGTCCTGAAGGACTTTTCCCTGCGTGCTCTCCCGGACGGAACTTGGCAAGCTGTGACGCGCATGGAAAACTTGGGCCTGCGACATTTCCGCACGTCCGGATTCCTGGAAATCCAGAACTCCGACGGACAGCTCGTGGATCGCCTGGAATATCCGCCGATTCCGGTTTTGCCAAAACGCGTTCAGACCTTTCCCATTCCCCTGAAAACGGTTCTTGCGCCTGGCACCTATATTCTCCGCTCCCAAGTCGATGTCGGTCTTCCCGAAGTTCTGGAAGGCTCTGCTCGCCTGGTTGTGGAACCTCCGGCTCATAACTGATGATGAAACGCGCCCAATTTTGCGGATGTTTGATGGTGCTGTGGCTCTGCTGCGCTGAGTTCGCCTCGGCGCAGCAGATTGTCGCTTCCACCAACCCAGACCGCAAAGGGACCGGCAGTCTCAGCGTTTCTTATCAAAGCTACTATCGTCAAGTGAATGGCTCCTCGTCCAATCAAGTCCAAGGCACTGCGTTTACCCTCAAACATTTTTTCCCTAAAAGCGGCCTGCTCACGCTGCACATGGAACCGCTCGTCGAGCACGGGCTGGGCTTGGGTGAGAATTACGTTCAGTGGAAAGGCCTCCCGTGGAAGGGGCGCCACTGGGATTTCTCCGGTGGCGACTTCCGCAAAAGCACTGCCCTGGTGGACGTTCCTTTCACAAACTTAAGCTATCCTGAGCTGTATCTTCGCGGCGCAAAGGCAACTGCGCGCACCGATCGCTGGAATTATTCGGTTTTCGGTGGTGTGCAATCTTTGTCGCAAGGGACTCGTGTTCCTTTTCGTGTGATGGCTCCGCAAAGCGCCTTGGGGTTGGAAGCTTCCGGCAGTCTTCCTAGAGACGTGCAGGTTGGATTTCGTGTGTTGCGCCTGGCTTCCTCCCCGGACCAGATCGCCGGGCAGAAAACTTTCTTCCCGCTCAATCGCCAGTTCGTGCGCAGCATTTCCTTGAATTCTCAAGTGCGGATTCCTTTGATGTCATCTTTGGAATGGTTCACGGAAGCGGGTTTCAGCAATGCTGAGGCGTTGTCCTCCACCTCAGTCGCTCGCTCTCCTCTTTCGTATACTCTCGGCCCTGCCTGGAACACGGCCAGATTTTCCCTTCGCGCAAACTATACGCAACAGCCATCCAGCTATTTGCCGGTTCTTGGGTATTATATGGGCGACAGAAAAGGCCCTCACGTAGAAGGACTGCTCCATCTGGGTCCATTCAATCTTTCAGGAAGCTGGCTTCAAAGTCGCAACAACCTGGAACACAATCCCGCCGCTCCCGATTTCTTCAACCAGCAAACCAGTGGTGGATTCAACGTACGCCTGCCCTTGGATTTTTCTCTGAGCGGTTCGATTTCGAAGATCGATTTGGAATCCCAATCCCCCGATCTGGGCATCCGGTTCAATAAGAATCGCCAGTACCAAATGATGCTGAGCCGTCCCCTGTACGGTCACAATCTGCATACGACCATTCAGCAACTGGATACTCAACTGTCTGGCTCCAAGCAGCGCCTTCGCTTTATGGAAATTGAAGACAATGTTTCCTGGAAACGTCTGAACGTCGGCGGCGCTGTCCGCTGGCAATCCACCAATGCGGATTCGCGGAAGGACAGTCTTTTCCTCCGCGCTTCCTTGCAGGTTCAGCTCAGAAAACTGAATCTGTATGGCTATTGGGAACAGGGCCAGGATATTGCCAATGAATCTTTGTTTGCCACGAATTTGTCCAGCACTTCTGTCGTCGGTTTATCTTGGGATAGCCCTCGTAAAACCAGTCTGCGCTTCGAAGCTTATCGAAATCATTTGACGAGCGAAGTGAATCCAGAAAGCTTGTTTGTGCTAAACAGTCGCGGCATCACGCCAGAAGGCATTTTGCACCGCACCAATGATTGGAGTATTTACGCGCGCATTTCGCAGGAATTTGATTGGGGTCCTATGCCGGCTTTCGATTCCTACGGTCAAATCCGCCAGGAAGCTCCCTTGTTGGGCACTCTTGCTGGTTATGTGAAATTGATAACGATGGCTGGAGCTAGGGGAGCGTCCCATGTCTGGGTTATCACGAATACGGGTCAATCGGTGAGTACGGACGCAGAGGGCTATTTCCAATTTCTGGAGGTTCCTCAAGGAACCTGGAAAGTCGGGCTGGATATGGACCGCCTCCCTGCGGATTTGAATCCTTCCGGCCAGCAGGAGCTTTCCGCCCAGGTATTTCCAGACCAGCTCACTCGTGTCGAGTTGGTGGTCATCCCGCTGCAAATCGTGGAAGGCCTGCTGGAAGATGCCGGCGGCAACCCGGCTTCGGAAGGCATTGTCGTCCGGCTGCTTCCTCAGAACCAATTAACCACTACTGATTCTGCTGGCCGCTTTGGTTTCTATAATCTTCCTGAAGGGGATTACATGGTGGAGATCGTCGAGAACAGCTTGCCGGAGAAAGCTTCTCTGGTTGGTTCATCAAGTATTCCTGTCACTGTTCGATATGGCATTCCTTCAGAACCTCTTCGCTTCCATCTCCAGACAGTTTTGTCTTCCCCTAAACCCGTCCGGACGGTCGTCATCGACCAGCAGCAAATCACGGCTCCGCCAACTAATAATGCGCCAACCGCCGCCAAAAAAGACCGGCGCGTCATCGCCCGCACCACGTCTCAATCCCGCCAGAAAAGAATTGAGCAGTAAATAAAATCCTTGCTATCTTGAGTATGTTGTAATGGGCGGATAAGCCTTGCTCATTAGGCTTATCCAAAACCAAGAAAAATTACCTTCAAATTATGAAACTCCGGCGCTCTCAACGCGTCGACGCCTTGAAAACATGGTGCAATGTGCAATCATTTGTAGTAAAATAGATCATCGTGAAAATTCTAAAAAATAAACAATACCTGAAGCATTCTCAATACGGCCTCGGCGTGGTTATGGAATCCAACTCCGAGCGGACCACCATCGACTTTGAACTTCATGGCGTAAAGAAGTTCGTCACAACCCTTATGGATGCGGAACTACTGGCTGGAGAAGCGCCAGTAAAGGCTTCCCTTACTAAGAGGACTGCGAAAAGAACTGCTGGCACCCGCACGGCTAAAGCAAAAACCGCTCCCGGCAAAGCATAAGCGAGCCAACAGGGGAGTTGAATGAATTCACTGGAAGCCATCCACGCATGGGTGCGGATGCTGGGCGGGCCGCTGCTGAGAGCGTTTGCCGACTATCGGGGATTTGCTTTGATACTGCGCCCGCTCGCTCCATTGGGCATGGTTATCGTGGGCAATGCAATATCGCCAAGTTATGATCCGCTCCCTAGATAGGTGTGATATTCCACTGCACCGTCGCTTCCATGTCAATATCGAAACGGCTGGTATCAGCCGGCCACGGCATGGTCTTTGTGCCCGTTATCGCAGTTCGGCTCGCTGGCAGCGGCAAGTCCTCTATATCAATCTGACCCATTGAAACATTCCCTTCCCCCGTGCTGTTCTCGTTCGTATTGTTTTTCGCATCGCAGTGGTCTTCCATTTTCTCGGTGGTCTGTTCGCTTCCAGCTTTGTTGGTGCGGGCCACTGCCATGAATTGAAAGGAATCGAGGTCAGAGCTGATCACAAGGTTTCCTCCTATGTCCAAATCAGCCGGTACTGCGGACAAGCTACCTTTCGATTCTGTCTTGCCCTTCGTAATTATCGTTCTGGTGGTATTTCCTGGACGTATACCATGCAAATCATTCTTATCACACCCCGTGTTCGTTTTCGTAATCCGTTGATATTCCCATTCGGCTGTGTAGGTGACCGGTTTTGCCCATGCTTCAGGACTCCCCTTTATCACTTGTACTGGACTAGTCATCCACGTCGGGCCCGCCATCTCAGGTACCCCAGGCATGCCAGCGTTCAGCGGGAATGAAGCAGTGTATTTCACGGTTAACGTTTCATTAGTAACGAAGTCCTGGTCGCTACCTTTTTTTGCTCCTTTGGCGGTGATCGTTATGTTCATCACCCAGCCCTTGCCCTCTTCCCAAATGGATGCGGGCTCTGCAATCGTCCCATCCCAGTCTTTAGTCGCCTCCGTATCCTCATCCGCATCGTCTTCCGCTTCATCCTGATCGGATGCATCGCCCATGCCCGCCATGCCTCCCATTCCGCTCATGCCACCGCCTCCCATGCCGCCCATCATTCCTCCCATACCGCCCATGTCCATCTTCTCGTAGTCAGCGGGGACCACAAATAAATTGGCCGGTTGCGCTCCTTCCACTATGTTCCGAAATTCCATCGTCGAGCCGTCCGTGCCTGTGGTCTTGATCGGCAACCGCAGTTTGGTAGCGATCCACGCGGTAATTTTTTGCCGCTCCTGCGTGAACTCCCACTTTTCCGACGCATATCCATTGACGGTCTCGGTGCCCAGTTTCTTGCAAGCGGTTACGCCTGCGCTGCCGCATGGATTAGCCGGGTCCATGGCGTCCACTTTGGGCGGCTTCATGGGGCCGGGCGCGTTCGCATTCATTTCCATGTACATTTCTTCTTCCGGCATGACCATGTAAACCACTTTTTTCACCGGGTCCATGATCATAATAGAGTTCCGTCCGCCCATGCCCATTTCCATGCGCATTTTGCCGCCGCTGAAATATAACTTCCCCTGCATGTTCATGCCGCCGGGTCCGCTCATCAGCATATCCGCTTTGAATTGAGGAGGCGCCTGCGCCTTCACAGAAACCGCAACCCCCATCAGCATCACAAAACACACCGCCATCCAAGACCAATTGGAATTCTTTGGCATCTTCCGTTCCTCCTCTGCCGAACCCTCGGCTACAATGACTATTTAGAAAGTTTTCGCTTTTGGTAATCCTGCCAACACCATTTAACGACAAACTCATGCCGATTCTATGCCGCACGGGAGCCATTGTCAACGCTCGCAATATCAAGTAGTGGGTCAGTTTGGCGGATCTTGTCGTAGCGTCGCCGTCCCGGCGGCCAAGAGAGCCAGCGGGACGCTGGCTCTACTTCAAATAGACCCACTACCCTTGAATCAGTCACGTGTGCATTGCATGATTTTATGGCAAAGCAATAATTTAGGTTAAAATCAGAATTTCAGATACGTTGATATTCCACTGCCTGTCTGGAGTAGTCTCGGCGTTTCCGTAACCTGCCTTTAGTAGCCATCTCCTTTTTTACGCTCTGCTAAATGGCGCAAACCCAGTGTGAGATGGAGAACCATGAACAGTTATCCGATGATCATACAAGGGGGCATGGGAGCGGGTGTTTCCAGTTGGCGGCTTGCGCGCGCGGTGTCGCAGTTGGGTCAGTTGGGCGTTGTTTCTGGAACAGCCCTGGACGCTATACTTGCCAGGCGGCTGCAAGACGGCGACCCTGGCGGACACATGCGTCGCGGCCTGGACAATTTTCCATTTCCTAAGATGGCCGAGCGAATCTGGCAAGCCTATTACATCCCGGGCGGCAAACCGAAACTCGCTTCATACAAAACCCTCCCCATGCACACGGTGATAGGTCTCAGGGAATTGCGGGAGCTATCTATCGTTGCCAACTTTGTCGAAGTGTTTCTTGCCCGCGAAGGTCATGGAAATCCGGTGGGAATAAACTATTTGGAGAAAATCCAGCTTCCTCTGTTGCCTTGCGTCTATGGCGCCATGCTCGCCGGTGTGGATTATGTCCTGGTGGGTGCGGGGGTTCCGCTCAAGATTCCTGGCGTGCTCGATCAGTTTACCAGCCACGAATCTGCTATGTATCCGTTGGATCTCGCCGACGCGCAGGAGGGTGGCAAGGGTACAATCTCATTTGCTCCGCGGGATTATATGGAGTGCGATCTCCCGCCTCTGCGCCGTCCGAAGTTTCTGGCGATCATAGCTTCCAACACCCTTGCTACTACTTTGGTGAAAAAGGCCAATGGCTGCGTCGATGGATTTATTGTCGAGGGTTCTACTGCTGGCGGTCACAATGCTCCGCCTCGCGGCAAATTGCAACTCAGCCCATCGGGCGAACCTGTCTACGGCGAGCGCGATATCGTCGATTTGACGAAGCTGCTTGCTCTGAATTTACCTTTTTGGCTGGCCGGCGGTTACGCTTCTCCAGAAAAATTACGCGAAGCTCTCGCTGCTGGCGCCGCAGGTATTCAGGTGGGCACCGCTTTTGCCTTTTGCGCTGAGTCAAGCCTGTGCGACGATTACAAACATGCTCTCTTGAATTTGGCTGTCTCCGGCCAGGCTCGGGTCATTACCGATCCGATTGCTTCTCCCACGAATTTTCCGTTCAAGGTTGCTCTATTGGAGGGCACACTTTCAGATCCCGATGTTTACTCCGCCAGGCCGCGTATTTGCGACCTGGGTTTTCTCCGCGAAGCCTACCGGACCGCCGATGGCTCCATTGATTTCCGCTGTCCGGCGGAGCCTGTTTCGATTTACGTTTCAAAAGGAGGCAAGCTGGAGGATACGCAGGGGAGGAAATGCCTCTGCAACGCCTTGGTCGCCAATATCGGCCTTCCTCAGGTGAGAAATGGCAAGCACATTGAGAAGGGCCTGGTCACCTCCGGCGATGGCCTTGCTGAAATTAGCCGATTCTTGCCCGCGAATGCATCGGCCTATTGCGCGGCGGATGTTCTATCGCATTTGTTGAACGGTTAACAGCCCCTTTTCGTTTGGGTTAATCCGCGGGATGCCATTTCCAGGTTCGCTCATCAGTTTATTTAATACTTTCCTGTCATGGTAACGCATATGTCTGCACAAAATTCCCCTCGCTGTCACTGGGCCGCTTCCGGCAACAACCCGCTCATGATCGCCTACCATGACCACGAGTGGGGCGTTCCCGTTCACGACGACCGCAGGCTCTTCGAGTTTCTCATCCTGGAAGGCGCGCAAGCCGGTCTCTCCTGGCAGACCATCCTCAACAAGCGCGAGAATTATCGCCATGCGCTCCGTAAATTTGACCCTGCGAAAATCGTCCGTTTCACGGAAAAGGACAAAGCCCGCCTCCTCGCTAACGCTGGTATCATCCGCAATCGCCTGAAGATCGACGCCACCATCACCAACGCCAAATCTTTCCTTGCTGTTCAAAGCGAATTCAGTTCATTTGACCGTTACATCTGGCGGTTTGTCGGCGGCCAGCCCATTCAAAACTCGTTCCGGTCTTTCGGTGAAATCCCCGCCAAGACCAGGGAAGCGGAAAGCATGAGCAAGGACCTTCTCCGGCGCGGCTTCAAGTTCGTCGGCCCCACCATCTGTTACGCCTTCATGCAAGCCACCGGCCTCTCCAAAGACCACACCATGGACTGCTTCCGCTACCAAGCCGTGCGCAAAAGCGCCTGAGATGGGCTGGCGAACATCCCAACTGCCCAACTGAAATACCTCGCCCCAAAATTATCCAGCCTGGACTCGCTGTCTCGTTCCTTACCAGTGGTCTTGTGTGTGGTTTCTCTCCGCCATAGCAGACGATGCTACTACCACCGCTCAGTGTGACAATTCAAAGCTGACTTCAAGAATGCGGTAAAATAGTTCTCTCCCTTGGCGGCTGTCTTGGCAAATGTAATTTGAACTGACCCTGGAGGCACAAATGTATTTTCAGCAGTTTTACCTGGCATGCCTGTCGCATGCTTCTTACATGATTGGATCGGAAGGCGTCGCCGCCGTCATCGACCCGCAGCGCGATGTGGGGATTTATTTGGAGGAGGCCGCCAAGCACGGCCTTGCCATCAAGCACATCATCGAGACTCATCTTCATGCGGATTTTGTTTCGGGGCACCGCGAGCTGGCTGCGTTAACCGGCGCCGATATTTACTTCGGGGCCACGGCCAGCGCAAAGTTTCCGCACGTGCCGGTCCACGATCGACAACAGATTTCCTTTGGCCGATGCCGCCTGCAATTTTTGGAGACGCCAGGACATACGATAGAAAGTATTTCAGTTCTCGTGACGGACCTGGACCGTTCGCCCAATCCATTCGCTGTTTTTACGGGGGATACCCTTTTTATCGGGGACGTAGGGCGGCCCGACCTTTCCGGCGACAAAACGCCTCAAGAGCTGGCGGCGTTGCTGTT
>MEKX01000026.1 GCA_001767075.1 Acidobacteria bacterium RIFCSPLOWO2_12_FULL_54_10 | reverse complement strand
GTAAAGACGCTGGCCAGGATCGAGGGCAAACCGGTGCTGGTGCGCCAGGGGCAATACCTGGCCAGCACATTTCATCCAGAATTGTCAGGGGATGAGCGGGTACACCGGTATTTTTTAAGAATGGTAGTGGAAAACAAGGGATGCTCGTCATGAAATTGGGCGTGGAGAATGACAAATTTTGTCGTTCATAGATGACATCGGATGTCAGAATGCTCCGAAAATTCCATCCATTGATTCATAAGTTACTGAAACAGGGAAAAGTAAAATCCATGCAACTAATTGAATATAGGTCTGTTAGCTAAATGAACACTTCATGGAACGGCAGAAAAGAAACTTTGGACTGACAGTTGCACTGTATACTGCTGATGGAGAGGGGTGGACGAGAGACATCCCGTACGAATAATCTAACTGGAGAGGGAGTAAATGAAGAGACAAAAAGGATTTTCACTAATTGAGTTGCTCATCGTGGTCGCGATCATCCTGATCATCGCCGCGATTGCCATTCCGAACTTGCTGCGCTCACGCATGGCAGCTAATGAATCGTCCGCGGCTGGCACGCTGCGCTCGATTGCCACAGCGAACGTTACGTATTCCACAACCTACAACGCCGGCTTTGCTGGCGACTTGTTAAGTTTGGGACCAACGGCAGTCGCTGGAGCCCCTGCCACTTCCGCTGAAGCTGACTTGGTGGATGCGACAGTCGGCCAAGACCCTGCGACCAAGAGCGGTTATGTGTTTACATATTTCGTTGGAGCGGGTACGCCCGGTGATCCTACTGCCCCGATTGGGTACTATTCCGTAGCAGCGACGCCGGTTTCCCCTGGTTCCACAGGACAGAGCACGTTCTGCATAGACCAGACCAACGTCGTTATTAAAGATACGTCCGGCACGGCAGTGGCTGGTTCTGCAACTGGTTGCGCGGCAGGCGACTTCCCAACCGGCGGCACGATCAACCCGCTGTAAGCTGAAGTTGTCAATAGCAGTCATTGCATGAAATACCTTGAGGGGGAGAGAAATCTCCCCCTTAGTTTTTTTGTGATAGAAGTTAGTCTGAGCCGCGCGCGTTAGCAAGCGGGACAGACAATTACAAGCAAAATCTGTCCGCTCCCTTACGGTCGCGGCTCTGATTGGCAGCGGCGTAGTCGACGCCAAAATCTGCCCGCTCCCTCACGGTCGCGGCTCTGATTGGCGCGGTGATGCAGAACATCAATGTATTCGATTATGATGCATTGTTTATGACACATACGATTCCGATTGCATATTTGATAACCTTTACCTGTTATGGGGCAAGATTGCATGGAGACGAGGCGGGCTCTGTGGACCGAGAACACAATTTCTTCAACACACCGTCCCTTTCTCCGAATTCAAAAAGGGTCTCAGGAAATCGGAAGCAAATGAAACAGACTCTTTACGAATTGGATGGTCAGTGCCGGATTGTTGTGCTGGAAACACTGCAAAAAGTTTGTTCCCATCGTGGATGGACGCTTCTGGCAGCACATGTGCGTTCCACTCATGTTCATTTCATTGTGGTGGCAAAGGAAGCTCCAGAAAAAATCCTGAATGATATCAAGGCATATGCCAGCAGAGCACTGAATCGAATCGATGTATCCCTTCAAAACCGGCGACGATGGACTCGTCACGGCAGCACAAGGTATCTCTGGAATTCGGAACAACTTGGAAATGCGATTCATTATGTGGTTCGGGAACAGGGAGCACCTATGGCCGTTTGGGAAAATATAAACTTTATGAGATAGTCAGAGCCGTGCGCGTTAGCAAGCGGGCCCAGACATTTAAAAGCAAAACCTGCCCGCTCCCTTACGGTCGCGGCTCTGATTGGCTAGATCGCAGGTCAGAAAGCAGCTTGTCGTTGTCGATTGGCAGTGGCCAGAATTGCCGGAGAAATCCGGGCAGGTCGGCGCGGCGCTGGGTCATGGTGAGTACAGTCGTTAAAGAGCGGCGGGCGGCATCCAGGTTTCCTGATTTCCATTCCAGAATACTTTCCACCACGTGCAAGCCCGGCTCGTTTAAGCTGATTTTTTTGCCGTCAGAGATGGCCTTCCGGGCAGCATCCGAATTCCCAGCCAGCAAGTGATAGCGGGCCAGCTTGAAATAAAACTTGGCGTCGATGTCCGGGCCGCCCTGGTCGCGGGCCATTTGATAGGCGATGCCAGCCTGGCGGTAATCCTTCACGCTCATGGTATAGGCATCGCCGAGATAAGTGAGATACAACGGCGCAGGGCGGATTTCGACGGCGCGAATCAGCTCCGGCACGCCAAGATTCGTCTGGCCGGAGCGCATATAAGCCAGCCCTAGATTAACGTGACAATACGCCGAAGTGGAGCAGTTCGTGATGGCGTTTTGCCATAAGGAAAGATCGTCTTTCCAGACAGGCAGATGACGCACGGTGTGCCAGGCGAAGGCGGCGATGAGGGCGCAGAAGACAATATTCAAAACCCAACGGCTAGGTGCACGAGTCAAACGGTCGGCGAGCCAGAAAAAACCGTGGCTGAGAATAACGAAGGCTCCGACGACGGGAATATAGAGATAGCGGTCGGCCACCCAAATTCCGAACGGGACAAAACCCAGCACGGGAAGAAGAAATAAAAAGAACCATAATGCCCAGAATTGCAGAAAGCGATTTGCGCGCAGCAACAAGACGGCGGTTACAAGCAAGGCCAGCCAGCCGATGGCGAGCACCCAGTTGAGTTTCTCTGAGATGAGCATCATCTGCCAGGCGGAAAGCGGATGAGGATAAACGGACATCTTGAGATAGAACGACAAGATGGACGGGATGTTGAGAATGTGAACCGACGGGCTGACGAAATAGTCGGTTTCAGCGACTTTGCCCGAGCCGTAAAAGCTGATCATGTGAACCACAGTGAATGCACCAGCGAGAAGGAAGAAGGCTGCGGCGCTCTTGAGTTGGCGTTTGCGGAGATTTCCCTGCCAGTAATCATACAAAAAGAAAATGGCCGGAGCGACGATGGTGCTGACCTTGGAGAGCCACGAAAGAAGCAGCAGCGCGCCGCAAAGGATGCCCCAGACCCAATGCTCGCGCTCACGGAAGCGCAGGAACGCCAGAAACGAAAGCAGGAAGAAGAGCAAGGCAAGGGTGCTCTTGGTTTCTGAAATCCAGGCGACGGTTTCAATGTTCGCTGGATATACGGCGAACAATAGAGTGGCGATGAAGGCGACGCGAGGTTGGACCAGCTTCTTTAATAATAGGTATAAAAGAACGACGCACAAGACGTGGATCGACAACTGCGCGAGATGATAGCCGAACGGCTTCAGCGCAAAGAAATGGTAGAGCACGGCCAGCACGGAGTGCTGGATGGGCGCGAAATGGCCGAGGTAGGTGTTGCTCCAGATGGCGCTCCAATGCAATAACGAAAGCCCCTGGATGCGGTAGTTCTGATGGATGTAAACTTCGTCATCCCAAACGAAATCAAAGGACAAAGATGAATAGTAAAGCGCAAAAGTCAGGACGAGCAGCAAAGCGCAGGGAATCAGGTGCTGCCATCGCTCCAGGCGGTCGGCGAAACCCAGGAAAGAAGGCTGGCGATCCATTGGGAATCATGTTAGCGCGAGGGGAAGGAACAAGCCAAGAAGTGAAAACTTTCTGTTTATGTAAAGGTACTAAAAATTGTGCAGGAGGAAATAAACACACAGATGCTCAATTGAACAAACGACAGTCAGCGCAGAGCCTGTCCACGGGATGACCGAAGAACAGGCCGCTGGCAGTGAATAAAAAAATGCGGACTAGGAAACTTTCAGCGCGTCATAGTTGGTGGCAACAACGTCCCAATCGAGGTTCTTGAAGTAGGCGTCGATGTAGGCCGCGCGGGCAGCGCCGAAGTCGATCCAGTAAGCGTGCTCGTAGACGTCCAAAGCAAGGATCGGCGTGGCGTTCCAGACCGGGAAGGTATTCTGAGCGTCGCCCAGATAGTTGAAAAATTTCTTCCACTCGTGGTCATAGGCGAGCCAGACCCAGCCGCGCGCCGCGAGGCCGGTGAACTTCAGATCAGCGGCCCATTGCTCGAAGGAGCCGAAGTCGCGCACGATAGCCTGCTTCAGCTTGCCGTCCGGTTCCCCGCCCTTGCCTCCCAGATGCGTGAAGTAAATATCGTGGTTCTTGACCCCGCCGATGGCAAAGGCCAAATCGGTCTTGAGAGAACGCAGATCGCTGAAGATCTGATGGGCGCTCTTCTGATCGACTGTTTCGAGCTTGGTCATGATCTCGTTATACTTGTTGATGTAGCCCTGATAGAGTTTATGGTGCTCCACCATGGTTCTTTCGGAAATGCCATCCAACGCCCGGATGGATTTGAACTGCTTTGCGGTAATTTGATGTGCCATCAGTGACTCCTTTTCATAAATCAGCTACCCGCCAAATGAATTTGGTATGTAACGATTATACGGCAGGATGCGTCGAAGGTCTAAAGGGGTGTTAAAACGGACTGAGAGGCACGAGCCGATTGTTGCCTGAGGTGGGCGTTTATGATTAAATCGCTATTAACTCCTAAATCTCTAAAAAGGACATATGTCTAATGATAATTCCCATTCAAAAACTATTCACAGCAGTATGTTTGCTAATCATGACCATCATTTTCGCGGCGCAATGGCCGCTGGATGCGGCAGCGCAGGCCGTGAGCGGAATGTTGCGCGGGCGCGTGCAGGATGGGTCGGGGGCGGTCGTGCAATCCGCCGAAGTAACGGCGAGAGAAACAGGGAAAAATCTCGACTACAAAACACGGACCGACGCGCTGGGCCTCTATCAGCTCCTGGTGCCGGTGGGAATTTACGCAGTGGAGGCATCAGCAGATGGATTTGCGGCAGCGCGGCGAGCGGGGATTATCGTTTCGGTAGGAGAAACCGTGCAAGGGGATTTCACGCTACAGGTTGGGAACCGGCAGGAAAGCATTGAAGTCACCGCAGCGTTGCCGCAGGTGGAAACATCGAGCGGAACAATCTCGCAAATCGTGGACCGGGAGCGGCTGGCGCAATTGCCGTTGAACGGGAGGGACTACGGCCAGCTTGCGTTATTAGAACCCGGCGTGACGCCGAACCCCAATGGGGCGGTGAATACGCCGTTTGGAGGGGCGTGGGCGAATTTTCTAGTGAATGGGCAGATCGATCAGGCGACGCTGTTTCTGCTGGATGGCTCCGACATCAACGACCAGTTCTCGGGACGAACGCCAAGCGGAGCGAGCGGGCTGTTGCTGGGGCTGGACTCCGTGCAGGAGTTCCAAGTGCAACTGAACAGCTTCAAATCCGAGTACGGCAGAAATGCGGGCGGCATCCTGCAAGTGGTGACACGCTCGGGATCAAATCAACTGCACGGATCAGTCTTTGAATATTTGAGAAATAGCGTGCTGGACGCAAAAAACTTTTTTGACCTGCCGAAGGAACCGATCCCGGCGTTCAACCGAAACCAGTTCGGAGCGTCAATCGGTGGACCTGTAAAGCAGGACCGCATATTCTTCTTCGTGAACTATGAAGGGTTCCGAGAGAGAAAAGGAATCACCAGCGTGGCGACCGTGCCATCGGAGGCGATCCGCGCCACGGCGCTGCCAGCACGGGTGCCGTTCGTGAACCTCTACCCGCTGCCGAATGTGCCGCTAACGAATCCTGCCGCCCCGACGGGGACGCATATCAGCAGCCGGATTCGTCCCACGCGAGAGGACTATGGCTTGGCACGCGTAGATTACCGGCTGGGAGATGCTCACAACCTGATGGCCCGGTTCTCGGTGCAGGATAGTTTTGCGACCATTCCCTACCACGGAACGCCGGTGCCGGGCTTTCCCGACGATGTGCCGCACCGCAATGTTTATTCGCAGATTGGGATGAATTCTTCCCTGGGAAGCAACGCGGTGAACCAGTTCCATTTTGCGTTCAACCGGACGCGGGAAGACATCCTCCTGCCGCCGCCGCAGAACGGGCTGACGTTCACATCCGTGCCGGGCCGGGCTTTTGGATTGATCATCGTGAGCGGATTGTCGAATCTGGGCAACCAATTGTTTGCGCCTTTCGGCGCCGCACAGAATGTTTTTGAACTCGTCGAGAATTTTTCGTACCGCAAAGGACGGCACTCGCAGAAGTACGGCGGCTCGGTGCAGCGCTACCAGGAAAATGAGTACCGCGGGACATTCTTCAATGGGCAGTACACGTTCAACAACGGGCTGACACAGTTCCTGACGCTGCCGCCGACCAGTTTTGTCGGGGTGCTGGGAGGGACCACGACGGGAGGCATCGCGTCGCCTGCGGGGTGGCGATGGACCGCTTATAACTTCTTCGCGCAAGATGATTTTGAAGTCAGCCCCAACCTGACGCTGAACCTGGGAATCCGCTACGAGTACAACACCGTGCCCAGCGAAGTGAACGGCATGGTGGCCAATCTGCGCTCGCCGCTCGACGCGCAGGTTACCTTCGGAGAACCGCTTTTCAATAGCATGAAGAAATCGTGGGCGCCGCGTTTCGGGTTTGCATGGAGCCCACTGGGCAACGCCAAGGCGGTGCTGCGCGGTGGATATGGGATTTTCTACAATTCCCTGGTGACCAATATGTACGGCAATGCACGACTGGTGCCGCCCTACGTGGAAACCCGCGTGATCATTGCCCCTCCGTTCCCAAACCCCCTGGCCGGAAGCCAGGCGCGGAATCTTTCGACCACGGTGCAATCGATTGATGCCAACCTGAACCAACCCTACGCGCAGCAATGGAACCTGCAATGGCAGCAGGAACTGGCAGAGGACTGGGTGGCAACGGTTGCTTACGTCGGCAATCGCGGGCTGCACTTGATCCGCTCGGTGGAGGCGAACTCTGAATACCCTGTGATTCTTGGCGATGGCAGGAAGTGCTTCAATTTCCGGCTTACTGTGCCGGTGCCGAGAGGACCGAATCCGAACTGCCCGAATGGACCGACGACGCGGCGCAATACAAAGTTTGCAGCGAACCGGGGGCGGTCCTCGGACGGACGGTCGTGGTATGACTCATTGCAGATCAGCGTGGAAAAACGTTTCAGCCAAGGATGGATGTTCCAGGGAACGTATACCTGGAGCAAGGCGCTGAGTACGAATAGCTCATCGTTCACGGCGTTCCCCAGCCAGCCGTCGAACACACAGGACCCGGAAGACATTTATCTCGACAAGGCGCTCTCCCCCTTTGACACGCGGAACCGCGCCGTATTGCACTTCAGCTACCAACTGCCCGCATTGGAAACGATGGGACGCGCAGGCTGGCTGCTGGGCAAATGGAGAGTAGCCGGAATCACGTCGTTTTCCTCTGGGTATCCGTTCTCCGTGGTGGAGGGATTTAATCACGCGCAGAACCAGCAGAGCGACAGCCTTGCGGACCGTCCGGATTGGAATCCGAATTATTCAGGGAACAAGACAGAGGGGACTACGGCTGGCTGCCAGGATGTTCCCGCCGGGCAGCAATTGGGCGGGCCGAATCGCTATTTCGATCCCTGCGCATTTGTGCTGCAAACGGAGGGGTTCTACGGCAATGTGCCGCGCAATGCCCTGATTGGCCCCGGCTTTACGAACATGGATTTTTCGCTGGAAAAACAATTTCCAATTGGAGAGGACAACCGTTTTGAATTTCGCGCGGAATTGTTCAACCTGTTCAACCGGCCAAATTTTGCGACGCCGTCCAGCCCGACGGGAGCGCAGGTGACCGGCGGAGTGATCCTTTTCACCGACCGAACCGGCAGACGCCCGGACAACGCCGGACAAATATTCCGAACGGTGACGGATTCGCGCCAGGTGCAGTTTTCACTGCGCTACAATTTTTAGATGTATTCAATTCATCAATTTGCGATAGCTCCAGTTCGAGAGGATCGTTAATTAATTGCGCATCGCCGAGTGGATCAACGTGGGAGCCTTGCTGGGGCTGATGCTGCTGGCCATGCTCCGGCCAATCCCGTTTAGGAGAAAATGCGCGACGATCCTGCCCGGTTTGTGCGGGCTTGGATTGCTGAGTCTGGTCATTCTGCTAGACTCGCGGAATCTTTCCGTGCAGTGGGCCATGCCCGTATCCGTAATGCGGGATCTGCTTCCTCTTCCTCTTTTGATGATCGTTTATTGGCAAGCGGGTCGACTGGCGTGTGGAATATCTCCCCGATTTCAGCAATGGGCATTGAGCGTGGAGCGATGGTGGCGGCGAGATGAATCCGCCAGAAATCACACGCCGCTGCGCCAATGGACGGGAGAGTTGCTGGAGCTGGCGTATCTGAGCTGTTATGTGATGGTGCCGGCGGCATTCATCCTCTGCTATTCCCGGCATGGCAGCGGGAGCGCGGAATGGTTTTGGAGCGTTGTGCTGGCGCCGACCTATTTCTGTTATCTCCTGGTGCCTTTTTTTCCGCACGACCCTCCGCGTGTGGCGGATGCTGGCCGACCGGAACCTTCAGCGAGCCGAGTGCGACAGTTGAACCTGTGGATTTTGGAACGCGGCAGCATTGGCGTGAATACGTTTCCAAGCGCTCATGTCGCATCCTCGGTGGCGGCGGCGCTGGCGATTCTGCCGCTGGACCCGCAAATGGGCGCGGCGCTGCTGCTGGTGGCGCTGGGCATCGCGGTTGCGGTCGTGGCCCGGCGCTATCATTACACGGTGGACTCCTTCGGCGGAGTGGCCGCAGCCGTGGCAGCCTTCCTGTACAATTACCTCACCTAGCAAATCCCCAAGCAAGAAGGCTGACCATGGTTTCGTGGAATCTAAATCGCGTTCCAGAGCCGGAAGTGATGGACGATTCCGGCGAAATTGAGAGCTACCAGTCGGCGGCATCAGAGCAGCATTTGAAC
>MEKX01000025.1:23681-23862 GCA_001767075.1 Acidobacteria bacterium RIFCSPLOWO2_12_FULL_54_10 | reverse complement strand
CGGCTGGAGGATGTGCTCGAGCACGCTCAGCTTGCTTTCTTCCTTGGTCTTGAAGGAGCCGGGGTCGTCCAGCACCTCGCCGTCGCGGTTGCCGAGGATGTTGGTGGAGAACCAGCCGTTCAGGCCGATCAGCCGCGCTTTCAGGCCGGGCGCGAGAATGGTCTTCATGAGCGTCTGTCCG
>MEKX01000025.1:23083-23469 GCA_001767075.1 Acidobacteria bacterium RIFCSPLOWO2_12_FULL_54_10 | reverse complement strand
CTTCAGGAAAATCTCCGTCGAGCCGCACCAGACCATTACCATGCGCGAAAGCTTATTCTTGTCGCCGAACTGATCGATATCCTCCATGACCATCTTGGCCAGGTCCCACTTGGTCTTGCCTTTCTTGACGTGGGTGCCGGAGAGGCGCTTGACGTAGTACTGATCGAAGACGCCGGGCATGGGCGCGATACCCTTCAGGAATTTCTTCTCCTTGTCGAGGTCGCGCTGCTCCAATACGCCGCCGTTGACGGCGATCTCATAAGCGTTGTCGCGGCGGATGTCCCAACCGCCGAACACCAGATCGTTCAGTCCGGCCAGCGGCACGAAGTCCTTGATCATGGGCGCGCGCTTGTCGGTACGCTTGCCAAGACGGATGGTGCCCATCT
>MEKX01000025.1:15139-23072 GCA_001767075.1 Acidobacteria bacterium RIFCSPLOWO2_12_FULL_54_10 | reverse complement strand
CCGATGGGCTTGGCATGTCCGCGCCGCACGGCCTCCACACCGGCCATGAAGGTGGTGGCGACCGCGCCCATGCCCGGGATCAATACGCCGAGTTTTCCTTTTGCTTTCTGAATCGCGATTTCCTTGCTCATTTTTCCCCTGTTCCCTTCCCCTGCGGGCCTGAATTGGCGGACAAACTCACTATTGTACTCCGCGCGACAGGGTTTTGCATGGAGATTGACGGGAATGAGCCAGCAATTACCAGCGAAGGTTTCCCAGTGACGGCGCGGCGGACTCACGTATAATGGGTGACGGCACGGCGGTCAGCACCGGTATACTTCTTTTTAGAGTTCATACAGGAGGAGCGCATGGCAACCCGGAAGCTCGCGGGCTATTGGGGAATCGCGCTGGTCGCGCTGAGTTCACTGGCCTGCTCGCTGGACAAGAGCCAGGTCATGGAATCCAGCACGTCGTCTAATGGCGCTGTGAATCGCGCAACCCTGCCAGACGCGATGCAGATGACCGGCTTGGTCAAGATGGATGAGTTCAATGACCAGGCCAGCACGAAAGACGCACCCGTGCAGGGCGGGCAGATTGTGGTGGCGTTTTCAGCCGAACCGGACACGCTGAACCCCCTGACAGATAATTCTGCCGTCAATTCCTACATCAACTCGTACATTTTTAGCGCGCTGCTGCGGCAGGACCCGGAGACGTACGAGTGGGAGGGGAGCCTGGCCGAGCGGTGGATTGAAGAAGACGTGGTGATCCAGAACGACGGCAAGAAGCTGCGCGGGACAACAACGTATGCCGGGCCTGGCGAGCAGGGCGACATTACGCTGCGGACATCGGCGGGAGAATCCGTCCGCATTGCGCGCGGGCAGGTGAAGGAAGTACGCAAGCGATCCTCGTTCACGTTCTTCCTGCGCAGGAACGCAAAATTCCATGACGGCAAACCAGTAACCGCCGCAGACGTGAAGTTCAGCTACGATACGATCAAGAATGAGACCGTCGATGCGCCCTCGCTGCGGAATTACTACAACGATGTGGAGAGCTGCGAAATCTTGGACGACTACACGGTGCGCATCACCTACTCGAAACAATACTGGATGGCCAGGGAGTTTGCCGGGGGTTTTGCCATCATGCCCCGGCACATTTACGACCCGGACGGACTGATCGAGAAAAGTCCAGAGGATTTCGGGAAGCAGTTTAACGAAAGCCAGCACAACCGGTCGTCGGTTGGCTCCGGCCCATACCAGTTCGAGAAATGGGACACGGGCATACAGATCACTCTGACGCGGAATGACGGGTACTTTGACGAGAGACGGCGCGGACACCTGGATCGGCTGGTCTTCAAGTTTATCTCGGACCCGGTAGCTTCTCTGCAATCGCTGAAGAACGGCGACGTGAACTTCCTGCCTTCGGTAACAGCCGAGCAGTTCGAAGAGGAAACCAAGAATCCGGAGTTTTTGAGCCAATTTGCGAAAGCAGAATTTTATACGCCATCGTTCAGTTACATCGGATGGAATATGCGGCGGCCTCCTTTCAATGACCAGAAGGTGCGCCAAGCCATGGAATTGGGCGCATTGGATCGCCAGAAATACCTGGACGTGATCGGCTATGGCCGGGGCGTGGTGGTCTCGGGATTCTCCTACTATTTTGGCCCGGCGTATGACCACAAGCTCGAGCCACAGCCTTTTGATCTGGAAAAAGCGAAGCAACTTTTGCTGGAAGCAGGGTGGTACGACCGCGATGGGGATGGGCTGCGCGACAAAGACGGAAAACCATTTCGCTTCGAGTATCTGGTCAGTTCAGGGCCGAGGATGAGGATGGCACCGCTGATCAAAGAAAATCTGCGCAAGCTGGGAATTGACATGACGGTGCGGGAACTGGAATGGGCCACGTTTTTGCAAAACGTCTACGACCGCCAGTTTGACGCAGTTGCACTCGGATGGGCCATTGCGCTGGAAGACGACCCCTACCAAATTTGGCACACAACGCAGATTGAAAATCGCGGCTCCAATCATGTGGGGTTCGGCAATGCGGACACGGACCGGATGATCGAAGAATCGCGCACGATGATCGACGACGAGGAGCGGCGCAAGATTTTCTTCGAGCTGCACCGCATCGCCTATGAAGAGCAGCCTTACCTGTTCCTGTTTACGTCGCCGAACCTGGGCATTTACGATAAGAAGTACCGGGGCGTGAAGCTTTACAAGGTGCGGCCTGGGTACGATCTGGCCGAATGGTACCTGCCGGAGAACGGTTCTATTTAAACGGGAACTTTTTCGCAAAGATTGCGGAGCAATGAAGACTTACATTCTGAAGCGGCTGATGATGATCCTCCCGACCATGTTGGGGATCACCGTGATCACGTTCGTGATCATCCGGCTGGCGCCGGGCGATCCGGCGGCGATGCGCATTGGCAGCGGCGCGCAGGGCATGATCCGCAACCAGCAACTGGCCAACGAAATCATCGAGAAGACGCGCAAGGAATTCGGTCTGGACCTGCCGATACATCAGCAATATTTCCGATGGGTGGGCAAGATTGCGACGCTGGACTTTGGGCGCTCTTACAAAGACAACCGACCGGTGATGGATAAGATTTGGGAGCGGATGCCGATCACGCTGCAACTGAATATTATTTCCATCATTCTGGTCTACCTCATCGCGATTCCGCTAGGCATTTACTCCTCGACGCATCAATACTCGGCGGGAGACAAGACGCTGACGCTGGGATTGTTCATCCTCTATTCGCTGCCGAGCTTTTGGGTGGCGACGATACTGATTTTGTTCGTGGGGGGCGGCGATTATTTCCACTGGTTCCCGATCACGGGCATCAGCTCGATGGACGCCGACAAGATGAGCGCTGCGGCCTGGCTGTGGGACCGCATCTGGCACTTGATATTGCCGGTGACGTGCCTGACCTACGGCGGGCTGGCCTATGTGTCCCGCCAGATGCGCTCCGGGATGCTGGAAACCATTCGGCAGGATTACATCCGCACGGCCCGCGCCAAGGGGCTGAGCGAGAAAACGGTCATCTACAAACACGCGCTGAGGAATTCGCTGATCCCCATCGTGACGTTGCTGGGATTTTTGCTGCCCGCGCTGCTGGGGGGCAGCGTGATTATCGAAAGCATCTTTACGATTCCCGGCATGGGGGCGCTGGGATTCGAAGCGATCCTGTCGCGCGACTACCCTGTAGTGATGGCCATCTCCACGCTGGCAGCTTTCCTGACGCTGATCGGGCTGCTGATCTCCGATATTTGCTACGCGCTTGTCAACCCCACCATCTCGCTGGAGGCCCAGTAACCGATCATGCCGAGCCAGCAAAGAGGGGAAAGTTATTGGGACCTGGTGAGCCGCCAATTTCGCCGCAACCGATTGGCGGTGGTCTCCCTCTATTTCGTCCTTCTGTTATTCGTGATCGCGATTGCCGCGCCGTTCCTGGCCAACAACCGACCGTTGGTGCTGCAAGGAGCTTTCCGGTCGCTCTACGAGAACCGCTTCCAAGAATGGAAGCTGGGCGGGCATCCGGAGCTGGTGGCAGCGATGGAAGCGTTAGGAAACAGTTCCGGCGGCGACGCGGCGGTGCAACTGACCGCGCGCCTTGCAACGGTGGAGCGGCAACTGGATTTCCTCGCGAGCCAACTGCCCGTCGAGCAGGCGAACAGCGTCATCGGCTACCGCGAAGCGTACTGGGAAGCTGTCCAAAGCATTCAGCAGAACGGCGCGGCGGAAATTGCGGCGCGGTTGCCCAGCTTGCAGAATTACTTCCAGGAAATATCGGAACAGTTCGATCCACAAAAGGTGGCGCTAGAGAAGAAACTCTACTGGCCGGTCTTTGAATCGCTCGGCTACATGGATTTTTTCTTCATCACGCTGGGCGCATTGATCCTGCTGCTGCCGCTGATCCGGCGTGTGCTGCCGCAACATTGGCGTGAGTCCTGGAAGGCTCAGGCGATGGTGATCCTGCTGCCAGCGTTGCTGCTGGCGGTGTTGCGCACGGGGCAGTCCTCGGTATTCGATGCCATGGACTACAAAGACCAAGTCCTCAACGGCGGCATCGAGGCGAGCCTGGCGCTGTTCCCGCCGGTCGCCTACGGCATCAACGAAGACCATCTGGAAGACAAATACAAGCCGCCCAGCTCGCGCTATTGGATCGGCACGGACGGCAACGGCCGCGACCTGATGTCGCGCATGATCTGGGGATCGCGCGTGTCGCTCTCGGTGGGGTTTGTGGCGGTGGCCATTTACGTTCTGATCGGCATCTTCATCGGCACGATGGCGGGCTATTTCCGAGGCTGGGTGGACATGGCGCTGTCGCGGGTGATTGAAATCGTCATCTGCTTTCCGGCGTTTTTCCTGATTCTGGCGGTGCTGGCCTTTTTGCAGCCGAGCATGATCAACATCATGATCGTGATCGGCATCACGGGCTGGACGACGGAGGCGCGCCTGGTGCGCGGCGAGTTCCTGCGCCTGACGGATCAGGAGTTCGTGCTGGCCGCCAAAGCGCTGGGCGTTTCCGACTGGCGAATTACCTTCCGGCACATTCTGCCGAATGGCATAGCGCCGGTGCTGGTGGCGGCGAGCTTCGGGGTGGCTTCGGCGATCCTGATTGAGTCGAGCCTCAGCTTCCTGGGCTTCGGCATCTCCATCCCGATTCCGAGTTGGGGCGGCATTTTGAATGAAGCGCGAGAAAGTTTCCGCTACTGGTGGGTGACGATCTTCCCGGGGCTGGCGATTTTCTCAGCAGTGACCGCTTACAATCTGGTGGGCGAAGGCGTGCGCGACGCTCTGGACCCGAGGTTGAAAATATGACGACAGCGCAGACCAATCCATTGCTGGAAGTCCGCGACCTGAAAACGTATTTTGCGACCGACCGCGGCGTGGCGCGCGCCGTGGATGGCGTCAGCTTTTCCATTCCTCCGCGCACGACGATGGGGCTGGTGGGCGAAAGCGGCTGCGGCAAAAGCGTGACGGCGCTGTCCATCCTGCGGCTGATTCCGTCGCCGCCGGGCAGGATCGCGGGCGGCTCAATTCTGTTTGAAGGACAAGACCTGGCGGCGCTCTCTGAAGAAGAAATACGCCATGTGCGCGGCAACCAGATTTCGATGATCTTCCAGGAGCCGATGACTTCGCTCAATCCCGTGTTCACCCTCGGCAATCAAATCATGGAAGCGATTCTGACGCACCAGCCGGTCAGCCACGCGGAAGCCAGAGAACAAACCATCGACATGCTGCGGCGCGTGAAAATTCCGGCGGCGGAAACGCTGCTGGACCAATACCCGCACCAGATTTCCGGCGGCATGAGGCAGCGCGTGATGATCGCCATGGCGCTGGTCTGCCGACCCAAGCTGTTGATCGCCGACGAGCCGACCACGGCTCTGGACGTGACCATCCAGGCGCAGATTCTGGAGTTGCTGGAGGATTTACAGGAAGAATTTGGCATGTCGGTACTGCTGATCACGCACGACCTGGGCATCGTCGCCGACGTGGCCGACCAAGTAGCCGTGATGTACGCCGGGCGGATTGTGGAGATGGCGCCGACGGTGGAACTATTCAGAAACCCGCAGCATCCTTACACCACCGGGCTGTTCCGCTCGCGGCCGTCGCTCGGCAGGAAAAAAGCCCGGCTGGACGTGATCCCCGGCACCGTGCCGAATCCGACGCATTTCCCCGAAGGATGTCGGTTCCACCCGCGCTGCGCGTATGCCGTGGATGACTGCAAGAAAACGGATGTCACATTGCAAAATATAAGTGGGGAGCACGGCTCGGCTTGCCTGCTGGGGCAGCGCAAAGAACTGCAACTGCAGCCGGTATAAATCATTGAACGACATGACGCATACGACCCAATCCAACAACGACCTGCTGCTGACGGTCAGCGACCTCAAGAAATATTATCCCGTGCGGCGCGGCATCCTGGCGCGCGTGGCCGCTCACGTAAAGGCCGTGGATGGAGTTTCCTTCAGCCTGCAGCGCGGCGAAACGCTGGGGCTGGTGGGCGAAAGCGGCTGCGGCAAGACGACCGTGGGCCGCACGATTCTGCGCCTTTTGGACCCAACTTCCGGCGAAGTCCACTTCAACGGCACTTCCGTATTTGCGCTGCATGGCGAGGAGTTGCGGCAAATCCGCAAACAGATGCAGATTATTTTCCAGGACCCGTTCGGGTCGCTGAACCCGCGCATGACCGTGGGCGGAATCGTCATGGAAGGCATGGTGGCGCACGCCATGCATCCTAAGACGGAACGTCCGGAAAGAGCGCAGGCGCTGCTGGAGCGCGTGGGGCTGAGTCGCGAGCACTTCTTCCGCTATCCGCATGAGTTCAGCGGCGGACAGCGGCAGCGCATCGGCATCGCCCGCGCGCTGGCCGTGGAGCCGAAGTTCATCGTCTGCGACGAGCCGGTCTCGGCGCTGGACGTTTCCATCCAGGCGCAGATCATCAACCTGCTCTCCGACCTCAAGCAGGAATACGGGCTTTCTTACCTCTTCATCGCGCATGACCTGGCCGTGGTGCAGCACATCAGCGACCGCATCGCCGTGATGTACCTGGGAAAAATAATGGAGGAGGCGACCAGCGAGGAACTCTTCCGCAATCCGCTGCACCCTTACACGAAAGCCTTGCTGGCGGCCATTCCCAAAGGAGTGCCGGGCGAAAAAGCCAAGCGCCAGACGCTGCCCGGCGACGTGCCGTCGCCGCTGAATCCGCCCGCCGGATGCCCGTTCCACCCGCGCTGCCCGCAGGTCATGGAGGAGTGCCGCAGCAAGCCGATTGAGCGCGTGGAGCAAAGCGCAGGACACTTTGTCGCCTGCCACCTTTTCCCTGCGTCCGCGATAGGAAGCGCCAAGCCCGCCGGAGCCGCAGGCTGAATTTCTAATGCAATTTTTTCTGACCAGCGCATTGAAATATAAATTTGAAGACTAAAAGCTTCTCCCAAGGAGGACTCGCATGAATGCCCATCCGCAGGATTCCATTTCGCTTGCGTCACGCGTGGAAAAGTTGGAACGTCAAAATCGCCGGATGAAACAAGCGGCGACAGCGGCCTGTATTCTCGTGGCTGCGGTGATCTTCCTCGGGCAGTCGCCCGCGCCGGGGCGGAGCGTGGAGGCTCAGGAGTTCGTATTGACGGACAGCAATGGCACGGCCCGCGCGCGGCTCGGGCTGCGCAGCGATGTTCCCGGTCTGATTCTCTACGACGAGAGCGGCGAGAAAGCGCGCGCGTTTCTGGGGGTCGTGGGTGACGGGCCGGGCCTTTATCTTTCCGATGCAGACGGCAAGGTTCGCGCGATGCTGAAGGTCACCGAAAACCAGCCGGCCATCGTGCTTTCCGACACCGACGGATTCAAAACGCAGATCGGCCATTCCATTCTGGAAGCGGAAGACCCAGCGGACGACAAGGAAACCTCCGCCGCCACCGTCGTACTTTCCGGACAAAGCCAAACGCTGGTTTGGGACGCCAAGTAAGAATCACCTTTCGAGCCTGACTAAACTGCATCACGCCATCACGTCGCGCTGCTTGATCGCTCGCGCCCGGTCGCGCAACTTCGCAGCGCGCTCGAACTCGAAGCGCGCAGCAGCTTCGCGCATATCTTTTTCCAATTTCAATATGCAGTCATCGCGCTCTTTCGCTGATGCGAACTGATCCAACTCCGCGTCCTCTTCGGGCGGCGTCCAGTAGTCGGCCTCGGCGACGCCGATGAGGCTCATGTCGACGGGCTTGATGATGCTCTGCGGCGTGATGTGATTTTCCTCGTTGTACTGCACCTGCAACTGGCGTCGGCGGTCGGTCTCCGAGATGGCTTTGGCCATCGAGTCGGTCATGATGTCCGCATACAGAATGGCTTTGCCGTGCAGGTTGCGCGCAGCGCGCCCGATGGTCTGGATGAGCGAGTTAGCGGAGCGCAGGAAGCCTTCTTTGTCGGCATCCAGAATCGCCACAAGCGAGACCTCCGGCAA
>MEKX01000025.1:0-15122 GCA_001767075.1 Acidobacteria bacterium RIFCSPLOWO2_12_FULL_54_10 | reverse complement strand
GGCCAGGTCTTCGGACATGCGCTTGGTCAGCGTGGTCACCAGCACGCGCTCGCCGCATTCCGCGCGCTGGCGGATTTCATGCAGCAGATTGTCGATCTGCCCCTGCGTGGAACGGATTTCCACTGCGGGGTCGATCAGGCCGGTGGGCCGTATGATCTGCTCGACGACGACGCCTGAAGATTTGGTCAACTCATAGGGGCCGGGCGTGGCGGAAACGAAAATCACCTGATGGATGCGCCGCTCGAACTCCTCGAAGCTCAGCGGCCGGTTGTCGAGCGCGCTGGGCAGGCGGAAGCCGAAATCGATCAGCGTCTGCTTGCGCGAGCGGTCGCCAAGATACATGCCGCGCAACTGCGGCACCGTCTGGTGGCTCTCGTCGATGAAGATCATGGCATCGCGCGCGAGATAGTCCAGCAGCGTCGGCGGCGCTTCGCCCGGCTGGCGGCCCGTGAAATGCCGCGAGTAATTCTCGATGCCGTGGCAATAGCCCATCTGGCGCATCATCTCCACGTCAAACAACGTGCGCTGCCGCAGGCGCTTGGCTTCCATCACCTTGCCCTGCTGCTCCAGTTGTGGCGTCCACCAGTCGAGTTCCTCCAGGATTTTCACAATCGCCTGGTCGCGCGTTTCCGGCGTCATCACATAATGCGACTTCGGATAAATCGGCAGGCGGCCGTAAGTCTCTTTCACCTGGCCGAGCAAAGGATCGATGCGCGACAGCCGCTCAATCTCGTCGCCCCACAGCTCGATGCGATATGCGAAATCCTCGTAGGCGGGATAGACCTCGATCACGTCGCCGCGCACGCGGAACGTGCCGCGCTTGAACTCCGCCTCGCTGCGCTCGTATTGCACCTCCACCAGGCGGCGCAGAATTTCCTGCCGCGAGATGCGCTGGCCCTTCTCCAGAAACAGCAACATGCCGTAGTAGGCTTCCGGCGACCCCAGGCCGTAGATGCACGAGACGCTGGCCACGATGATGCAGTCGCGCCGCTCGAACAGCGACCGGGTGGCCGACATGCGCAGCTTGTCCAGCTCGTCGTTGATGGTCGCTTCCTTCTCGATGTACGTGTTGGACGCCGGGATGAACGCCTCCGGCTGGTAGTAGTCGTAGTAGCTCACGAAATACTCGGCGGCGTTGTTCGGGAAATAAGCTTTGAACTCGTAATACAACTGCGCGGCCAGCGTCTTGTTGTGCGCCAGGATAAGCGCTGGACGGTTCACGGCATCGATCACCTTGGCCATCGTGTAGGTCTTGCCCGAGCCGGTCACGCCCAGCAGCACTTGGTGCTGATCTCCAGCCTCGACGCCGCGCACCAACTGCTCAATGGCCTGCGGCTGGTCGCCTTGCGGCTGGTAGCTGCTGACAAGTTGAAAGCTCATAGATTCGCACGGGGCAGTGAGTTGATACGGCCCCAGTATGGATTATAGCAGGGCTGCTGGCTCGTAACTGGGCAAGCGGCGCCAATTGACTTCTCTGCTTTAGAGGTCGCGATAGGCCTCGTCTCGCGGGCGAATGGCAATGACGTAAATGATTCTGGCCTGTGGATGGACGGTGTAGAGGATGCGCCAGTCGCCGACGCGCGAGCTGCGCGTGCCCTCCGCGACTTCCAACTGTTTCGAAAGGCGCGGATCAAAGGGGTTCTTGGTTAGTTGGATGATCCGACGCTCGATCCGGTCGTAAGTTGCCCGATCCAGTTTCTTTTCGGCTTCCCGTGAAAGCTTCGGTAGGTAACTCACGCTTTGCGTTTTCGCCGGTACTCTTCCAGGGTGATGACACGTCCGTGGCGGATGTCATCGAGTCCCCGGCGAATCGCCCGGAGGTCCGCAGCGGATAGCGGCTCATCGTCGAATTTGGACTCCTGCATACTGCCTTTCAGGTAATCGTCGAGGTCGGCCTTGCGAATGCGCCACTGATCGCCAATCTTCGCGCCAGGCAGCTTGCCCGCCCGCAAACGGCGATAGACAGTCTGCGAGTGCACGCGCAGATATCGGGATGCCTCCTCGGCAGTCAGGATTTTGCTGTCCGTCCTCGATTGGCTCTGCATATGTCTGTATTGTACAGCATCGGTCAACAGAGTTCAAAGCCATTTGGCCGTTCGCTACGCGCTCCAGCGTTGATCATAGCAGGGGAGGCGCGATCCGTAGATTATGCAGATTTCAGAGAGGATGGTAGTTGGTTCGTGCACGGGATACGGAAACAAAAGGCCCACGGCGAAAAAATGCTTGGTACGCTTGTTTCTAAAACCATTTCTCGGTTAAAGAACGACATAAGCCATCAAGGCCGGGAAACAAAGAGGAAGCAGTAACTCCCATTGCCACCAGATCACGCATAGCGATCAGCCTATCCGATGCGGGGATGTCGATTCGCCTCAGGAATTGGCGCTTCTGTTTCGTCTCAACCCACTTAACATATTCCTCAATCGCTACGTGATTCGAATACATATGCACTGATTGCTGCGGAATAACACGGACATTATCCCTAGCGCGCAAACGCAAGTGAGCGAAGCATGGCCGGATATGTAATATGGTTTCAATTTGCTGATCCGGCCAGCCAACACAATCGAAGATGAAAATCCTTACCGTATCCGCCTCAGAAGATACCACCTTGGGCAATGGAGAGAATGCAAAGAATGCCGCTACAAACGGTGACTCGGTCCAGTCGAGCAGAGGAGTGGGGAAACCATGATGTTGTCCCAAATTCAGGAGGGCACCATGATCGACAGGATTATCGATATCATACCGTGTGCCGAGTATAGCTTCGATTGAACGGCAAAGCTCAGGTACGTCTTCGCTAGCGTACCGATAAATGTTACGTCTTCCCGTTCTGTGAAAACTAGTTAAGAGCGGGTATACTGACTTGTGATGACCACGAAAAATAAGTGATGGCTTTTCCCTGAACTCATTCAGTATCCATTCTCGAAACTTCCCCCAACTCATCAATTCGTCGCAGGGCTGTGAAGAAGGTGAATTAATGTGGTCTAATTTGAATGTCCCATTAGTCCCGCCGTCTGTTTCCCATTTACCGTTGAATTGTTCCTCACTAAGTGAGCCGGAAAAGCTGCCCTGCGTTGGGAGTTGGACGTCCGAAGATATTGCCGGACCAAGTGGCAAAAAATTTGACAGTGTCCCACTTACTTCTGATTCATTGATCGTAAACACTGCCTGTACAGAATGTGGCAGTAGGACATCCGCTACTTGAAAATACCCGATTTCTGGGCGGTCTGAATCCACATTCAGGCAGGCATAACCGGAATTGGTTCCCGCAATCTGCCCAATCCACTGCCCATACAATTTTCCCAAATCGGACATTTTTTCTCCGCGAGAGTTAACGTTAAACCGCTTATCTCGCCGCGTGTTCTTCTGTCCTCGCCAGCATAAGGCGAAACCGCCCCGGCTGCTCCGCCTGGTTTAGGCGCTTCGCCTCTTCGTGCTGACTTTGCGCTGTTGGCGGATTACTGGCGCGAGAGCGCGCAACGCCCGGTTCACTGTGTCGGCGTCGGGAAACACGTCCAGCACCTGCGGATCAATCACGGCGATGTTTGTGCCCTGATCGTATCTCGCCGCTGTTACACCCCGAACGCCTTTCGAGAAATCGTACTCCGGTCGCATTGTGTCGCGCTCACAGTCCCGCTTGCGCCGACTAGCCTTCTTTTTCATAAAGCCTTCTCGCGGTTAGGTTCCACGCGCCCTGCTGGTTCCAACGCGGCGCAGCTCAATCACCAAGCGTAAGGCTTCATTCACAGCCTTCTCGGTGCGAAAGGCCTGACGGACATCTGGGTCCAAAAGAACAAGATTGGTTCCAGCCTGAAAGCGTTTCGCGTACTTGCCGCGCACGGCTCCCTGGAGCAACTGGCGCAGATCGTATTCCGGGCGCAACTCGTCGTTTGTCTTACTTTTGCGTTTCTTCATATGCTTTTCTCTCACTGCGGGTCAGCGTTCGTGCACTGATGATCCGAACTCGTTCGCGGGATTCCGCGTGGGCAACCATCAGCAAGCGGCCGCGATTCGACAAGCCGATGGTGATGAATCGCCGCTCCTCGACGGAGTGGTCAGGGTCAGAGGCCGTGGCGCCGAGGGAATCACCAAACACGCTTGCAGCCTCAGTAAAAGACACTTTGTGATTGCGGAGATTATCTGCCGCTTTCTTCGGATTCCACTCGAACTCCACGCGTTCAGTTTACTGATTTCTACCGTGGTTTGCCAGTGGAAGGGATTTGCTATCGAGGATTCTGAATAGCACAGGCCAAGGGATGACGACGAGTGGACCCCGCTCCGCGCTATAATAATAAGTTCGGCACTGGGCGGAATTTTCCTCCATGAGCACGGCGGCGCACAAGCTTTCAGAAAAGGTCTCGGCGGAGTCCAACGAAGTCATCCGCGTGCGCGGCTGCCGCGTCCACAATCTTCGGAACATTGACGTAGACATCCCTCACAACGCGCTGACGGTGGTCACCGGCGTGAGCGGGTCGGGCAAATCGAGCCTGGCCTTTGACACGCTTTACGCGGAAGGCCAGCGGCGCTATGTCGAGTCCATGTCCGCCTACGCGCGGCAGTTCCTGGAGCGCATGGAGAAGCCGGAGGCCGACGAGATCACCGGCATCGCTCCGGCCATTGCCATCCGGCAAAAGAACACCACGCGCAACCCGCGCTCCACGGTGGCCACGGCCACGGAAATTTACGACTACCTGCGCCTCCTGTTCGCGCGCGCCGGTTATACCGAGTGCCCGCGCTGCGGCGCCGAGGTCCAGCGGGACAGCGTGGACATGGTGGCCGCGCGCTTGATCGCGCTGGCCGAGCAGCACGGCGAGGCAGGAAGCCTGCGCGCCTACCTGCTATTTCCTCTCGAAAAAGTTCAACACAAAGAAACGGCAAGCAACCCTGTCAAAGGGAGCATTGATACGCCCTCAAAAGAAGATGCGCTGAAAACTCGTTTGTTCGAATTGCGGCAATCGGGCTTCAACCGTCTGTGGCAAAGCGGCAAAATCTTCGAATTCTCAACTCCCGAATCCCTTCTGGAAATTGATTTCACGCAGCCTGTGTGGGTGCTGGCCGACCGCCTGGCCGTCTCGGCGGAATCCCGCCAACGCTTGGTGGACGGCATCGAGCTTTGTTATCGCCACGGCGGCGAAGCCGTGCTGGAATTTCCGCAAAGCGCCGATGGCGTCAACGAAAATATTCCCCCTCAGTTGTCTTTCAACGAGCGATTCGAGTGCAAGAACTGCGGCATCCCGTTCGAGGAGCCGGAACCGCGCCTGTTCTCTTTCAACAGCCCATATGGAGCCTGCCCTCGCTGCCAGGGGTTCGGCAATACCGTCGATTTCGACCCTGACTTGGTGGTTCCCGACCCCACCCTGGCGTTAGAAGACGGCGTCGTGGAGCCGTGGACCAAGCCGCGCTACCGGCGTTTCTACAACGAGTTCCGCAAGTCGGCCACGCTGCGCGGCGTGCGCCTGAACGTTCCCTTCTATCAATTAACGGACGAGGAAAAACAGTTTGTCTGGGAGGGCCGGGCGCAAGGCGTGAGAGGCTACAAGGGCTTTGTGGGCGTTAGGGGCTTCTTCAATTATCTTGAAAGAAAAAAATATAAACTGCACGTGCGCGTTTTTCTATCGCGTTATCGTGGCTACTCAGTGTGCGGGGATTGCAAAGGCGGTAGGCTTCGCCCAGAAGCTTACTGCATCAAAGTTGGCGGCAAAGACATCCGCGCAGTCTGCCGCATGAACATTGAAGAAGTGCAGCAGTTTTTCTCCGCGCTACGCTTCAGCCCGGCGCAGGCAACCATAGCGGAAAAAATTCTGCACGAGATTCAGCAGCGCGTCCGCTTCCTTATAAATGTGGGGCTGGGCTACCTGACGCTGGACCGCCTGGCGGCCACGCTCTCCGGCGGCGAGGCGCAGAGAATCCAGCTTGCCACGGCGCTCGGCGCGCACTTGGTGGGAACATTCTATGTGTTGGATGAGCCATCCATCGGCCTGCACAGCCGCGATACGGCCCGCCTGATTGAGATACTCAAAGAGCTGCGCGACCAGGGCAACACAATACTAGTTGTCGAACATGATGCCGCGATGATGGAAACGGCGGACCACATCATCGACCTCGGCCCGGGCGCGGGAGAAAACGGCGGCAAGGTGCAGTTTTCCGGCGGCTACGACAATTTAATTTCCGGCAATGCCACGCTGACCGCCAAATATCTCAAAGGCGATTTTCGCATCAGCCTTCCCGCCCGGCGTCGCGCCGTCACGCAGAAGCAAATCCGCATGAGCGGCGCCTTTCTGCACAACCTGAAAAACATTGACGTCACGATACCGCTCGACATGATGGTGGCCATCACCGGTGTATCCGGGTCCGGCAAGTCCACGCTCGTCCATGACGTTCTTCACGGTGCGCTGCGCAGCCATCAACCGGAGCCGCAAGCGGAGGCCTCCGAGGAGATTCCCGCCCTCGGGCGGAAGTTGGGGTGCCGCAAAATCGAAGGATCGCAGCACATCAAAAACGTGGTCCTCGCGGACCAGTCCCCCATCGGCCGCACCCCGCGCTCCAATCCGGTAACGTATATCAAAGCTTTCGATCCCATCCGCTCGCTGTTTGCCGCGCAGCCAGATTCCAAGAAGCGCGGCTTCGCGCCGGGACATTTCTCCTTCAACATCCCCGGCGGTCGCTGCGAGACCTGCCAGGGCAACGGCACGGTTTCCGTGGAAATGCAATTTCTCGCCGACGTCGAGCTGATTTGCGAGGATTGCAACGGAACGCGATTCAAAAGCGGTGTGCTGGAGGTTTGCTTCCGCGGCAAGAATATCCACGAAGTTCTGCAACTCACCGTGCGGGAGGCGCTCGCTTTTTTCCAATCCAATGCGCAGATCACGCGGCGCTTGCAGGTGCTGGATGACGTTGGTCTCGGCTACCTGCGGCTGGGCCAGTCTGCGGTTACGCTTTCCGGCGGCGAGGCGCAGCGCGTGAAGCTGGCCGGTCACCTTGCCTTCGGGAGCAGCGAATCCACGCTTTACATCTTCGACGAGCCGACCACCGGCTTGCACTTCGACGACACCAAAAAGCTCCTGGCCGCCTTCGCGCGCCTCCTGGAAAACGGCGGCAGCCTCATCATCATCGAGCACAACCCGGACGTCATCAAAATGGCCGACTGGGTCATTGATCTTGGCCCGGAGGGCGGCGACCGGGGCGGCGAAATCGTTTGCTGCGGAACGCCGGAGGAAGTCGCCAAATGCCCGGCCTCTCATACGGGTAAATACCTGCACGAGGTTCTGGACAGGCACCGGCAGTGGGGAGAAGTCTCGCGCGCCGCTCCATCCAAGCGTCCGGCACGCGCCCGGAAGAAGCGGTTGCCCTGATCGCCGGTTGGTACTAAGATCAGGGTAGAATCATGCGCATCCAGTGCACCCCGATGTGGATTTCAGGCGGGCGTTTCCTGCGGGTGGGATTGATCGCCCTGCTTCTGCTTCTCAGCGCCCAGGCCCAGGAACCCGATGAGCTTCTGCGCACCGCCGCCGCCGCCCTCCAAAAAGAGGATTACCCTGCCGCTGCCAAAACGCTGGAAAGTTATCTTGCGCTGAAGCCGGAAGATACCCGCGCCGAGTTCAATTTGGCGCTGGCGTATAGCTTTCTGCAACGCAAACAGGAGGCCATCGAGCGTTACCGCAATGTCCTCTCCCGCGAAAAAGAACTTCCCCAAGCACGGCTAAACCTGGGATTGCTGCTCCTGGAAACCGGCCAGCCCGCCGAAGCGGTGGAGCTTCTGCAAGCCATCGTTCAGCAGCAACCCGCCAATCACAACGCGCTATATCGCCTGGCCCAGGCGCTGGCTCTTGCCAACCGCAACAACGATGCGCAAACTGCTTACGAGCAATTTCTTTCTTTGCAGCCCTCCCATGTCCAGGCCCATATGGAGGTTGCGAAACTGATGTCAGCTTCCGACCCTGCCGCCGCCGCTGCGCAGTACCGCCGCGTTTTGGAATTGGACCCTGCCATCGCCGAGGCCCGGCTTTTACTAGCTGAAATTCTGGAGGCGCAGTCCGGCCAGCAGCCCGACGGTTTGCAGGAAGCATCCGACCTTTATCGTCAATATTTGGACGAGCGCCCGGAGCGCACCGACGTTCGCATCACGCTCGCAAAACTCTATGCCAGGCAGAAAAAATATCTCGAAGCCATTGAACAATACGAGCAGGCCAAAGCAGCGGGTGAAACCGGCATTGATCTCGCAAAGGACTTGCTGCACGCATACCTACAAGTCCCCGAGGCAAAGGTCAAGGCCCAATCCTTAGCCGAAGAGTTGCTCGCCCAGGACGGCTCGGACGCGGAGTTGTGGCTGGCGGCGGGCCGCTTGCGGATGGAGAAGCAAGAGTACCGCGAAGCCGCGCAGCGATTTTTGCGGGCCACGCAACTGAAGCCGGACTGGCCGCAGGGTTACACGAATCTGGCTTCCGCGCTCTTCCTGCTCAAGAATTATGAAGGCGCCATCACCGCGCTTGCCCGGATCAGCGAATGGCAGCAAGATACGGCAGGCACGTACTTTTTGCGCGCCATCAGCCTGGACAATCTCCGCCAGCGCAAGCCGGCGCTGGAGAACTACCAGCGGTTTTTAGCTTCCGATGAAGGGAAAAATCCCGACCAGGAGTTCCAGGCGCGGCAGCGCGTGCGAATTATTTCTCTTGAATTGCAGAAGGGAATTAAGTGATGATTCCAGCAATCGCTCAATCGTAACGGAGGATACCATGAGCAAAATGAACCAATCTCGTATTCTGTTGGCGCTGGGCTTAACCATGATTGGCTTTCTAACCGATGCTGCCATTGCCGGGCGGCGATCTCCCAAAGAAAATGCGCCGTTTTTGCTCGAAGAGAAATACAAGCGAGAGCCTGACCCCAAGCAGCGCGTCTTGATCGCCATCAAATTGTCCGACCTTCGCTTCAAGGAATTGCGGACCGTTTACATGAAGGGCGCGGCTTCGCTGCAACAAGAAACTAGCGCAAGCTTCCTGCTGGCAACCGAATTGATCGCCAAGGCCGTGAACGATGCCACGGATTCTGGTTACTCAAAGAAATGCGAACAGCATCTGCGCCGCCAGATGCGCTCGCTGGAAGACCTGAAAATGGATGTTTCCTATCAAGTTCGTCCTGCGCTGGATGCAATTACCAAGCAAGTAGCAGGGTTCCACGAGAAAATTCTCTATAGTCTCATGAATCCTGTTGAGCATAGCTAACAGCCATGAATGCTGGCGTCACCATCGCACTGCTTCTGGCGTTGTCTCTCGGCACCTGGTCAGCGCGCGCGGAAGACTATTTGACCCCGCGCGAAGCCGACGACGTGCGGGCGGCTCAAGACTCTCCAAAGCGGATTGTTTTATTTCTCGATTTCGCGCAGCGGCGGCTGGACGCCATGAAGCAGCTCATCGCTTCGCGCCCGTCGGGCTTCGCATCCAAAGTCCGCACCAATCTTGAGGAGTATCGCCTGGTTCTCGAGGATCTCCAGACCACCATGGACACGGCTCGCGACAAGCGAATCTCCGTGGACAAAGCCCTCAAGGAAGTGGATGTCAGGGGCAGTGCCTTTTTAAGTTATCTCCAGTCCATCCCGCAAAAGCCTTCGTCGGGTTGGGATGACTTCCGCTATGCTTTGGAAGAGGCCGTAGTCGTGACGCAGGAGAAAATCGCCGAGGCGCAGAAGGGTTCGTTCCCGGAAGTGCTCGAACGGGAGCCTCCCCGGTTGCCCTCCGCGCCGCCGCAACAAAAAGATGAGAGTGAGCGAAAAGAAGGTCCCCCGCGCCGTGGAGAACGCCGTTAGCGATTGGAGCCTGTCGAGCCTCGCGCTTGTGCCCTCGCCGGAAGTTTCCGCCCAAGACGTTTTCCAGAAAGTATTCCGGCAAGTCCGTCCCCGCACCCCCATCCCGGATTTCGAGGTTCGTTTCCGGCAGTACACGGATGTTTATAACGTCATCCGCGTTCGCGACGGAAAACTGATCGTCGGCTTGTCGGACCTGCTTGCCGCCGCGCCGCGCACGGTCCTGGAATCCATCGCCTTTATCCTGATCGCCAAGCTGTATCGCAAGCCGGTGCCTGACTCCCACCAGAGCCGTTACCGCCGCTTTTTGAATCGCCGCAGCATCCGCCATCAGACGCAGCAGATCCGCCAATTCCGCGGCCGCAAGCATATCCTTTCGGCGCAGGGTTCCTGCCACAACCTTGAAATTATTTTTGATGAACTCAACCAACGATTCTTTAGCGGATTATTATCGCGCCCGCGATTGACGTGGAGCCGCGCGGCGGCGCGCACCGCGCTGGGGCACTACGATCACACGCACAACACCATCGTCATCAGCAGCATTTTTGACCGTGCGGACTCGCCCCGGTTTCTGCTCGAATATATCCTGTATCATGAAATGCTCCACGTGAAGCATCCGGTCATCCATCGGCCAACCCGCCGCTGTTTTCATTCCGTCGAATTTCGCGCGGAAGAAAAGAAGTTCCCCGATTACCTCCGCGCCAAACGCCTCTTGCAGTCGCTTTAGTCAACGTCTGCCACGCTTCCCTTCCGCGAATCACTTTTCCCTCCATTGCCTTACTTCCGCCTTGTTTTGGTAAGATGTAGTGCGAACAGGTACGAGATCATGAAGAAAACCCTGATGCCGGAATGGCTGCCCTACGCGCTCCTGGCGCTTGCTTCTGTTGCCTTGGCGCTGATCGCCGGATGGAGTTCCTATGGCGAGCGCATTAACAGGAATTTCCTGGACCTGTATTTCCGGCAACGTGGGCCACAACCGGCAGCATCGGCGGACCATGACATTGTCATCGTAGCTTTGGATGACGCCACTCTGGCCCGTTTCGGCGCGCTGCCGTTGCCGCGCTCCGTGCTGGCTCAGGCGATCCGCACGATCCTCAATTCCCAGCCGCGTTTGCTCGCCGTGGATTTGATCCTCTCCGATGCCTCCGCCGCTGACTCCGATCAGTCGCTCGCCGCCGCGCTGCGCTCGTCCCGCCCCGTTGTTCTGGCAACCGCTCTGGAAACCGCTCCGGGAGGCCGCTGGCTGAATCCGCTGCCCGATTTCTCCAGCGTTTCCGCTGCTATCGGACACGTCCACGCCGACCCCGACCCGGATGGCGTCAATCGCAGAATTTTGCTGGCCAAGCAAGGCGGCAGGGAACGCTACTGGGCATTGGCTTTGGAATCCTATCGCTTGCTGCAAGGCAGCTCCCCGCCCTTGATCACGGAAACCAACGATGATTTGGTGGTGGCTGGTCCTGCGGCCCCGGGTACCGAAGTGCATATTCCAGCCCGCCGCAATGACGAAAGATCGCTGTGGATTAATTTTGCGGGTGGCAATGATACTTTCCCGCAAATCAGCCTGACTTCTTTGATGGATCAGGATGTCCATGCTGCATTGCGCGACAAGATCGTTTTCCTGGGAGTGACCGCGCAAGGAGCCGGAGACCGCTTGTTCACGCCTTTCTCTTCAGGATTGGGAATGCCCGGCGTGGAGATTCACTCGAACGCTCTGCACACGCTTTTAAGCGGAAAATTTCTGCTGCCCGCCGCCCCCTCTGCGGTTTTACTCGCTCTCTTCTTCATCTCATTGCTCACCGCCGCATCTCTCGCCTGGCTGCATGGACCACGTCTGGCCATCGCTTTGGCGGTCATCGGCGTCGCGGTTCTCGCCGCGCCTTATTTGCTATTTTTGCAAGGCAGCATTTGGCCCGGCTTCCTGCTGCTAGGGCAATGGGTGACGGCGTCAGCAGCCTGCGGAAGTTACCGTCTGCTTGTCGTCGGTCGCAAGCTGAGCGAGTCGGAAATCCGGCGGCGGCGTTCGCAGCAGCAGTTTGAAATGGCCGCTCACGAGATTCGCTCGCCGCTCATGGCCATCCAGGGTTCCAGCGAGCTTTTGCAGCGTTATCATCTTGACGATGCCAAGCGCGAGCAGATGACCGGCCTCATTTTCCAGGAATCGCAGCGCATGGGACGCCTTGTGGAGCGGTTTCTCAGCGCCGAGCGGCTCACCGCCGGCGAGATGGAATTGCGGCCCGCTCCGTTGAACCTTCCTGCCCTGGCTGCTACTGTGGTGGATCAACTCCGCGCAGCGGCGGATCGAAAAAGCATCCAGTTGCACTGCTCCGCCAATGGAGTCGAATCAGAGATCAACGCCGACCGGGAGCTATTGGAAATGGCGATTTACAATCTCTTGACCAACGCCATCAAATATTGTCCCAGCGGCAGCGCCGTGGATTTGATCTTGGATCAAAACCCGAAAGGCATCGCTGTCCAAGTAGCTGATAACGGTCCCGGCATGGACAAGGAAGAGTGCCGCCACATTTTTGACCGCTTTTACCGCACCGATACGGCGCAACGCTCCGGCGCGCCCGGATACGGGCTTGGATTGTTCATCGCCCGGGAGATCGCCCTGCATCACGGCGGAGATTTAACCGTCGAATCCTCCCTTGGCGCGGGTTCTCGGTTTACAATTTATCTTCCTTGCGGTATTTCCGAAGGACGCACTTAATGGATTCTGTTATGAACAGCGTCACAAGCCAATCGACTAAGCCCGCCATCCTCGTCGTTGAGGATGACCCGGCAGTCGCGCTGACCGTCGTCACTCTGCTTGAAGCCGAAGGTTATCCCGTGCGGCAAGCGGCTTCCAGTGGTGAAGGTTTGGAGCTTCTATCGGCAAGCCATTTCCCCATTGTGATTTCGGACATTTATCTCGACCACAAGACGGGACTCGACATTTTGCACCATGCGCGCTCGCTCAACCCGCAATGCGCCGTGATTCTCATGACCGGCCAGGGCTCTCTGGAAACTGTTCTGGAGGCTACGCGCGCGGGCGCTTTTGATTATCTCGCCAAGCCGTTTCCGCTCGACAAGCTTCTTGCCATCGTTCGCAACGCGGAGCAGCTTTTGCGCCAATCCATTTCGGCTCCAGGCAACGATGCCTCCCCGCCCGGCACCGTCCTGGTGGGCAATTCACCCGCTATCGTGGAAGTCTTCAAATTCATCTCCCATGTTGCCGACTCGGATGCCACGGTGCTCATCGAGGGGGAAACCGGCACCGGCAAAGAACTGGTCGCCAAGCTGATCCACCAGAGCGGTCCCCGCCGCGCTCACCGTTTCGTGGTGGTGGACTGCGGTTCGCTGCCGTCCTCTCTGCTGGAAACGGAATTGTTCGGCGCGGTTCGCGGCGCTTACACCGGCGCGGATCGCGACCGCCCGGGCTTGCTCGAGTCCGCCGATGGTGGCACGGTTTTCTTCGATGAGATCGGCGAGATCGACCCGGCCTTCCAGCTTCGTCTGTTGCGTTTTCTCCAGGAGCGGGAGATTCGGCCCGTCGGCTCCTCGTCTTCTCGCAAAGTGGATGCCAGAGTCATCGCCGCCTCCAATCGTGATCTGCGCAATCTGGTGGCGGATAAAAAATTCCGCGAGGACTTGTGGTACCGCCTGAACGTCACCTCGGTGCATTTGTCCCCTCTGCGGGATCGCACGGAGGACATCCGCCCGCTGATCCATCATTTCCTGGAATCCTTCCGCAATCGCACCGGCAGATTAATGCAATTCACCGACGGAGCTCTCAAGGCCGCCGTTTCTTATTCATGGCCTGGCAATGTGCGGCAACTGGAAAACGTCCTGGAGCGATTGTCCATCCTGCAACGCGGCACCCTTGTCGAAGAAGACGCCTTCCGCCATGCTTTGCAAGCGCTCGACCCGGCCAAAAAATTGCAATCTCCGGAAGCTCTGGCTCAAGTGGAAGAAGAGCAAATCCGCAAAGTGCTGGCCGCCACGCACGGTAATAAGACGCGCGCTGCGGAAATCCTGGGCATCGAAAGAAAAACCCTCTATCGAAAACTTGAGAAGATGCCATAGCAGACTCGCCGATCCTCATATTACCCGTGTCATTCCGACACGCCCTGGGTCAATCGGCTACAACCGTTCTTTCAGTTTTTCCCGGCCAGACTTTGCAATCATCTTCTATTCAATCAGATAGCCATCTATCCCCTTTGGCATCGGACTTGCTCTTCCCCTAGTGGTTCAATACGAACAGACAATTTGGTTTAACAGCCATTTGCCTCGGTCGTCGGGAAATTTAAAAGGGTGGCTCTCCCTTGAAAATGCGGACCCGGCAACCGAGGCAAGTTTTTTTACGCCGCTTTCCAGCATCACTTTTCCCTCGCGGATGCCCACCAGAAGTCATTCCAGCGAACCATCGGCGGTTCCTTGCGCGTAGGATTCCTGCGACCGTGCTAAAATAATAAATTCAATTCAGCATGAATGCTGGACTCTGGCGTGCGGATTCTTTTTAGAGAGGGTAAACGATGTTATCTGTAGGACTAACCGGAGGCATCGGCAGCGGAAAATCCACTGTCGCTTCGATTTTCGCCTCGCTGGGCGCTGCCATCATTAACTCTGACAATATTGGCCGGGACCTCATGCAGCCCGGCAACGTGGTGTTCGACCGCATCCTGAGCGGCTTCGGCAAGGAAGTGCTCAATGCCGACGGGCGGCTGAATCGCGCGAAACTGGCCGATATTGTTTTTAACGATCTCGATAAGCTGAAGCACTTGAACGCTATTGTGCATGCTCCTGTGCTCAGGGAGATTTCCCGCCTGCAACAGTTGCATCGCAAAAATGATCCCAACGCTATTTGCGTGGTGGAATCCGCCGTGCTATTCGAAGCAAACCAGAATCGCCGCTTCGATAAAATGGTCGTCACCTGGTGCCGGCCCGAGCAGCAGGTCGAGCGTTTCGCGGCGCAGTCAAAATTTTCTGTAGAGGACATTCGCAAACGCATGGCCGCCCAGATGCCGGGTGAAGAAAAGAAGCGTTTGGCGGATTTCGTCATCGACACCTCCGGCTCCCTGGATGAAACGGAACGTCAAGTGTGCAGTGTCTACGAGCAGCTTCGCGCAGCCACTTCAACACAGCCCAAGATGAGCTATTGATTTTCTCCGTCGCAGGTAACGCCAGCAGCCTGTCCTGAGCCTGCCGAAGGATCCCGCTGGCCCATTGCGCCGTCAGGTTGGCGGCGCTTCGTCACGCCGTCCTCTGCACTTACTAGACCATTTTTACAGATGGTGTATAGTAATGTCTGGCGATTCTCTGCGAACACAACCGGATGGCGAAAACGTATTCG
>MEKX01000024.1 GCA_001767075.1 Acidobacteria bacterium RIFCSPLOWO2_12_FULL_54_10 | reverse complement strand
TCCTCCCTTAAACTTGGAAAATCGGGGGCAGCCGGGACATTCCCCGCTTACGGACAAATCAAGCCTTGAAAATCTTGAGGCCCGCCGAGCAGCCTCGGGCAGTGTGGTCAAACCGTAGCAGGTTACGATCTCGTTGCGGATTGGTTGGTGCTTTCGTGAGCCAAAGCTCTCGTGCTGGGAGTGGCGCTGGCCTGTTGCGGGTCGCGCCAGTTGTCGACTATCGCGATCTGCTGCACGCACGAAATTGTGCAATGCGGCGCGCAGGTTTTTTGCGTGAAGTATTCGCGCCGGATATCCTCGTGCGTATACTGCGCCAGCGGAATGCCCGGATATCCCCTTTGCTGCGAGCAGTAGTGCACCAACCCATCCTCGCAGATGTAGAGATACCTCGCGCCCGCCCTGCACCGCCAGTCATGCGGCTTGCCCTGCACGATGTCTTCCTGGAAATGATCCAGGCGCGGCGCGAAGCCCAATCCATTGAACCGGAACGAAGCGCCTTGCTGCAATGCTTTGATGGCGTAATAAACCTTCTGCTCCTCTGCGCCCAGAGGTTTCAGTTGACCGCTGCCATCGTGGATGATTCCCACCGTGCTGGTCAGCCCCAGCTCAATTGCCCGGCGCGCAATGACTAAAGCGTCGTCCGGATTTTCCACGCCGCTCCCGACCACGGAATTGATGTTCACGTGGAAATCAGCGTGTTCGGCCAGCCATTGCAGTTTCTTGTCCAGCACCTTGAGACTTTTTTTCGATACTTCATCCGGATTCACGTTGTCGATGCTGATCTGCAAGTATTCCAGCCCCGCTTGGTTGAGCCGCTCGATGCGCTCCGGCGTCAATAAATATCCATTCGTGATTAGCCCCGCGATCATCTTATGTCTGCGCATGCGCGCGATGACCTGATCCAATTCCGGGTGCATCATCGGTTCGCCGCCGCTGATCGTGATGACCGATGTGCCCAGTTCCGCCAGCCGATCTACCCGCCGCAGCATCTCTTCGATGGGCACGGGCGATGACACATCGTCAAATTCGTTGCAGTACGTGCAGGATAGATTGCACCGCCGCATCGGAATCAAATGCACCAGCAGCGGGTGCTGGGTGTTCAGCAGACCTTGGGCAATTTTCTTCCACGTCCGCAGCTTGCGGTGCGCAGACAACATTTCTCGCCGGGATTTTTTGGAACTGCTCATCGATTTGTGGTTGTTTCCAGTTTCAATCTGCAATTTGCTTATCATATCACGCGCCAGCCCCGCCTTCACGCCGCGCTTTCCCCGCCGCACCATTGTGGGTCACTTTCCGTTTTTAGCCGCCTATGCAGGAGTTGACAACAGCATATCGGTAAACCAAAGGGCGTTAGTAGGGAGCAATGTGGAAAATGCGACTGGCAATTGAATCTGGGCGGCGGCAAAAGGACCAAATCGATCCACGATGCCACCCACAGAGGACGTTTTGACCGAGCTTGAAACGATGTGGTAAATCGGCGTATGCTGTGGTTCAAACGCAGTATTCAAACGGTGCCCATATGTATTGTAACCACTGTGGCTCTTCCAATCCCGATGACGCCCGCTATTGCAGTAAATGTGGGTACAGGACCAATTCACCCCCAGATGCGCCCATCGAACCCACAACATCGGTTCCATTTCCGAGTAAGGCTGACCCCACACCGGCAGCCACAGTTACGGCTGACTCAATCACAAGTGATGTGGCTGTGCCCGCTCCTGAACCGTCAATGACTTGTCCAGTTTGCCATTTGATCAATACCGGCTCGACGGCAACTTGCGACTGTGGATTTGATTTCATTACTGGCACAGTTAAGGTCCAGGGCACCCCAGGCACACACCCCTGTAGGGAGACAACTTCTTCTGTTCCACCCCACTTCACGATATATGCAACGTTGCGCCAGCGACTAGCGGCCTACATTGCAGACTATATACTCATCTACCTAATCGTAGTCGCTGTTTACTTTATTCCTGGCCTGTTTGGCATAAATCTCACCGAGGATACAGGTCGGGCCAATGGTATTTCGATTCTTGCCTTATTCGGCTACATGACCGTAGCGCAGGCCGCATATCACACGACCGTGGGCAAGTACGTCATGGGTTTGGAGGTAGGCTCGTCCATGTCGTCCCGATCATATCCATCGTTCATGCAGATATTGCGTCGCGAAACTATCGGCCGTTTCGGTTCCCTCTTGTTTTTTGGAATCGGCTATTGGCGCGTGAATCAGCATCCACAAAGACAGGCTTGGAGCGACAAGATTGCCAAGACGGTTGTACGTGCCCGACCGACAAACTCTTCTATCAAGAAAGCACTCACCGCGTTTGTATGCGCCGCACTGGTTGTTGATGTTGCAGTAACAGCATGGGGATACCATTTGAAGGACAAACAGGAGCGTTACGATGCCCTAGTTAAAAACCTTGAGGCAGCCAGTACTGAAGTGGGCAATCTGCGTGGAAGCATCAATGAACTCATGCAGCGCGATCCCAAGGATTTTGAAGAACTACAGAGCAATATGCAAGAGCTAATCGGCATAGCCGACAAATGCTTTCGTGCGATTGACCGAGTGCAAAGCCTATACAGACTTGCAGCAAATGAAAACCTCTATACATCGGATGCAGAGGGCATGCAAGCAGAAGTTGCGCAGCAGGTCTATGAGATTCGGAGACAGCAGATTGAAAAACAGCGGGAAGAGGCAACCCTTATTTTACAGTATGATCCAACAACTTCTGATTGGGAGGCTCTTCAAGCTAATTTGCGGATCCTTGATAGCGACATTGCCGGGCTCGAACATCAGGCATCCCAAAAGCTTGCGACATTAGGCATCAAATGACGAACATTCCAGTTTGCCAACAGTGTAGTGCGCCACTTTCGCCGAATGAGCGACGTTGCCAAAGGTGTGGATTTTCTGTCTCTGTTCCTGTGCCCCTTGGCAGTTTTGTCGCTCGCACCGCTGCTGGCTTGTTCGATCTTACGCTTTGGATTTTAAGCACGTTTGCTCTTCTAAAGGCCGGGTGTAGCTGGTTTTCTCCGCTTATTGCCTGGATTGGTCTTGTTGAGATCGGATATCACCTTCGCGGCAGCTTAGGGAAAGTTCTGTTCGGCCTTTCCATCGTGGTTTCTGGACGTGCTCAATTTTATCTACGCGAGACAATAGGCAAACTTGCCTCGGTAGCAACTTTCGGCATCGGATTTCTGGTAGTAATGGGCAATGAGCGAATGGCATTTCACGATTACATAGCCAAGACGCGGGTTGTACAGCTAAGGCTCCAGCCAGCTAATATCCGAGTACTGGCTGCCTTTGGACTCTTTCTCGGAGTCGGACTAGCTGCCTACGTCGGAACCCATTTCGCCATTTCTGGCCGTGCCGTTCAGCCAGCCACAACCGAGCCTAATATTAGCAGTATAGTTCAGCAGACTCCCGGTGTTTGTACCTTAAACATATACGATCGCCAAGGAAACCCGACAGGCCAGGGAAGTTGTTTTATTCTTGGACGGGACGGACTAGCAACAACGAATTTTCACGTTCTTGAAGAGGCTTACCGCGCCGAAGCTACTATGGGAGACGGACGTTTGTTTCACGTCCTTCGGATTCAGGGATTCGATCAAGAACAGGATTTGATCGTTTTTCAATTAGGACGTGAAATAGGAGCACTAGTTGAATGGCCCAAAGATCTTTTCGCACTAACACTAGGGGCGTCAACCACAGTTTCGATCGGCGACCGCATCGCCACCATTGGGAGTCCTGAGGGCATTCCGAATACTGTCAGCGATGGGATAATCAGCGCGATACGTAAAGATGAAGTACCTCCAATTATGCAAATTACCGCCCCGATATCCTCCGGCTCATCAGGAAGTCCAGTCTTCGACCTTCATGGCCGGGTGATAGGTATTGTAAGCAGTCAGGTACGCGATGGCCAAAACTTGAATTTTGCGATACCAGTGGAGAAGTTGGCTGGCTTGCTCGACCGACGGGACAATCTAACGCTTGCCGATTTTCGTAACCAACTTCAGCCACCCCGAACTAACCCGCTTACTTCCGATCCTTTTGAGTTGGCCTTCGAGCGGGGAGGCAAACTTTACGAGGCTGGACGATATCGTGAGGCACTTGACCAATTTCTTAAAGTGCAAGCCCTCCGTCCCGACGAAGCGGCAGCTTATTACAATGCAGCACGTTGCTACGAACATTTGAATTTAGAGGACGATGCAGCCGTCGAGTACTACGTTTTCCTCTCCCTTGCACCATCCAACGACCCAGACCGACAAGCAGTGGTAGATTGGATGACTAATCGGAATTACGATTTACCTGCAACTCCTTGAACTCACCTAGCAAATAGTCGGGTGATCTTCGCTGAATCACGTGTATAAAATTTGTAGAATTCGCCTCAGATTTGCCAGATCAGCCCCGCCTAGTCGCCTTGTGTTTACCAACTTGTCAGCCTCCGGCTCGCATGTCCTGGTAAACCCCCTAAACGGAATCGGCCCCCCCCACCCGCTGTACCGGGCCACCTCTCATTCGCCCTCCGCTGGTTTTGAGAAAACGACGTGAACCGAATATTTGGAGTAAACCGAGGGAACCGCGTTTACCGAGTTTGTGGTATTAACCGAGTTTGTTGTTGGAACCGAGAGAACCGAGGGAACCGATGAAGCGTAGAATAGAAGTAGAGCCAAAGTTTCAGAGGGCAGTCTGCCATGTCCACTCTACGAGAAACATTAAATGAGTACGTCCGTGAGGGCGATCTGTACGAACGGATCGACGACAAACACATCCGCTGTTTTGCCTGTGGTCATCGCTGCCCTATTCCTGAAGGCCAACCCGGCGTCTGCAAAGTTCGTTTCAATCATGGCGGCAAACTCTACGTCCCGTGGGGTTACACGGCGGGCATTCAGTGCGATCCCATTGAGAAAAAACCTTTCTTCCATGCTTATCCTGGAGCGCTCGCGCACAGCTTCGGAATGCTGGGATGCGATCTGCATTGTTCCTATTGCCAGAACTGGGTAACCTCGCAAGCATTGCGCGATCCCGCTGCCGTATCGCCGCCTCGACCAATCACTCCGCAAGCGATTGTCGAGCAAGCCATCGAGCTTGGCGCGAAAGTAATCGTCAGCACCTACAATGAACCGCTCATCACCAGCGAGTGGGCCGTGGCGGTATTCAAGGAAGCCAGAAAAGTTGGTCTCAAGACAGCTTTTGTATCCAACGGCAACGGCACTCCTGAGGTGCTCGAATACCTGCGACCCTGGGTTGATTTTTATAAAGTGGATCTCAAGAGTTTTGACGACCGCCACTACCGGCAACTGGGCGGTAGGCTGGAGCCAATCCTGGACACGATTCGCCGCCTGTTTCAGATGGGCATCTGGTTGGAAATTGTCACGCTGATTATTCCCGGCTTCAATGATTCCGATGAAGAATTAAAACGAATGGCGGAATTCCTGGCCGGTGTTTCGCCGGACATTCCTTGGCACGTCACCGCATTTCATCAGGACTATAATATGACCGACCCGGAGGACACCTCCGTTGCAACCCTTATGCGAGCGGCGGAATTTGGGAAAAAAGCGGGACTGCGTTTTATATATGCAGGCAATCTGCCGGGACAAGTAGGCGATTGGGAAAATACTCGCTGTCCGGGATGCAACCGAATGCTCATCGAGCGAAGCGGATTTCGAATTCTGGGATATTTTCTTACGCCGAAAGGGGAGTGCCCTGGTTGCGGCCTTGCCATCCCTGGCCGATGGGAAGCGGAATTTCAAGGGCAGAAAACTTCCTCGCCGTTTCTTCCCGGCAGGATCAAGAGTTATTAAACCGCTGGCAGCTCCAACACAACTCCGCAATCTCTAATCTTCCGCTGGGATGAAACGCATACTGTGCGCTGAATATCTTTCACCCGCCGTGATGCCCATGGGTGCTGCATTTTCCAAGCATGCGATTTCTTCCGGAGTCAGAGAAATTTCCAAAGCTGCGGCATTTTCTTCCAAATAGGAAATGCGCTTGGTGCCTGGAATCGGCACAATATCGCTGCCTTTTGCCAGGACCCAAGCAAGCGCAAGTTGCGAAGTCTTGACCCGCTTTTCTAGTGCAATCGATTCGATCCTCTTCAGAAGCTCCAGGTTCCGCGCGAAATTGTCCGGCTCGAAACGAGGCATTTTGCGCCGCCAGTCATCGGATGGCACATCTTCCGGTTTTTGAAAACGGCTAGTTAAAAATCCCCGGCCCAGCGGACTGTAGGCGACAAATCCGATGCCCAACTCTCTGCAAGTGGACAAAATCTTTTTTTCCGGATCGCGAGTCCACAACGAGTATTCTGATTGGAGCGCGGCAATTGGATGGATGGAATTTGCCCGGCGGATGTTATCAGCCGATGCCTCGGAAAGCCCCAAGTAACGCACCTTGCCGCTGCGGACGAGCTCCGCCATTGCTCCAACCGACTCTTCTATGGGCGTGTCCGGGTCCACTCGGTGCTGATAGTAGAGATCGATCACATTAACACCAAGCCGTTGCAGGCTTGCATCACAGGCCTTGCAGATGTAATCCGGCTTCCCATTGATGCCCAGGAATACGCCGTCGTTGCCCCTCACACTCCCGAATTTAGTCGCCAGAATCACTTCCTGCCTGCGGTCGCGAATCGCTTTGCCCACGAGTTCTTCGTTGTGACCCATCCCGTACATGTCTGCAGTATCCAAAAAAGTTATGCCCATATCCAGAGATCGGTGAATCGTTGCAATGGACACCCGTTCGTCTGTGGGGCCATAGAATTCCGACATCCCCATGCAGCCCAAGCCCATCGCGGATACTTTCAATCCGCTCCTGCCCAATTCTCTTTGTTGCATCATGAGTTCCTGTTTACTTTTGTATTCCAAAGAAATAGAAATATGACTTATCGTCCGATGACGATTCCTGCTGTGATTGCAATACGGTGTGAGGCCCCTCTGGGCCGGTATAGCTGATCCGATACTCCGGTCAAATAATCGCGCACTTCAAGTTTGAGATGCAGCAAGGGAGAGATGCTCCGTTCCACTCCGCCTCCATACGTCAGGACGGGTGATAATGTTTTGTCTGGCGCACCGCCTGGAAATGGAACTTCCACTGCTTCCTTCACGGCCAGAGAGAACCGTGTGAACCCTGCACCTAGCTGGCCGAACAGCCGGTAGCCGGCATAATGCGGTGTGCGAAAGCGAGTATCAAACGTCAGCGTGTGCGCGCCCAGATCCACTTGGGCAGAAGAACCAAAAGCATCCCCCCGTTTTAATGCCAGATCAGGCCGCGCATAGCTGTAATGCAGTCCTCCGGTCAGGAATGGCAGTAATCCGGTTCCTGCATCAATCGTCATAATTGGGCCGCTGCTGAAATCCGCCCGGTCCGTGCCACGAACTGCTAAATTTGGCGGGGGACCGAAGCTGATTACGGGAATGATTGCGCCGCTTGCAGTTGTATCGTCTTTCAAATCCCTGGCAATTACGCCTCCTCCGCCGAAACTGATAAATTGCGCCCGGCCAAAGTTTGCGGAAAAAACCAGCACTAAAATCGAAAACAAAAGTTGTCTATGCGACATGACTGCCTCCCTGTATCGATTACAACAGAACGGCGCAGATTATGGGAAGAAAATGGAAAGATTACGTATTGTGTATCGAGGTATGTAATATCCGTAACTGCTTTACCCAGCGATCTGCTTGGCGCAGAGGTTTTGGAATTCGGTAGCCATCGCAGCACTCGAGTGTCAAGCGCACGGCGGTTGCAAGCGATACCCGATGACCGCAAGAAACGAAAATGGGTCGCACGTTCGTGCGCGTACGGAGTACATGCCCGATGACTTCTTTCCCGTCCATCAACGGGGAATTCGAACCCTTTTTCAGTCCCGGAAGTTTATATTTTCCCACCAATAACGATTTGGCGCATCCGATTGTTGGCACATTGAGTATGACTCCCTGGTGGCAAGCTAAACCGGCTCGTTTCGGGTGCGCCCATCCATGCGCGTCGGCCAGAATCAAGTCCGGGCAGTGCCGCAATTTCGCAAAGGCCTGCAACAGCAGAGGGATTTCCCGAAACGCAAGAAAGCCGGGGATGTAAGGAAACCGTATCTCACCCTGGCACCATACACGCTCGATTTCTTCCAGCTTTGGAAACGAATAAAGAATTACCGCCGCGAAACCTTGATCCTCTGACATGGAAATATCCGCCCCAGCCACGGATGTTATTTTGTCGAAGCGATCAGAATTGATTACCTGAGAGCGGATCTCTGCCTGTCGTTGACGAATTTCAGTTGGCGTCAGATCGTAGCTCGGAATATCAGCGGATGTCTTGCTGAAAGAATTTCTCACGTTTATAGCATAACTCTTGGAAGGCAATGACGCGATGCCAGCCAGCAGGAATAATCATCGAGATTTGGGCAAGAAAACGGGATAAAAAGGGCGGATATCAGATTCCAGAAGATTCCAGGGTCGCGTGAATGACCCCTAGAAACTTGCGTAATGTGCAGGGTTTGGGAAGTATATGCGTGAATAAATGAGTTGCCTTTCCCGCAGGCCATCCGCTGCTGAGCACCACCGGGATGCGGAGTTCGTGGGCTAATTGCGCGACCTCAATTCCGGTACCTTTAGAAAGTATCTTGTCCGTGATGACTAGATCATAATGTCGTGACTTGAGCAGACGGCATGCGTGCAGCGCGTCTTTCGCGCAGCTTACTTTGTGCCCATATTGTTGGAGAACTTTTTTGCGTAGCGCGACCAGAGCAGGGTGATCTTCCACTAGTAAAATCTTTGCCAATCTGTCCTCCTGTTTTTTACTTGGCTTCCATAAGATTGTGTTTTTTAACCCCTTGTCGAATAGGTTCTACCTTTGCAATAGGGAAAATGAGAGAAAAAACAGCGCCTTGACCAGGCTGGCTTGAAACGGCTATTTGCCCGCCCATGCGCTTCACCAGACTGCGCACAACATAGAGTCCCAGCCCCTGATGCCCTCTCTTGGTTGTAAATCGCGCGGAAAAGACTTTTGTCTTCATATCAGCGGGAATCCCTGGTCCAGTATCGGATACCTCGATGAAGATTTCATTACCCTTCTGCCATCCTGTGATATCGAGTCTCCCGGTTGTAGGCATCGCTTGCACGGCATTCCAGATTAAGTTGTGGAGACATCGATTGAAAGAAGGGGCGTGGCAAAGAATTTTCGGCAAATGTTCCGTTTGGACGTTTACGCGGATTCCGGGTGCGTGCACGGAAAGCATCGCCGATTGGATTACTTCTTCGATTATATTGCCCGCATCAACTGCTTCCAGCGGCAGCAAAGAGTTGGATGATGACGCTTGGCGCAGGGCTTCCAAGAGTGAATCCGTCTGGTCGATCGCTGCCTCCATGGATTGCTGCAACGGCGTGCTTTGCGATGTGTCTCCACTTATCATGACTGCTGCCGTGCCGATGGTTTCTATCATGTTGGCTAAGTCATGAGTGATCCCCTGGATGGCCTCTTGCGTTGCCGAATCTTGACCGCTTAGCTGTTCTCGGGCTCGAAGTTCGCAGCGCAGCTCATGCACTTGGGCTTTATACTTGGCGAGCAGGGCACGCGCTCTGCGCAGGTCGGTCAGCAATCGCAGGAGATCAGCTTCGGTATGGCGCTGGATGGGATTAGTTTCATTGCTGCCCAATGCCGGCTCGATGCTTCTGATGCTTCCAGTCAGCGGCATCTCTGCATTTATTTTAGAGCGCTCGCCATGTTCGACTACCACATTTTCTAATCGTAATGATTGGTGCCTATGTCGAACCATTTGCCGGGCCTTTCACCTATCCAGTTGTTAAGAATTTGCTGAGAAATTGCAAATGGCAATTTGCGAACCAATGCATCACTTAAATTTCCAATTGGTTAGGGATGATGAAGGGGTTCAATTTGGCAGTGGATGCCAAAGCGGGAACGGTCCTGGGTGTCTAGTGCATTATTCTGTCGGCTGTTTAGCGAAGCGATATCGGTTGAACTCATGATCGCCAGCTTTGCGGCAACTGATCCATCGATACCAGCGGGATGTCTCGATGGTAAAACCAGGTCCTGCGATGACCGTTGGACGAAATGGTAACTCGTTCTCGTTTCGCTGCTGGTCGGGGGGAATCATCTGGCCGATTTCTTGCGGAGCGACCGTCAGGAATTTTTCATCCATGTATCCCTCACGAACCATATGCCCATAAAGCGTCGGGCCGCCCTCGCACAGCAGATATTGGATGCCGTAATCTGTGCGAAGCATTTGGAGCGCATGGGAGAAGTCGATTTTCGATTCCTGGCCAGAGACGATAATGGGAACGCCATCGGTGTTGCCTAAATTGTTTTCCCCTACTGGGGTTGTGAGGATCAAGGAATCCACATGCTCAGAACGGAAAAGGCGATAGTCGCTCACTTTTAGATTGCCGCTTCCGGTGACAATAATGTTTTTCAGCTTTCCGCGGCCAAGATATTCGTGGCGCAAGCGGAGCAATTCCTGGTCAACGATGCGAAAAACAGGTCCTCCATCGAATTTGCCATAAAGAGTTTCCTGAATGAGTGAATGCGACCCGATCAAGATTGCGTCGCCATGGGCTCGCAACAGGTCCATCATCCAGCGGTCATGACGGCTCCGAGCAATCCATTCACCGCCTGGCCGATTGCCGCCAAAACTAACGATTCCATCCAGACTTTGCACGAAATTGGAAAAAACCCACGGGCGGTCGGGCGGCGGGGCAGGGAAGCCGAAAGAGCCAGAAAATTGAACTAATGCCCCCGGCAACGCCGGGTTCGGTTCGCTTTCATCGAACAGCACATGAAACGGTGTTAGATCGGAGGGCGTTCGGAATGACATTCGCTCGGCCTGAATTCCGAGTATAAAAGATTCCCGCTCGGAATTACAGCCGCATCGTGTTTCGTTCCAACATCGCTTTATGACAGGGCGGTTGATTCCGAGTTTCCCTTGCGTTAAGATACACGCCAATGGATGTTCATGAAGAAATCGTCCGCTTAAAGCGAGCGGGAATCAAGGCAGCACTGGCCACCATCGTTAATGTCAGGGGTTCGATTCCGAGCTATGAATCCGCCAAACTCTTGGTGCGCGAGGACGGCTCCATTTTCGGCACGGTTGGCGGCGGGTGTGTGGAAGCCGAAGTGTGGGCGGCAGCGCGCGAGGTTATCCAGGAGGAGAAGGCGCGCACGTTAAGCTTCAATTTGAATAATGATCCTGCCTTCGACACTGGCCTGCTTTGCGGAGGAACATTGGAAATCTTTATTGAGCCGATTCTTCCCACTGCGTATTTGTATATCTTCGGCGCGGGGCATGTTTCCTTAGCGCTTTCGAAAGTTGCCACAATCGCTGGTTTTTGCACAGTGATCATTGATGATCGTGAGCGGTTTGCCAACAACGAGCGATTTCCAGAAGCCGTGGAAATCCATGCCGGGGAGTATGAAGAAGTAATGGATCGTCTATTGCCGAACAGCTCTTCTTTTATCGTCATCGTTACGCGAGGCCATCACGACGACATGCGAGTCCTGGGTTGGGCCGTCGGCACAGAAGCGCGATACATTGGGATGATCGGCAGCCGCCGCAAGGTGATCGAAATCGTCAAATATCTTGAGAAGCAGGGAGTGTCCGCTGCGCAACTGTCGCGCGTGCACGCTCCCATCGGTTTGGAAATCGGAGCCATTCAACCGGAGGAAATCGCGGTCAGTATCGTGAGTGAATTAATTGCAGTTCGTCGTAAAACCGTCACGGGTTCCGCTCCTAAATCTAAATCCATTCTGGCCGTATCGAAAGAAGATTAAAGTCTCACTTTCCATCCATCACCGTGAAATCCATTGCAGGAATCATACTCGCGGCCGGGGAATCCAGCCGGATGGGCAGTGATAAAGCCTTGCTTAGACTGGGTGGCGAGACATTCATTTCACGGTTGATTCGAATTCTAGAGGGTAAAGTTTCTCCTGTCATCGTTATTCTGGGTTATCACGCCAATGAGATTCGAAATTCATTGCCTGAAATCCACGATCTGAAAGTCCTTTTGAATAATGATTACAACTTGGGGCAACTGAGTTCTTTGAAAATTGCTCTTGCGCATCTAGATAATCTGGCTACGGAAGGAGCGCTGATTTACCTGGTCGATCACCCCGCAATGAGTCGCGGCGTAGTCGATCAATTGCTTGATAATTTTGAACGCAGCAAAGCGTCGGTCCTGATTCCAACCTATGAGGGTCGCCGCGGGCATCCAGTGCTTTTTGCGCGCAGTCTATATGATGAATTACAGCAAGCTCCGTTGGAGTTGGGCGCTCGCGCAGTGGTCCGGCGCCACGAAGCCGAGACCGAATTAGTTCCCGTGGATGATCCAGGCATCTTGATCGATGTCGACACGCCCGCCGATTATCAGGAGTTGCTAAATAAATGGGAATCACTCACGGCGTCTCGCGAGGAGTCTTCTGGGCAGATTTAATGACGGTTTGCAAAGCGTCAATGGCAAGCAATGCCGCATGCCGGCTATGCTGCGGCAGGCCACCTAATGAGTTGGAGAGATCTTCAGCCTTGATTTGGGCTGCTTCCGCAAGAGTTTTTCCTTTCGCAATCTCCGTAAGGATTGATCCGCAGGCTACCGAAGCAACACACCCCTGGGCCTTAAACCTCACTGCTTCGATCATGCCATCCTTCACCAATACGGAAAGCTGCAATATATCGCCGCAAGCAGGATTCGTGGCCTCTGTAGTGATTGCCGGGGAAGGAAGCTCTCCTGCATTTCGCGGATTGTAAAAGTAATCGAGCAATTGCTGGGTAAACAATTGGTAAAATCCTAAATTGGTAGGATGAAATGGCTCTTCTTGGCTTCAACGTAAGGGTAGCCAGTTATGCGGATCTTTGCAATGATTGAAACTTCAGACGCGCAGGGTGGAAAATTTGAAGGCACGGAAAATCAACAAGACAGTTGTGGCAGGTCTAATCCAGCAAGATGGGCGGTTGCTGATCTGCCAGCGTTCAAAAAAAAGTTCCTTTGCCGGTAAGTGGGAATTTCCAGGCGGAAAAATTGAAGCTGGGGAAAGCCCTCGCGCCGCGCTCCGCCGAGAACTCAGCGAAGAACTCAGTATTGCAGCGAAAGTCACGAAGCTGCGTTGGCGTGAAAATTATTTATACCCTGGGCATACTCCACTTCTACTGCTTTTCTATGTAATCCAGTCATATTTTGGAACTCCGGAAAATAAAGTCTTTCTGGATATCCGCTGGGTGCCTATCCAGGATTTGCTTCGTTATGACTTTCTATCAGCGGACTTGCCGCTAGTGGCCCATTTGCATTCCGGTGAAATCATTTTGCCGAATTGCTTTCAGCGGGAGAGCGCGGATTAGTTGTTTCTAGCGCTTTAAAAAAGTAGAGACGATCAGCAGGGTTGTATTGCGGCAATCTTTTGTTGTTACGGTACCGTGGGTGCGAATTCTTCCAGACCCTTTTTCACACGTTCCGCATAAGGGCCATCAGGATCAAGCGCCAAATACTCCCTCATTTCCTCTTGTGCGCGGGTAAAGTCCTGTTTGCGGAGATGGATTTCCGCGAGTAAAACGTGAATTTGCGGCATGGCTTCCTGAGCTTTCGTTTCTGCCTCCAGAGCATTCTTTTCCGCTTCGTCCAGCTTTTCCAGATTCAGATTTCCCACCGCCAGGAAATAATTTGTGAGAGCCAACGAAGGATCCAGGATCAGTGTTTTTTCCGCAATCTGTACTGCTTCTTCCCAATGACGAAGCTCCAGGTGCATGGTTATAAGACTCAAATAAGGCTGAAGGTATTGTGGGTCTGCGGTGATTGCGCGCTCAAACGCATTCAACGCTTTGTCCGTATTTTTGGCATTCGCATGGAGCCGCCCAAGTTCATTCCACGCGGCTGCATATGCACCATAAAAGCTTACAGCCTTCTCTAAATGGTCTTGAGCTGATTCATTGCGCTTCTTGTCCAAATCCTTTATCGCCTTCTCGTACTCATCGCGAGCGTTTTTGGGCACTGAGAGCGATGTAAAACTGACATAGGAACCTGGAACTTCGAGGATTCTTTTCAGCCGCAAGGTTCCCGTTTCCAAGCGACCGGAATCGGGATGGTCGGTCAGAGGGTAGTTCACGGGGACAAACCCGGGTACCGATGCTTGCACTTCGCAGCCTCGCAATGACCCGTTGAAATTTCGTGGCATATTCCCCACGCTTCGTCCGATTGCCGGCGCTAAATCATTTGCAGCGCTGAAATCCATGTTGCTGTCAATACCGCCGCCCATGCTGAAGGTGAAGTAGCCACCGATGTCTGTTCGGATGGCCTGCAAAGTTTTCGCTTCACAGATGAGTTCCACGCCGATCGATTCCGCAGGGGGTTGACCGGTATCCAACATGATCCTGCCCGTTACATAAACCGGCCCTTGCATGTCCAATATTTGTTTTTGCCTTCTCGGGCTGGTTGGTTGGTTCGAGGATGGCGGCGCGTTTGTGCCTGATTGCCCGCCTCCACTGCGATTCTGAGCTATGGAAAATATAGCACTAGGCAGGAACAACATAAGAAAGGTAATGATTCTTAAAGTTTTTTTCATCACCACCTCGGGTGTTGGCCTATTTCTCTGCGTCTAGAGTACCTCAATTTGTCCTGATTCTGAACGAAATTCTTCTGGACATATCTTTTTGCAAAACCGTATACTTATGATTGCAGTAGGGAGATTGCTTATGCGTGGGCGCACTGGATTTTATTTTTTTGGGAGGTGGGCGAGCTCCTGACGGGAATCCGTTACAGGCTGTTCCGCCCACTCGACAATACAGAGTGGGTTTTTTAGTTTATAGGTAATTCTTTTGACCAGGGCGAGATGAATGCGGAGGTGAGGAAATGATTATTTCAATGAAGCACGGAGCTACGAGGCAGGAAATCGACCATGTGTGTGAGCGGCTCGCCGAATTTGGATACAAAGCGCATTGCATCGAAGGTGCAGAGCGTGTTGTAATCGGCGCAATAGGCTTGCCGGAGCGTAAACAGCAAGCCATGGAATCGATCGAGGCTGCTCCAGGAGTTGAATCTGTGGTTTC
>MEKX01000023.1:9594-16751 GCA_001767075.1 Acidobacteria bacterium RIFCSPLOWO2_12_FULL_54_10 | reverse complement strand
TGTTTCGTTATAGCTTCACCAAGTTCACTTTGAAGCCGAATGAGGTCTGCTTTTGCGCTTCCGAGCATTCCTCTGTAGTCCACTTCTGTCATATCATTACCTATTATAGGATGTCTAAAACAAATGTCAATGAAAATATGTGAAATGTCTAAAACAAAGTCTATTTCTCAATGGAATGATGTTCTTAAGGATATAGAGATACGACTAATGGAAGCAAGAAAGCGGGTAACTGAACTAGAGAATGCGAAGCGCGTATTTAAGAAAATGGCAACGGATGGTGCGCCTTGTCCTGGAACAGAAAAATCAGCAACGCAGATTTAGCGCACTACCCGATATCATGCCAAGGAGATGCCGATAGAACGTGGCGTTGAATGGCGAAGCTGCGATGGTGGTGAAATTCAGGGAGTGATCGGCGCCGTTGAGTTTGCCGCTCGGGCCGTCCGCGGTCTGTAACCTGTGCGCGTGCGCACTTGGTATTTTTCCAGGTGATCTCCGATCAGCTTGACGGTAATTTCTCGCCAGCCCCGGTTCTGTGTAGATTGCGGATAGTAACTGAGCGTGTAAAGGTGGGCCAGATCCTCGCGAATGTTAGTGAACGCTTCTTGCTGCTGCCTCCATGTTTTGGCGAAATACGCTTTTCCGCCGGTGCTGGCGCTGATGCGCTCAAAGACCGCCGTGGATACCGGATCGTTTTTTGCTTCGCGAGTGCTGATGACATAGATGGGGATGCCTTCCGCCTGCGCCAGCTCCCGCACGTTTTCCGGGGCCACCATGCTGGAATTATCCGGTCCATTGGAAAAGGCGACCACCATTTTCCTCCCTGGCAGGCGCGATGCATCCTGAACCGTGAGCAGCAGGGCATTATAGAGAGCGGCATTGTCGCCTGCCACCGTCTTGCGAAGTCCGCGCAGCAATTGGAGCCGGTCGTCGGTGATCGGGACAATGCGCGACAAGTCGCGGCTGTACGAATACAAAGCAACGCGGTCCGGATTGTCCAGCGACCGTATGAATTCCGCGATGGCGTCTTGCGCGAAAACAAATCCCTCATACATATAATTGCTGGTGTCGAAAAGGATATAAACACTCGCTCCCGATGCCAAGGATGCCACCAGCTCTGCCGAATTGTCACGGGGATTACCCTGCAATCGATCGGAAGGCATGGCTCGCATGGGCTTGACGATACGCGGTTGCCCCGCATCGCGCGAGAATTCATTCAATGGGCGCGGTGTCTCGCTGCCTTCCGCGAATGTCGCCATTCTTTGCGAGTTCCCATCCTCGAAGATTTCGAAATCCCACGGCTTCAGCCCCGTCACGTAGTTGCCTTTGTTATCCATGACTGCGACATTGAGCAGCACCATGTTCACATCAATGCGGAAGACGGCCTGCGGGGAGGCATCATCAGGTTCCTGGGAGAATGAAAGAATTCCTCCCAATGCAGCAACCAGCAGCAGGCACATGAGCAGTGTTGTTCGTTTTCGCATTGTTTGACCCGTTAGAGAGAACATGTAATGACCTGACGGTCATCAGAAAATTAAAATCCGGTTTCCGGCTGCAGCGCAGGCACAACAGCGACCTTGCCTTCCATAAAGATATCTCCGGTCTCCTTCATCGCGCGCAGGATGGCAGGCCAATCCTCCAAGTGAGAAGCAAAGATTTTTTCGACCATCCGTTGCGTCAGCTCCGGTACGATAGTGTGAAGGACTGACGGATGCAGGCCCTTTTCAGCGGCTAGTCGCGCCCAATAGAGATTTGACGATTCCCAAGTCTCGGCCAGCAGCCGGCTGGAATAGCCAAGGAACGTCGGCATAGGTTTCATCACATACATCTCGCGTTCATAGGTATGCGCCACGGACGGGTGCGGCACTCCAAAATCTTTGGCGATCCGTTCCCACTTGGTTTCTTCTGGATACATCGCGGACAACTCATCGAGTTCCTGCCCAGCCTTGCCCCAGAACCCGCTGCGCTCTGCATTCGCAAGGCGCATTTCGTGGGCCAGATAAAATGCCTCCGCAGGCATCAGTTGCTGGATGACCATGTCAGAGCGTCCAGCCGCAAGCGCCCTGTCTACTGTGGCCCAACGCTGCGGCATCATGCAATCAAATAGTATCTCCATCACTTGTTTTCGCAAAGCTGCATCGGAGGCGGCGGCAATCAGAATCTCCTCGCCCGACTGCTGATAGAGTGCAGCGGCGCGCAGTCCTTCCGGGGTCACGTTCCACCATCGAGGCAGCACAGCGCTGGTCATCAGGCCGGGCACCAGGTCAGACCAAATAAGGGATTGAATATTCTCCGGCACCAGGAAGTCTTGCTCTATCTGCGCCAAGGCATAAGGCAAGCCGGTCAGTGAACCGACCAAGTGCGCACCGCCGCTCGCGCTCCATCCTCGTCCGAACATTTTCGGCTGCTGCCAGGATTCTTCCTTGCCCGGTGTTCTTTGTCCGGAAAAGTCATGGTTGCGGACAAAGAGTGAGTTGTAGTGCAACGTCTGCGCCCCGGGTGGTTCATAGTAGGCATAATTCAAACCGACTAATGCGTCTCGCAGAAAAGGTGTTAGCAACCCGCGCGCTTCATCCAATTCTTTGGACGACTTGCCGGCTTTCTGGAGCTTTTCTTTTATTTTCCCTTGCAGTTGGAAATCCATATGCGGATTGTTGTGCAGTCCGGACGCCCATTGGCTTCTTTCCCGGCGCGTAAAAATCGGCAATGGCATTTCAAAGGAATCCAGTTCGCCGGCAAGTTGCAATACGGAATCTTGCACTGGCGTATTTTGTCTGGCGGCTTCGCTTAATGAATCATCGACCTGTAAGATGGTATCCAACGATACCAATCGCTGCACGTTGAGAACCGTGCGGATGCGGTTGGCTAATTCAGTTTGTACGGTTTGCGCAAATGGGTTCGCCTGTTCCTTGCCCGTCAGCAGAGCGATCATTTCTTCCTGGGTCACGCGGGGCTTGCCTGCCGACTCTTGCCACAGCTCGCTGAGCGAGGCGCGAGCAACTTCTATAACATCAGTTGACGATTCAATCTTTTGGAATGGACGAATCAGCTTTTGCCAGGAGGCATCCAGCGATCCGGCTGGGATTTGGTCTTGCCGCGCAAGAATCTGCCACAGGCTGACAACGGACTGAAAAATCCCCATCGTATTGGTCCGGTCTACGTTGTCCGATATCCGGTCAATCGACTCGGCAATCGTGAGAAACAGCTCGATGGACTCGTTGCTCAGCTCGGTCCTCTCTGTGAAGACCGTGTATTGCGAGCCAAACCGCGAGAATTTTTCTGCCAGCAGGCGCACCGTCTGCGGCTTCAGCCTCATCTCCGGACTTCGCCTCCGGTCCATTTCGGTCAGCAGCAAGTAGATTTGCAGCGGCGTGTCGCCATGGGATATGCGCGATACGGCAAAGAGCGCTTCCATCAAATCATCCGACCGGTCCCACCGGGAGGATCGTTTGGCCCAGTCGCGGACGACTTTGAAATCGCTCTTCCTGCGGAATAATTCCTTCCAAACTTCCAGATTGCCGGGTACATTGATCTGCCCATTCGCTCCCGCGTACATGCGGCTGGCCAGCAGGAATAGGTTTGGCGTAGGCCGGAAGATCGATTGCGTGGGACCAGGTTTCAGGTTGGTTCCGCGCAACGCGTTGTAAAATTTTTCCAGCCTGTTTTCACTGGCAAAGAAAGTCTGCTTATCCCTCGGCAGCCGCGAAAGCGTGTCGAAATAAGTGGCCAGCCAGCCCGTGTCTTTTTCCAGCAACCGCAGGATGAATTCCGCCGGCTGGTCCGGCCCCGCGCCGACAAGTTTTTTCCAGGCTCCCTCGGCCGCCGCGCCCCCTGGCGTTACCACTTTTCCAGATTGAATGAAGAGATGGCTGCCGTAGAAATCCAGGATGGGAGCAAACGGCAGGAGCTTGGCGATGCCAATGGACTGCTGCAAAAACGACCGCGTTCCTTCCTCCATTTTTGAGAGCGCCCAGTAAAGTCGCGCTAATGCGGGATCTTCGATCAATGCCACCACAAACTCGTCTTTTCCTTTGGCCCAGTCATCGTGCCCGTAAATGACAGGAACCTGCGTGGATTGATAAACATATTCAAACGGACGTCCGTTGCGCAACGCCTCTTCCAACTCCACGAGTGGAAAACTCGCATCCGCAGCCAAAAAGGCCCTGGCCGCGTCAGCCGTTTCCAGCAGGGTGTCCGCCCCGCATGTTGCTGAGCGCAGTCGGTATCCCAGCGTGTAGAGCAGCGTCTCCGCTCCCTTGCAATCCTGCACCCGGATCGTATTATCCGGCCCGGTCAGCGCGTGCAACTCCTTGGTTTGTTCTATATAGGATTTCAGTATCTTCAGATACTCTGTTTGCTCGTCTGGCTTGCCGCCGGAATAGTGATACCCCTCGACCACGATATTACGGGCCAGGAAGGGCAGGATTTCCTCCGGATTTACTTTTTGGCTGATCGCCGCCATTCTCAGGAAAAATGGCAATGGCCCGGAGATGGACACCGTGGCGCCGCCTGCCTCGCTGCTTGCGGTTCCAGCGGACTGCAACGCCCAGGCATTGGGCTGAATCGCTAGAAATATAAGCGCAGCTAACAGAGATGAATGGATAGTTTTCCGCAGCCTAATCTGCGTTACAGTGAGTTGGTTCCGCACAAGACCTCCCCCCACACTGAGTCAGTTCGTACGAATGAGGCTCCATTACCAATCCATGCGATGAAACTTTCTTGAGCTTACTGCCTCACCTGTCTGAATGAAGTAATGCGCCTGCTTATAAATTCTAACTTCTGATACTACGCCACCTGATGGTGAAAAGCATAAATCATTACGACCCGTTTTCCAACACTTTTACGAAAAGATTTTTTAGCCGCTGGCCAGTGGTTAGGGGCGGCGGGATTTATACATTTTCTCGGCCATCTTGCGGATGACGTCCGGAACTTCCTTGCTGCGGGAAACCGCGAGTAAGTCGTTGATAATCAGGCGATGCAACAGCGGCAGGCCGATATCGATGGGGAGTCTGGGATTCTTGACTAAATTTTTCATCACTGCGTAGCTCTTCATGAATTTTCTACTCACGGAAATCATGCGCAGCACATCTTGGCTGACGTTTTTCATGGCCGAGAAGTTTTCTATCTCGCTGTCGGTGATCTTCGGCGATCCCAGCACCGCCCGGTTCACCGATTTGCTGGAATCCTTGATCAACAGGCCGCGGTCCTCCCGGTTCCCCAGCAATGCCAATTTCACGCGCTGGGCCACCGACATTTTCGATATGCGACTGTACAGGCTGCCTGCCTTTTCTTCCTCATCCACTTCTGCGGTAAACGGTTTCGCTTCTTCTGCCTCCGCTTCCGAGATCATCAATTCCAGCAAATCGAGTTCCACCACAACTCCCTGCTGAGGTGGTTCCTTCTGCCAATTCAAATAGGTCGCGTTGTCCCGCAGTGAGATCAAAGCTGTCGTTTTCAGCAAGTCCAAATTTTCCAATAGCGCCGGGATGATTTTCTCATCTGCCCGAAAGGCAAGCAGTTGGACCGCGTCCGGCGGAGTCGATTCATGCACGAGCAGGATCGGCATCAAGCCGGGCCGGGCGATGGTTGGATTCAGGAAATATCGGGCGACAAACGGCTCCAGGGCAGGGTCGGCCAGCAATTGAATACACTCGATATCCTCCATTTGCGCCAGTGTGCTTTCTGCTGCCGAGCCAATTTCTGCGTTGAGATCGGAGGCTAACAGGACCAGCGTTGCCAATTTTTTTTCTTCGGGAAGCGCCTGCTCTCCCCTGGCTAGCGCAAGTTTTTTTTCATCAGGAATGCTCGAAACACTCGACTGCCATTGCCATCTGCGGTATCCGGGGTTATCTCGGAGTGCGACCAGCGCGGATGTTTGCAATAAATCCAGATTTTCCAGCAGGTGGGGAATGATTTCCAGGGTCGCCGTGCTTACGAAAGCCAAAACTGCTTCCTCCGGTGCCGACTCATGGTCCAGCAAAACCGGCAGCAGGGCGGGGCGAAAATGTTCAGGATTTAAAAAATATGCGATGGTTTCTGCTGTAACACTAGGTGATGTCAGGTTTAATTCACAATGCACATCGCTTAAGTAGTCTATGGCTTCACTAGCAGTTTTGCGGATTTCATCATGGGCTTCGCTTGCCAGGGAAACCAGTGCATTCAAGTCCGGCTGGCCACTCAAGACGGATTCAAGTATCAGGTTCAGTTTCTCTTGGTTGGAGATTTGTTCCAGGGGCAGAGCCACGATAACTATCTTACAATAAAGGGTCAGGCCCCTCAGGCGTAAATACCAGGTGCTTCACTTCGCCCGGTTGCCCAATGGTAGGGAAATACTTTCCGTTGAAGCTTAATGCGACCGCGCCCGCGTCGCCTACCGTGATGCGGATTGATTCAGAGGCTTTAATCTGTTTGGTCTGATTGGGCGCCAACATGCCCTTCCACTCGTTGCCGTCGGCCAGGATTGAAAGCCACACTAACCCAACGGATGCAATTTTCAGTTCCATATCTGCATTCGCTTCGCTTTGCCCAATTCCTAAGTCCGTTACACTGGCCATTGCCGATGGAATTAATCCCTGCTGGGAACTCTCCGTTTTGACCTGTGCATCGCTTGCGGTCGCATCCAATGAAGAAAGCATCTCGGACTGTGGAATGGATACATTTTCGCTTTCTTGATTGCCACGGGAATACTTCCAAAGGAAAAGACTTACAAACGCCAGTACCAGGACAGCTAAGATTCCTGCAAACACAAAACGGTATTGGGCTACCCACGATGCCGCCTTCAAAGTGTATTCCTTAGTGGCGAGTGGTTCCTCTTTAATTATGTCAGCCGTTCGAGCTTCTGTCGTGCTGCGAATAAATTCTGTTATGGAAACATCTTCATCGACGCCCAGGAACTGCGCATACTGTTGCACGAAACTGGTGGTAAAAACTCCGCCAGGAAGAATCTGAAGTTTCTCTTCCTCAATTGCTTTCAGAAAACGAGTGCTGATCTTTGTCTGATCGGCAATTGCTTTCAAAGATAAACCTTTAGCTTCGCGTTCCTGTCGCAACAGATTGCTGAAAGATAACTTAGGCATCGTGTATCCTTTTAGTCAACATAGGATAGGCCCTAGCGCTATCTCCTGTCAAATACTTATTAACAGGCTTGTTAACTCATTTTT
>MEKX01000023.1:0-9568 GCA_001767075.1 Acidobacteria bacterium RIFCSPLOWO2_12_FULL_54_10 | reverse complement strand
GCTGCAGCAAAATCCTCTTCTCCATGGCCCAAGGCGATACCCGCTCCGAATAACTCGCGCACCAATCCCGTGGCCGGGAGCGGTACTCCTAGTTCACTCCCGGACTCCAGCATTAAGCCCAGGTCTTTGTGCATCCATTTCAATGAAAAGTTGGCCTTGAAATTCCTGGCCATCACCGCCGGCAGCTTGGCTTCAATGATCGGGCTGCGCGCTACGCTGGCTTTTAGAACCTCCAGCATCGTGGATGGGGCTACTCCCGCTTTCCTGGCCAGCGTAAAGCCTTCAGCCATAGCCTGAATCGTCAGCGCCCCAATCAAATTTTGCGTCAGCTTTGCCTGCAATCCCAAGCCGGATTCTCCAACATGGATAATGCTTTTCCCCATCACCGTCAGGTAAGGCTTGGCGCGCTCAAAGGCCTTTGCTGTTCCTCCCACCATGAAAGTCAGCGTAGCGCTTTCCGCCCCGCCCCGGCTCCCGCTACAGGGAGTATCCAGGAAGTCAACTCCCTTGGCTGCAAATTGCATTGCCAGGCCTCGGCTCACCGTCGGGGAGATCGTGCTGGCATCCATGACCAGCGACCCAGCTTGAATCGTCTGGAGGAGGTTTGTGGCCATGTCCGACACGGCAGCCGAATCGCCCACGCAAAGAAAAATCACTTTGGCTTGCTTGCCTACCTCCGCTGGCGAGTCCGCAATGACGGCTCCTTCCTCGGCCAGAGGTTCGGCTCGCTGGCGCGTGCGATTAAAAACGATTAGCCCGTATCCCGCCTTCATCAAATTGCGAGCCATCGGCAAACCCATGATTCCCAAACCAATGAATCCTATTCGCTCGGGCATTGTTTTTCTCCTTTGAAATTGATGCGGGATTTCAGGCCAAGATATTTCAGCGGGTCAGCGAAAATCACTTTGCAGTAAGCCGTTTAGAATCGGCAGAAATTGATGAACGGGTGAAACCTCTTATGCTTTCTTCTTGGCCTTTGACTTCCGTTTCCGTTGTTTTACCCACTCCGGCTTAATCACCTGATGTGTCCGGGCGACGGCCAGCGCATCGGCAGGCACATTTTTCGTAATCGTTGATCCTGCTCCCACGTATGCGTTGCGGCCTATGCGGATTGGCGCAACCAGTTCCGTTCCGCTGCCGATAAATGCGTTGCTCTCGATGATCGTCGTGTGCTTCTTTTCTCCGTCATAATTGCAAGTGATCGTTCCCGCGCCCACGTTCACGTTGTCTCCGATGATAGCGTCGCCCAAATACGTCAAATGTCCGGCTTTGGTTCCCCGTCCTATTTTACTTTTTTTGACTTCCACGAAATTGCCGATCTTTGCCTGCGGGCCGACCTCCGTTCCAGGCCGTATATGCGCGAACGGCCCCACGGATGCTTCGCGCTTGATGATCGAATCGGCGACCACGCTGCATTGCAATATCGTGACGCCATCCTCGATCCGGGAATTCGTGATGCGGGAGTACGCGCCGATGCTGCAATCGCTGCCCACTCGCGTGCTTCCTAGCAGCATCACGCCGGGTTCCAGGATTGTATCCGGCCCGATCTCCACGTCGGGATCAATGCGCACGCTTTCCGGCTGCATGATCGTCACGCCATGGAGCATCATCTCTCTCGCCTTTCGTGCCCGCAGCAGCGCATCCGCCTGTGCAAGTTCAATCCTGGTATTCACTCCCATCACCTCTCCTGCGTCGGCAATCGGATACCCCTCCACTCGCTTGCATTCCTGACGCAATCCGCTGATTACATCCGTTAAATAATATTCTCCCGTAAGGCGGTCCGGCTTCAGCCGGTCCAACTGGGAAAAGAGTTCTTTAGTATCAAAGCAATAAATACCAGTATTGATCTCCCGGATCGCCAGGATGTCTGCCGAAGCTGACTTATGTTCGACGATGGCATCTACTTGTCCATCCGCGGATCGCACCATGCGGCCATAGCCGGACGGGTCAGCCATGATGGCGGTCATCACCGTGGCCGTTGCCTTCAAACGTCGATGATACGATAGAAAATCCCGCAGCGTTTCAGGCCTCAGCAATGGAGTGTCGCCGCAATATACCAGCAACAGCGGCGCCGCTGCCCTAAGCTCTTTCTGCCCGCACTTCAATGCATGGCCGGTTCCTAACGGCTTATCTTGCAGCAAGAAACGAACTTTTCCGCCCGCGAGTTTACTGTCCGCTTCGGTGATTGCTTTTTGAATCGCATCCGCCTGGTATCCCACGATAGCGAATATCTTGCTAGCCGACAATTTCGCAGCCGTCCTCACGGCATGCTCAATGAGTTTCCGCCCGCCTGCTTCGTGCAAAAGTTTTGCTCGTTTGGATTTGAACCGGGTTCCTAGACCAGCCCCCAGGATTGCTACGGCGAATTGCTTGTTCATCGGGCTATTGTAGCGGGAAGTTCAGCGAATGCGTAGAGTCTGCGCAGAAAAAGTTCCAGATTTTTTTAGCATATTGCGTTTTTTGTTTGCTCTATGCTGAACGGCAATCTCAATCACCGCCGCTGCCAGCAGGTTTGGATCATGCCGCACCAGCTTTATCGTGGTCTGCTTGCTTCCTTCTTTGCTCAGCAAGTGCCTGATTTCCTGCTGTACGCCGAGTTTCCGAATCTGCTCCGTATCATGTCCGACCGGTTCCGAACGCTGCTGACGGTAACGGCGCTCCAGACTCGGCGCAATCGGCGCGCTGTTCAAGAGCACGTAATCCAATATTTTTAATCCGCAATGTTTTTCAATTGCCCGGATGTGGTCCGAGGCGGAAAACCCCGTGGTTTCGCCCGGCTGGGTCATCAGATTGCAAATGTAAATTTTAGTTGCCTGCGATGATGCAATCTGGCGGGCTACCTTGGGCACTAGCAGATTCGGAATCACGCTGGTATAGAGTGACCCAGGCCCAAATGTAATGACATCGGCATTCGCTATGGCTTCCAGCGTTTCCGGCAGCGGGCGGCAGTTGGGCGGATCGAGCCGAATGCTCCGGATCATCGACCGGCTCCGTGAAATCCGCGTTTCTCCCTGCACCACTCTGCCATTTTCCAGCGTTGCTGCCAATCGAATGTCCGACATGGTGGAAGGGAAAATTCGGCCATGAATCGCCAGCACTTCGCTGGTCATGCGCACGGCTTCCTGGAAGTCTCCCGTGATTCCCGTCAGCGCCGTCAGGAAGAGGTTGCCGAAACTGTGTCCTCGCAAGCCCCGCCCGCTCGAAAAGCGATATTGAAACAGCCGGGATAAGAGCGCTTCGTCCTCGGAGAGCGCGACCATGCAGTTGCGGATATCCCCAGGCGGCAGCACATTCAGTTCCCGCCGCAACCGCCCAGAGCTGCCGCCGTCATCGGAAACCGTTACCACCGCGGTCAGATCCGTGATCCAAGCTTCGGTCCCAATTTTAATCGGCGGATGGGGAATCGACGCTTTCTCTCTGGCGCCTTCGATCTTCAGATGATGCTTCAGGCCCTGCAAAAGCGTGGAAAGCCCGGTTCCTCCTCCTAAAGTCACAAATCTCATAGGCTTTCTTTTTGGCGTTCCGGGATTTTCTTCAATCGGTTGGAGGTTCTGGGTAAAGTAATTCTGTAAATCTGGGGTCTTCTTCTAGGAAGAAAAAATCCGGGTCCTTTTGCGCCAGAATGCGGTTTTTCCCGTTAATCTGAATCGCTTTTTGCAGATACTCAAGGGCCCCATCTGCGTTTTCACCCACTGCGTGCGTCGTCGCCACGGCATAATAGATGTAATCGCATTTCGGGTCTAATTTCAATGCTTCCAAGAGATAGTTCATTGCGCCTGGCGCGTCGCCTTCATTAGCAAGTCGAATCCCGTTATTGTAAAAGTCTTCTACTGTTTTCAGATCAACCCTGGGGCGAGCGGTTTTCTTTTTACAGATGGACAAATAAACCCTCGCTCTCTCTGCAAGATCCGGTGTCGCTGTATTTGCCAGCTTTTCAAATAGGTGTTTTGCTTTGCTCGTCGTTCCATCACCTAAAAGTTTAATAGCGGTCGTAAATAACTCCAGATTATTTTTATGTTTTACCTCCTTCGGAGATAAAACGCGTTTCAAAGGGCGGCTTGTTGATCTCTTGGGTTGCCTCGAGGTCTTTTTCTTTTTAATGAGAGTCTTGGCGGCAGCTTTTGGTTTCTTGCTCTTGGGTTTTGGCTGCTTGGAAGTTTTAGATTTTCCCTTTGCAGGTAACACTTTCTTCCCGGATACTCTTGCTGGTTTCTTTTTCTTCGTTTTCGTCTTCAGTTTAGCCATAACTTAAGGTAAGCGCCTTGAATCCATCCTGAAATATGTAAATTTATAGCAAAACCTTTCAATTCAGTCAAGCTAGCTTACTCCTATGATTTATTTATTCCAAATCGGTGGCCTGTTATTTACGATCTCATGCAGTAGTTCTCCTTTTCCACAGGTTGCGAGGCTGCGTGCGTAAATAATGAACCATATTGGTTAATCTGGCTAATTGTCGTCAGGATTGTGGTAATAATGGTACATGTTACTCTGTCTGTATTTTTATTGCCTTATATTATCAATAAGTTATATGCATTCATGAACGGGTCTTGAATTGCTCTACATGGAAGATATATGAAATTCCAGCACACTCTTGCTCGCCCTGTAGAGGCGTCGGGAATTGGTCTGCATAGCGCTGTTGATGTGCGGATTCGGTTGTTGCCCGCGCCTGCCAGCAAGGGGATTGTTTTCCGGCGCATTGATCTGGATGATTTTGAAATACCCGCTTCCTGGAAGCATATAGCCAGGGTAAGTTACGCGACCAGCCTGATGAGAAGGGGAGTGTTGATTTCTACTACAGAGCACCTCCTGTCCGTGCTCATGGCTATGGAAATTGACAATGCGATTATCGAAATTAATTCTCTGGAGCTGCCCATACTGGACGGCAGCGGGGCGCCGATTCTTAAAATGATCGAGCAAGCTGGACGACGCCAGCAGCGGGCCCCACGGCAGTATATGAAAATCTTGGAGGCGGTCGAGGTGGTGGATGGAGCTAAACGCATCGCCGTTTACCCGTATGACGGTTTCCGCATCTCTAGTTCCATCGACTTCCCCCACCCTCTTGTTGGAAATCAGCAACTGGAAATGGAAATGACTCCCGAAGAGTATGCTCGGGAAATTGCTCCGGCACGCACCTTTGGCTTTCTGGATCAAATTTCTCAACTGAAGGACATGGGATTGGTTCGCGGCGGATCGCTGGCTAATGCCGTCGTCTTTTCCAGTGACTCGATCATGAACTCGGAGGGCTTGCGATTCCCGGATGAGTGTTCCCGGCACAAGGTTTTGGATTTAATCGGCGACCTCGCGCTCATCGGTTACCCGCTCCGGGCGCATGTGGTCGCGGAGCGTGCTGGCCACGCCATGCACACGGCTCTGGTTCTGAAACTAGTTCAGGACCGATCGCTTTGGGAATTGGTTACCTTGCCCGAATCAAATCTTTCCTTAATGTCTGCGCCAAGCACCATGGAATTGCAATCGGCTGCTTCGGATTAGATTTTCTCTTCTGATATTACCCTCCATTAGCTCCAATTACTGTCTATCCCATCAGAGCCGCGACCGTCAGGGAGCGGGCTTACTCGCTTACGGTCATGGCTCTGAATCGGTTTCACCGGCGATGATCCCCGCCCGACACCTGCCGGAGAAAAGACTCGATTGATTTTCATTAAGCATCCTTATCCTTGCGAGATGCAGGTAGAGCCTCAAATGGGACGTTTGGATAAACAATTCTAAACGCTTCGTTGCTCTGCCTTTGCTGGCCTGTTATCATTTCGGGAAGCGCATAGCAGTGCTGTTTATGGGGACTATGGAAGAAAAATATTTAGCCAAGCCGCCAGATCTGGAACGGAAGATTAAAGAACTTTCCGTCTTTCACGAAGTGGGCAAAGCCTTGACCTCGACGCTCGACCTGAATCAAGTCTTGCAGAAGGTCATGGAACAGATCAGCGAATTCTTCCGTCCCGACACTTGGTCGCTCCTGCTGGTCGATGAAAAAACCGGGGAACTCTATTTCGAAATCGCGATAGGAGAAGGTGCGGACACCCTAAAGCAAGTACGATTAAATCCAAAGGAAGGAATTGCCGGTTGGGTTGTTCAGCACGGCGAACCTTTGATTATTCCGAATGTCTCCAAAGATAAAAGATTTACTCCTCGCGTGGATGATGTCACCCAAACCAAAACGCAATCCATTGTCTGTGTGCCGGTAAAAGGCCGCGATAAAATTCTAGGCGTCATCGAATTGGTTAATTATGTGGCTGAGATGCAACTCGATGAGAACGACTTGTTCCGTTTGCAGGCTTTGGCGGATTACGCGGCTATCGCTATCGAGAACGCTCGCTATGTGCAGCGCATTCATGAGCTAACAATCACCGATGACTTGACGGGCCTTTACAATAGCCGCCACTTGCACTCTGTGTTGGAAGCGGAAATTTACCGTTCTACCCGCCATCATTACGATTTCTCGCTGATTTTCATTGACCTGGATCACTTCAAGCAGGTCAACGATCAGCATGGCCATCTGGCGGGCAGCAAAGTGCTGGAAGAAATGGGCGCTTTGATCAAGAGACACCTGCGCCTGATCGATTTTGGCTTTCGGTATGGCGGCGATGAGTTTGTCATCCTTCTGCCGCAAACGCCCAGGCGCTCCGCCATCAATGTCGCACGTCGTCTCCACCATTTAATCGGATTAGAAAAGTTCTTGAAGCTGGAAGGTTTGAATCTCCACCTGACTGCCAGCCTCGGCTTGGCCTCCTTTCCCGATGATTCCCGCGACAAGGACGATCTGATCCGGCTGGCCGATGAGGCCATGTATCTAGCCAAGAGAACCTCTCGCAATACGATTGCCGTGGCCAATGAAGGCATTGTTTTAAAGCTTTGAATCGCTTCCTTCGCAATCCATCGCCCGCCGCGTGGTAAGCTATCGCTCATGGCATCCAGTATGAAACTTAACCAAGCTAAGCAATGCCCACTGTGCGACGGGACGGGTTGGCGCCCTGTTGAAAAACAGGGCATTCGCGCCGTTGATGTTTGCCAGTGCCGCCAGCAGCCCCGCGATGAAAGCTGGTGGCTGGATCACGCGCGCATCCCCCGCCGGTATCGTGAATGCAGTTTTGAAGGGTTTGACGGATTGAATGATAGTCTGAAGTTTGCGAAGGGGAAGGCGCAAGCCTTTGCAAACGATTATCCCTTGGTCGAGCGCGGCCTTTTGTTCATCGGCATTCCGGGCGTGGGCAAAACGCACCTCTCCGTCGCCATCCTGAAACATCTGATGTTGAACAAGAGCGCGGATTGCTTGTTTATTTCCTTCCAGGAATTATTGCAAAAAATTCGCGATAGCTACAATCCTGTTTCCCTCAGCACTGAATCGCAGGTCCTGCAACCCGTGCTGGAAACCAGCGTCGTGTTGATTGACGATTTGGGAGCGAACCGCGTCACCGATTGGGTGGAAGACACGGTCACCTACATTTTGAATCATCGCTACAACGAAAAGCTGCCCACGATTTTGACCTCCAATCTGCCGGATGATTCCGACGCCGTGCAAAAGCGCAGCCCCAGCGGCAAGTATTCCATCGGCGATACGCTGCGGGACCGCATCGGCGAGCGCGTTTACTCCCGACTGTATGAAATGTGCGACAAGATCGTGATGAAGTCAGAGGACTTCCGGCAAACCGTGCTGTTGCCCGGGCACGGCTAACTGGCATTCTATTCAATATCTTATCGACTAGCAGGCAACCTCAATGACTCGCCAGTGATTCTAAATAAATGGAGCGATATAAAAAATCTTTACAAGCGCTCCGTGGTGGTAAAATGGAATTACTATTAATTGCCTGTCAGATCTGAAGAGGAGGCAACCAACATGACAAACAATCGAAGTGACAAGTTCCTGTGGCTCCTGGCCGGGTTGGGCATTGGAGCCGGAGTTGCATTGCTGTTTGCGCCGAAGTCTGGACGAGAGACTCGTAAATATCTGAAAGGTATGGCCGATGAAAGCATTGATCGGGTTCGCGAAGGCGGCCATGAGGTCTTTGAAAAAGGCAAAGGGTATTACGAGAAAGGTAAAACCGTCGTAGACGAAGCGCTGGAGTTTGTGGATCGCGGCAAGAAAGCCGTATTCAAATAGTGCATGCCGTGATTTTCTGAATCTGTCTTCGAGGGAAGGTTCAGTAAAAGAGCCTTCCCTCCATTGATCAATTTTCTTCCAAACTTTCCATCCAATATTTCCTTGTGTCGAATCGGTTCCCTCGGTTCTCTCGGTTCCATCAAATCGCCAATTTTGAGCTCAAAATGTTCCATATTGGAACAACCGAAGGAACCGTGAGAACCGAGAGAACCGAACTGTGGCGGGCGGGTTAAAATGGAGCATGAAGAAAATTCTGATTCACTGGCTGCTGAGCGCGCTGAGCCTGCTGGTGGTTTCGCAGGTCGTCCGCGGGTTTGAAGTCAGCGGAGTGCTCGCCGCGTTGCTGGCCGCAATCGTCATCGGCTTTGTGAATTCCACGCTCGGCATCGTCCTGAAAATTCTGACGCTTCCGCTTACAATCCTCACGCTAGGAATATTTTGGTTCGTGATCAACGCGCTGATGCTGGAGCTGGCCTCGTGGCTGGTGCCCGGATTTTTAGTGAGCGGATTCTTCGCTGCGTTCGTCGGCGCAATCATCCTCAGCCTCATCAATTTGATATTGCGATTTCTGGTGGATTGATTTGTTAGCCGCAGTGCGTGCGGCTGAGATTGTTCAGATAGCGGCGATGCATAGACGCGTTTGCCGGGGCTACCGCTTCGCGCGTTGGGCGAAACGTACGCGGAAGAGCAGGGATACAAGTTGATCAATTTCCCCCTGATAAGACTCTGGGAGAATCACATAGTCAATCGCAGTCGGGCGACAATGACGTTTGCTGGCGTGAAGGGAGTGCGTGGCCGCTCTATTACTGTCCCTTCGACAGGCGCCCTTCGGCAAGCTCAGGACAAGCCCTTCGATGTTGCTCATGATAAACTCACCACGGCTACCCGCACCAGGAACGGCGCATGACCTCCGCTGATTCGGTCCGGGCTTACGGGGCGGGTGATGCAGTCTGCTGCATTTGCCGCGTGGCGAGCGCGCACAAGAAAAGCGCGATGGCGAAGAATATTGCGCCGCGCGAGTCGGTGTTCACCAGCATGCGCAAACCGGGGACGAGTTTTAGGACGATAGAAGCAAACAGGCTTAGCAAACCCAAAGCCCAGCTTGCCCCCATGATGATTCGATACAGGCCTGCCATGACACCCTCCTGTCAGAACGTTTGGGGAAAGTGTAACAGAGTGCGCAGTAAGGGAGTTGGAAATCTCACGAATAAGTTTAACAGGGGGGGGCGGCGGCAAAGTGTCGAAACTTGGGGACTAAAGACCTCAGCGGTTGAAACCGCTGTATTCAAGCGGCGGTTACGGCACGACTAAAGTCACGCTTATTTACTTGACAAAAGTAATTCCCCATGATACCTTCTATTTATGGAACGGATTTTCTACCTCTTCTTGGGCTTAACTGGACTAGCCGAAGCTCTAACAGCCTTCCGTAAATCCTTCTTAATTGATGACAAAAGT
>MEKX01000022.1:18887-41081 GCA_001767075.1 Acidobacteria bacterium RIFCSPLOWO2_12_FULL_54_10 | reverse complement strand
GGTACCTGAAAGTGAAGAAGAAAGATAGCGAAGGCGAGAGTCACCATAGTTCCAAAGACCTGAAGTTTTATCACTGGATCGAGACACACTACATCCGGGTGCTGGAGTGGAGCTTGGGACATCGCAAAACAGTGATCGCGGTCTGCGTGCTGACTTTCCTGAGCATGATTCCGCTGGGAATGCTGATCGGCAAAGACTTTATCACCAACGACGACCAGAACGAGTTCGAGGTAGCCGTCAAGACGGCCGAAGGAACATCGCTGGAAGGGACCGAAGCTATTCTGCGGGAAGTGGAAGACCACATCCGACAGTTACCGCACATCCAGCATCTGCTGACCACGGCAGGTTCAGCCGCTGGCGGCGGCGTAACGACAGGGTCGGTGTATGTGCGCTTGACAGAACACGAGCAAAGGGAAGAGACGCAGTTTGAGCTGATGGACCGGGCGAGGGCGTCGTTGCAGGAGATACCGGGCGTGATCCTGAGCGTGCAAAACGTGGGGGCGATCAGCACTTCGGCGTGGCGCAATACACCAGTGAACGTGGGCGTGCGCGGCCCGGACCTCGCGGAACTGTCGCGACTGTCGGGCAAAATATTGGAGAGCATGAAGAAAATTCCCATCCTGCGCGATGTGGATACATCACTGAATTACGGAAACCCGGAAGTGCATATCACGGTGAACCGTGAAAAGGCCGCGGACCTGGGCGTGGACGTGACTTCCATTGCGGAAACGATGCGGCTGATGCTGTCGGGCGAAACCGAGATCACCAAATTCAAGGATGGCGATGAGCTGTACGAGGTGCTGATGCGGGTGCGGCCTGAACAGCGCAAGAATCCGGAATCGCTGGGAAGCTTGATGGCTCCGACAGCCGCAGGGCGGCTGGTGAGGCTGGACAACGTGGCGACCGTGGTGCGCGGCACCGGGCCTGTGCAGATCGACCGCTATAACCGTCAGCGGCAAGTGACCTTCAATGCCAATCTGGAAACCGGCGCGCCGCTAGGTCAGGCGCTGCAAGATACGGAAAAGATCATCCAGGAAGCCGGGTTGCCGGTCGGTTACGATTACGTATTTATCGGCTTTGGGAAAATATTTCAGGATTTAATCGGCAATTTCCTGGTTGCGTTCGTGCTGGCATTCGTCTTCATGTACATGGTGCTGGCGGCGCAGTTTGAAAGCTTTGTGCACCCCATAACGATTCTGGCTTCACTGCCACTCGCGGTACCATTCGCGCTAATTGCTCTTTTCTTCACGGGCCAAAGCCTGAGTATGTTCGGGGCTATCGGCATTCTGCTGCTGTTTGGGATTGTGAAGAAAAATTCCATCTTGCAAATTGATTTTACCAACCGCCTGCGAAGGGAGCACGGCTATGATCGGCATACGGCGATCATCGAAGCCAACCGCGCGCGGCTAAGACCGATCCTGATGACGACACTCTCGATTATCGTGGCCATGATTCCGACCGCGCTCGGCACCGGCGCAGGGGCGTCAACGCGTGCGCCCATCGGCGTGGTGATTGTCGGAGGCCAGACGCTGTGTTTCTTGCTAACACTGCTGGCGATACCCGTGGTGTATACGATCTTCGATGACATGGCGCAAATTCCTGTGCGAGAGCGGGCGAAAACGTGGAAACTGGCGCTGGGTCGCAGCTTTTCCGGGTTCTTCGGGATGTAGTTGAGAATGCTCACGGTGTTCGTGTAGCGGTTTGACGCTTCGGTTCAGCGGAGCCGGTCTTTCATTTCCTTTTGAAAATCTTTAGCAGACGGGTGCAACTCGATCAGAGTACCGGCCTCGCGGGCAGCGATGGGAACGCCGTCCCGGAAAAGCAGACGGTTGTTCGCTGACGAGGCTACTTTTTCACCGGGCGTGAGGATGCCCGCCAGGTTTAGCGGGTCGGCGCCGGAGATGGTGATGAATTGGCCGCTGGCAGGGTGGCGGCGCATGGTCCGGAGAACTTGAATGGCTTCCGTCAGCGCGTATTGCTCTCCCGAAAAACCGGCGACGAAGCGGCCGCCGCGAATCTCGCCGCGCGCTTCCAAGCGCCGCAAAACATATAAAATTTCACGCCAGGAGGGTATGCCGGATTCGCGCTCAAGCAGACGGCGAAAGACAACGCCGTAGCGCCGCAGCAACTGCCTGGCACACAATTCGGCAGGGTCCGTGGGGCTGCTTTCAGACAGGCCGTTGTCCCGGCGCAGAATGGACCAGCGCCCTGCGGTGGGCGGCATGACGGGCAGCACGCCCGGACGACCATCCTTGTGCTTTGTATTGCTCGTGCCGAGAGATTTGTCCGGGGCGATGACCAGCGCGCGCAAGCCCGCGAAGCCGTCTCCTGTAAGCAGGCCAGCAGCGATCAACTCGCGCAAAGCAATTTCAACTTCGGTGCGCAGGAGCTTGGTTCCGCTGACGATCTCCTGGAAAAAACACGCGCCTCTGGATTGCAGATACTCCAGCACACGCTGTGCCGTGCTGCCGAGCCTGGCGCAATTGTGTGACAGGTAAGTTGTGGAAGCGAGGTGCAGCCAATCTTCCATGTGATTGCGGTTCAGGAGCGCGACCGGACAGGCTCGATTGGCCTCCGGCTGTCGGCCATTGCGCTCAGGAGGCGGAAAAAGGCGCAGCCAGACCAGTTCCCCGGAGAAGCAAAGCTGATCGAGCCAGGCTGGATCGTAACGCAACATGCGGGCGGGAAGAATTTGAGATTCCCACGCCGATGCGGGAATTTCATAACCCTGGAACATGTCCAAGATGCCAGCCAAGCCGAGCGGCCCATCGGCCTTGTAAACAGGGTCGAGATGCTGCCAGGCAAAGAGAAACCGGAAAAAGTCGGCCGTGGTGACCGGCTCAATTTCCTTGCGCAAGCGGTCGAGAGTGGCGCGATGAATGCGAGCCAGCAAGCGGCGGTCGCACCATTCGGTTTCTTTAACGCCGGAGAAACGGCCTTGGAGGATGAAGCCTTCTCGCTCCAGTGCACGCAGCGAGGTTTCTACTTCAGTCAGGTCAATGCCCATCGATCCGGCAATGGAGATCGCCGTTACCGGGCCGAGGGTTTCCATGCGGCCACGGACTATTTCGACCAGCGCAGTTTCTTTGGACCAGGAATCGGGTTGCCCGCGAGAAGGTGCTTCAATTGCAGAGGAATAGACAGCACCCGGATAGATGACATCAAATTGCCGCTTGCGCTCGGCGGCGATCCACAAGGTGATGCCGCTGGCTGTTGCAAGACGCGCGGCACGGCGTGAGGAGCAGAGTTCCTCAAAGAGCGAATTCCATTCAGGATGTTCCGACGCGCCGAGAAAGCCAGCGAGCATGAGAACGTCGTGGAGTTCATCTGCGTTGGCTGCCTGAGGCCTGGCCTGCTCACAGACCAAGCCGATGGCTTCCGGCTCAAGCTTGCCAATATCATCGGCGGAAAGATAATCGAGCGTTCTGCGGGTTTGCACGGCGCGGGCGCGGCGCTCTTCGAGCGGAGCATCATCCAGAAAAGCGTAAGGCCGGGCGTTCAGAATTTCATGCGAGAGCGGCGACGGTTCCATCGTGTCACAAGCGACAAGCTGCAATTGTCCTGCTTGCATGTTGCGAAGCAAATTGAGAAAGCCGTCGATATCCATTGCCTCATGCAGGCAATCGTAAATTGTTTGGCGGACCAGCGGGTGATCCGGAACTTCAAGCTCACCAGACAGGTTTTCCGGGCAGGCGGCGCTGTCTGGAAAAACGGCGATCAGCAAGTCGTCGGAGCGCATGCGCAACAATGCCGCAGGGACTTTGCGACCGCCCTGGTGCCGCAGGATAGCGAGCGAGCGGGAGGCGTTCCAGCGCCAGCGAGTCTGAAACATAGGAGCCGCCAGCAGCGCTTGAATCAAGAGGTGCTCGGCGGTGTTAGGGTGCAGGAAGGAGAAAACGTCGTGGAGCGGGAAGCTGTGCTGGGGGCCTAGCGAGATGACGATGGCGTTTTCATCCGCTGCGGCTTGCAACTCGAAATTGAAGCTGCGGCAAAAACGTTTGCGGAGCGCCAGGCCCCAGGCGCGATTGATGCGGCCACCGAAAGGCGAGTGGACCACCAGTTGCATGCCGCCACTCGAATCGAAGAAGCGTTCGAGGACCAGTGTTTTCTGTGTGGGGATGACACCGAGGACTTTTTTCGTAGCTTCCAGGTATTCGACCATTTCCCGCGCCTGAACTTCGCTGACTCCGGTTTCCATCTGGAGCCAACGCATGGCCTCCTGCGGGTCGCCGAGGCGAATATCGATGCCTTCGCGCAAATCGGAAACTGCCGCGGAAAGCTCGGCTGTGCGTGCAGGAGCCTCTCCCAGCCAGAAGGGAATGGTAGGCGGCTCACCGTGGGCGTCTTCGACACGCAGCGATCCTTGCTCGACGCGGAGGATTTTCCAGGCGGTGTTGCCGAGTAGGAAGATGTCTCCCTGCATACTTTCAATGGCGAAATCCTCATTGACCGTGCCGACAAAGAGGCCTTCCGGCTCGAGGATGACCTGGTAATCGGCGTTGTCCGGGATGGCGCCGCCGGAAGTGATGGCAGCCAAGCGCGCTCCGCGCCGGGCACGGATGCGGCCACCTATGCCGTCATAGTGTATGTGCGCGCCGCTGCGGCCCCGGCGAGTGCTGAACCCTTCGGACAGCATACGAATGATCTCGTCGAATTCATGGCGCGAGAGTTGGCGGTAGGGATAAGCGGACTGGCAGAGCCGGTAAAGATGGTCTTCTTCCCACTCGCCAGTGGCGACGGCGGCGACGATTTGCTGCGCCAGGATGTCCAGCGGCTTTTCAGGAATGATGAGCCGGTCAAGCGCGCCCCGGCGGACGGCGCGCAAAAGAGCGGCGCATTCGATCAATTCGTCGCGACTCATTGCGAAAAGTTTGCCGCGAGGAACAGCACTCAAGTGGTGACCGGAGCGACCCACGCGCTGCAAGAAAGTTGCGATGGAGTGCGGCGAACCAATTTGGCAAACGAGATCGACTGTGCCGATGTCAATGCCCAGCTCAAGAGATGCCGTGGCGACCAGGGCTTTCAATTGCCCGGCCTTGAGCCGATGCTCGGCGCGCAACCGCTGCTGGCGCGACAGACTGCCGTGGTGCGAGGTCACCTGGTCTTCACCAAGCCGGTCGCTCAGATGCATGGCGACGCGCTCCGCCATGCGGCGCGTATTGACGAAAACGAGCGTGGTGCGCTCGGCTTGAATCAGAACAGTCAGACGATCGTAAATTTCCTCCCAAGTTTCGTTCGAGCAAACAGCGCTCAAGGGTGAGGAGGGAATCTCGATTTCCAGTTCCATCTTGCGTGCGTGACCGGTGTCGATGATCTTGCAAACCGGATGCCCTTTTTTATCCAGGCCGCGTGTGCCCACCAGGAAGCGGGCGATTTCCTCGATGGGATTTTGCGTGGCGGAAAGACCAATGCGAACCGGCTTCGCCAAAGCCAGCGCATCCAGCCGCTCCAAAGACAGCGCAAGGTGCGAGCCGCGCTTGTCGCGGGCTACGGCGTGGATTTCATCGATAATAACCGTGCGCACGGTGCGTAGCATGTCGCGGCTTTTGGCTGCGGTCAGCAATATGAATAAGGATTCCGGAGTGGTGACGAGGATATGAGGCGGATGACGCAGCATTTTCTGCCGCTCGGCTTGCGGCGTGTCACCGGTGCGCACCCAAGCGCGAATCTCCGGCGACAGCAGGCCCATCTTCCACAGAACATTCTGTACCCCGGATAGCGGAATCGACAGGTTCTGCTGTACGTCGTTGCTCAGAGCCTTGAGCGGAGAAACGTAAAGGACTTGCAGTTCATCCTGAAGAGAACCGGAGACCCCCTGGCGGATCAGAGAGTCGATGGCAGAAAGAAATGCCGCGAGGGTTTTGCCGCTGCCTGTAGGAGCGGCAATGAGCGTGTCCTCGCCCTTGCGAATGGCTGGCCAGCCTAAGCGTTGCGGCTCGGTCGGCGCGCCCAGAGCGGTTTGGAACCACTCGGAGACGGCGGGATGGAATCCTGATAACGGCATCGTGAAAATATAGAGGTAGAACAATTATAATCGGAGTGAGGTCCGGCGGGGTTGGGTATTCCTCCCGGAGGACATCCAATATAGTATTCATGTGCCAAATAGGCGGCGGGAAATAAATGATATTTGATACGAAACAACATCCAGTCACGCAATCTATTTTAGTGAAAGCATCACGGGAGCTTTCCGAAGCTGATGAACGGCTTGGGGGATTAATTCAAAAGGTAGGTCCATGTCAGCTCAGCCTGACTTGGAAAGATCAGCACTTTCCATCGCTGGTGGAAGCAATACTTTATCAGCAATTAAGCACGAAGGCAGCGGGGACGATTCTCAATCGCTTCCGCAGTCTTTACGCCACCAAACGTTTCCCGACTGCGAAAGAAATTCACGAAACGCCGGAAAGCGATCTCCGCAGCGTGGGCATATCGCGGCAGAAAATCAGCTACCTGAAAGACCTGTCCAAGCGAATGATGGACCGTTCGCTGCTCTTGACCCGCATCGATTCAATGAATGACGTGGAAGTCATCGCACATCTTTGCCAAGTGAAAGGGATTGGCAGATGGACTTCGGAAATGTTTCTGATTTTCACGTTGGGACGCCCTGACGTGATGCCGGCGACGGACCTGGGGATCCAAAAGGCCGTGCAACGGCTGTATCGGATGCGGACGGTTCCGTTCCCTGACAAGGTCGAGAAGCTGGGACAGCGGTGGCGGCCGTACCGCTCGGTGGCGGCGTGGTACCTGTGGGCGAGCGTGGATGGCAACTTCTAGGCGCCTGCAATAGTATTACCAGCTTATTCATACAATCAGCGTTGATCGAACGCCAGACTCGCAGTAAAATAAAATGACTGGCTGGTCAGTCAGTACAGCGATGGCGGCAACACAGAAAAAACGGCGGGAAGTTTTGTCAGAGTATCGTTGCGCGCAAATTCTGGATGCGGCGCGGAATGTATTTGCCAAAAAGGGATTTGCGGCGACGAAGGTGGAGGACATCTCCAGCGCGGCGGGCATCGCGAAGGGAACGCTGTATTTGTATTATCGCTCCAAGCGCGATATTTACATGGCTGCGTTGCGAGAGGGTATCCTGGCATTGTACGAAGAAACCCGGAGGAATGTGGATCGAGCGCAGAGCGTGCAGGAGAAGTTGCGGACTTTTATTTTTACGCGGCTGCATTACTTCGAGGAAAACCGCGATTTTTTCCGCATCTACCACTCCGATCTCGGCAACCTGTTAACCGCCTCAGGCGGCGTCAGCAAAAATTTCAAGGACCTTCAGGAAAAGCAGGCGCAATTGCTGGAGTCCGTGTTGAAAGAGGGCATAGAACAAAGGTTGATTCGCCCGCTCCAAACAACGGCGGCGTCCTTCGCGATCTATGACATGACGCGAGCGCTCATTGCGAGGCGGTTGCTCAGCGGAGAACGGGTGAAGGCGGAGCGAGACGCCGAGTTTCTAACAGACCTGATTTGGCAGGGGATCGGAAATAGCAAAAAGCCAAGAACAAGGAAAGTTAAAAGATGACTCAAGCATTGGATACCAAAACGCAGGAAACGCAATCTAGTGGGGGCAACGAATTTAGGGAGCAGCGGCCATCCGCTATGGAACGCATTAGAAATAAGTCTGTCTTGCTGATCGCAGGAGCGGTTGTACTGATCGCTGTGGCCGGAGCGTGGTGGTACTACGAAGGCCGGGAGAGCACGGACAATGCACAGATCGACGGGCACATTTACGCGGTGAGCGCCAAAGTGGGAGGCAAAGTCCTCCGGGTTATGGTGGATAACAACCAGCGGGTTGAAGCAGGCGCGATGCTGGTGGAAATTGACCCGGAAGATTACATGCTGGCCGCAGACCGCGCGCAGGGAAACTACGACGAGGCAGAAGCGAACTACAGCGCGAGCCTGTCGAATGTGCCCATCGTTTCTGAGACTACGGCCAGCAAGCTCTCGGACGCCGAAGCAGGATTGGAAGCAGCGCGAGCCAGCCTGGAAGCAGCCCAGCGCGCTACCGAAGCAGCAAGGGCTTCTCATGTCGCTGCCCAGGCGCAATTACGGCTGGCACAGGCGAATGCTGAAAAAACGAGCCGCGACCTGGAGCGCATGCAGCAATTGCTGTCGAGCGGAGTGATTTCACAACAACAATCGGAGGCTGCGCGAGCGGCAGCAGATTCCAATCGCGCCGCAGTGGAAGCCGCGCAAGCTTTACAAGCAAATGCCGAGATGGGGTTGCAATCAGCCGCCAGCAAAGCTGCTCAAGAACAAGCGAAGCTGGCGCAAGCGGAGGCAACGCTCCAGGCGGCGCGCACAGCTCCGCAGCAGTTGGCGATCACGAGGGCGCAAGCCGACTCCGCCAAAGCAAGAATGGCGCAATCGGAGGCTGCGTTGCGACAAGCGAAGCTTAATTTGGAAGCTACGGCGATTCGCGCGCCCGTAGATGGAATCGTCAGCAAGCGCAGCGTTGAACCGGGTCAGAATGTGCAACCCGGCCAGCCGTTGCTGGCCATCGTTCCTTTGGAGGATGTGTGGGTGACGGCCAATTTCAAGGAAACGCAGTTGCGCAACATCCGGCCTGGGCAGCGCGCGGTCATTTCCGTGGATGCCTACGGCGGAAAGAAGTACGAAGGTCACGTGGATAGCGTCGCAGCCGCCACGGGAGCCAAATTCAGTTTGCTGCCGCCGGAGAACGCTTCAGGGAATTTCGTGAAGGTGGTGCAGCGCCTGCCTGTGAAAATTGTCATCGAGAAAGGGCAGGACCCGGAGCATTTACTGCGGCCCGGCATGAGCGTGGTGCCCACGGTGATGGTGAGATAGGAATGGGCATGCATCGTGTGATAACGATTGCCAGGGAATATGCAAGCGGCGGGGCGGTGCTGGCGGAACAACTCGCAAAGCGGCTGAACTGGCGGCTGCTCGACAAGGCATTGATCGAGGAGGTGGCCCGGAAAATGCAAGTTTCCGCATCTTTTGCAGAGCAGTTTGACGAGAAAATTGATCCTTGGCTGCATCGGCTGGCAAAAGAATCATTTCGATTTGGAGCGTTTGAAGGAGTCGCGGACTGGGATGAAACCGAGATGCTGGACGCGGACCGTGTTGTGGCGATATCCAGAAGGATGATCGAAGAAGCCGCAGCGATCGGCAATTGCATCATCGTGGGGCGAGGCGGGCAATGCCTATTGAACAAACGGACAGACACCTTTCACTTATTCCTTTATGCACCGAGGGAGGCGAGAATCCGGACCATTCGCGAGAGGATGCTGGAGAACGAACACCCAGAAGCACTGCTCGATACCATGGACCACATACGGGCTGCCTACATCAGTCATTACTACGGGCATAACTGGCAAGACCGGCACCTTTACCACGCCATGATCAATGCCGCGCTGGGCCTACCCGAGGTATGCGCGATGGTATTGAGCGCCGTCGCTGTGCCCATAACGAAAGAATAAATGGCAGAGAATATATCCTCCCCCCGGGAAGTGAATCCCTGGTTGATCGCCGTCACGGTGATGTCGTGCACTTTCATGGAAGTGCTCGATACGACCATCGTCAATGTGTCATTGCCGCACATTGCTTCTAACCTTTCAGCCACAACGGAAGAAGCGACTTGGGTTTTAACATCGTACCTGGTGGCGAATGCCATCGTGTTGCCGCTCACCGGCTGGCTGGCGAGCCACTTCGGGCGCAAGAAGCTGCTGATTACAGCAGTGGCGGGTTTTACTGGGGCATCCATCTTGTGTGGTTTAGCTCCAAACCTGCCCTTCCTGGTGATTTGCCGCATTATCCAGGGGGCTATGGGAGGAAACCTTCAGCCGCAGACGCAAGCGGTGTTGTGGGAAACATTTCCAGTAGAAAAACGCGGCAAGGCGATGGGCTTTTTAGGACTAGGTTTTGTGACCGCGCCATTGCTGGGACCAATGCTCGGTGGCTGGATCACGGAAAACTATAGCTGGCGGTGGCTGTTCTACATCAACATCCCGGTCGGGATCATATCCATTTATTTGCTCAGCCGGCACATGGTTGATCCGCCGTATCTCAAGAGGCTTTCAAAACGCATCGACTTTTGGGGCATTGGACTTTTGGTGGTTGGAATCGGGGCTTTTCAAATGCTCCTCGACCTGGGACAACTGGAAGGCTGGTTTGAATCCGAATTCATCTGGATGCTGGCAATTCTCGCAATCGCATCGCTGGTTATATTCCTGGTTCATGAATTACGAAGCGAGAACCCGGTGGTGCAGTTGCGAGTCTTTAAAAATATCACTTATGCGACAGGCGTGAGTTTGATCATGGTGATCGGCTTTGTGCTCTACGGCAGCATGGTTTTGCTGCCTCTGATGCTCCAAACATTTATGGGATATCCAGCCATTCAAGCCGGATTTGCTACCGCGCCGCGCGGGATCGGCTCGATGATCGCAATGCCCTTTGCAGGCACTCTGGCATCGCGGTTTGATCCGCGCAAGCTTTTGATATTTGGCTTGACTCTGGGCGCGAGCACGATGTTCGGCTTTGCGCGGCTGAATCTGAACGCAGGATACTGGGATTTCTTTTGGCCGCAAGTGGTGCAAGGATTTGCGCTGGCATTTGTGTTTGTGCCGCTGACGATGATCACCATGGCTCCGATAGCAAAAGAAGCCACAGGAAATGCCACGAGCATTTATGCCTTATTGAGAAACCTGGGAGCGGGAGTCGGAATCGCGGCGGTTGCGACATGGCTTTCGCGCGGCCAGCAGAAATACATCAATATGCTGGGCCAGCACGTAAACGCCTATGACATGCAGTCGGGGCAGTATACAGAGGGTTTGCGCTCCGCTCTGGTGGCCGGCGGAACGCAAGCCTTTGATCCCTCGCAGCAAAGCTACGGAATTGTTTTCAACCTCGTTCGGAGGCAAGCCGGCATGCTGGCCTTTATCGATATCTACTGGCTTCTGGGATTTCTTTTCCTGCTGCTCATACCGCTAGTTCTATTGATGAAAAAGCCGTTTTCGAGCAAGGGGCAACCGGGTGGACATTGACGAAACTTCGGTGGTACTCAGCGAAACAGGAATTGACTGGATACCAGAGCCAGCTTTGATAAAATAAAGGCGGAAATTCTAAATTTGGGTATTTCAACAGCATGAAGCAAATAATCCTGATCCTGGGTCTTCTTTCCTTGGCAGTAAATACACTGGCCGAAGTGATCGTGTTGAAAAATGGCCGCTCGATTAATGCCGAGAATGTCTGGATAGAGGGAGAAAAAGTATTTTACGAAGGTGAAAGCGGCCGGGTATCGCTGCCCAAATCGTTGGTCGTGCGGATTGAAGAGGGCTCTGGAGAAGACAGCCTACACTCATCCGCGCAGGTGGATGAAGAAATTGTGAAGGAGCTTTCCGGCCAAATTCAAACGCTGCCGCCGGACACGGAAGGCGTCGTGCGCAACGGGAAAGTCGATGAAGACCGGCTGAAGTCAATCGCCAGCATAGCTAATCAGGGTGAACTAGAACTCCAAACCGCAGTGAAAGCATATTTAATCGCGGCGGTATTCGAGACATTAGAAAAACGGATTGTAAATGCCAGCCGCTGGGCGGAAGATGCGCTGCGTCTGGCCCGAAGAAATCTGGACGCATTGTTGCTGGCGGCGCATCTAGATATTGCGCAACAGAGACCCGGCGAGGCGCTGGACCACTTGCTGTTGGCCCAAAGCATGGCCCCGAATTCCCCCGACGTTTTAACGCTTTTGGGTTACGCCTACTACGCCACCGAAGGCCCCGAAAAGGCATTGCGTTACTGGCGGCAAGCACACAGCTTGCGCCCGGATGACATATTGCAAGCGCGCATACGGAAAGTGGAGAGCGAAGGCGAAGTCGTAGCAGACTTTACGCAGTCCTCCAGCAGCAATTTCCAGCTAAGCTGGGAAGGATCAGAAATTCCCTCTGCTTTCAGCCGCGAAGTTTTGCAAACACTGGAGAGTCTATTCCAAGAGCTGCAAACTGCTTTGGACTTCGTGCCCCGGGAGCCTATTCCCGTGGTCCTCTACACGCAAGAGCAATTTACCAATGTGACCCGCGCGCCCAATTGGGTCGGTGCCCTGAACGATGGAAAAATTCGGGTTCCCGTGCAGGGGATGACGAGCATGAACCAGGAGTTGCGAAGTATTTTGAAGCATGAAATGGTGCATTCCTTTATCCATCAGATGACCGGCGGGCGTTGCCCCGTATGGCTGAATGAGGGCTTGGCGCAGCGGCTCAGCGGTGACACACTGCAACCGATCGGCGTGCCTCTGGCCAGACGGTATGCTGCTTCCCGGTACATTCCGCTGGAAAAATTAGAGGGAAGCTTTATGAGTCTGGCTACTGCCGATGTGGCATTGGCTTATGGGCAATCGCTTGCCGCCGCGTCGATCATTGAGAGCCGCTATGGGGCTTACCAGTTTCCATTCTTGCTGAAAGCAATAGCCGGCGGGGCTACCATGGATCAGGCGCTGCGTCAGGTATTGCGGTTAACCTATCAGGGACTAGAGGAAGAGATAGCCAGTGATCTTATACGCCGGTATGGCCGTTAAGCAATCTTAAAATATATCGCGACTTCTTCCATAGAATGGGTTTATATTTACGGAAGGGAAGTTGGCTGTGTTTGCCAGTTGAATGCTGGCGCGAGGCGATTTCAAGTTTTCTTCCAATTATTTCTTGGTCGAAGGAGAATGTAATGAAACGAATGCTCTCTATGACGCTAGCCATGGCGTTTATTTTGTTGGCAGGTGGGATGGCACAGGCTCAAGACCCGCCAAACCCGCCCTCGCCGGAACGAAGAGGCGAAGCTGTAAAGAAGATTCTCGATTTGACGGATCAGCAGTTGCAGCAGTTGCTGGACCTGCAAGTATCGCAGCGAACGAATAATCGAGAGCTCATGAGCCAGATGCGGGAGCTCCAGAAACAAATGAGGGAGTTGATGAAATCGGAAAATCCTGATCCGGCACAGCTTGGAGCGCTGGCATTGCAGCGGCGCGAATTGCAGGAGAAGATCAAAGCTGACCATGATGCCTTGCACGATCAGGCATTAGCTCTGCTAACCACGGCTCAAAAAGAGAAGGTGGAACAAATCCAAAAAGCCGTGGAACTGGCTCGGCAGGCCAGACCCCTAGCGGGTTTAGGATTATTCGAAGCCCCGGAGGGTGGCCCCGATGGCCCAGGACCAATGGGGTTAATGGGACAGGGACAGGGATTTAGACCCGGATCGGGACCAGGCCCTGGCCCAGGTGGTCCCCGTGGCCCTCGCAATGGAGGTCAGCCCGGTCGACCCGGCCCTCCGCCAGTGAATTAGCATTTTCTAGTAAACGAATTAATCCTGGCTGCAATACCTCGGTAATGTAGCCAGGATTTTATTTTTATAAAATCATTCATTTGGATGAACTGAATTGACGCCAGTAATTGCAGCTATCTGTTGATGCGCTTCAATGACGTCTTTCAGAATCCCCGCCGCATCCGACGACCTGCCAGCATGATCCACAACTTGGATAACGCCGCGTCCTGAAGGACGCCAACGCTGCCGGAAAAGCGGTGAACTTGCATCCACAAAAAGATCTATGACCGGCACTGGCAGGGTGGCTGCGATGTGCTGCCCTGCGGAATCGTAACCGATATATTCATCACTGGCGGCAATCAATCCAGCCCAGACGCCAATACCACCCTGCCAGGACAGGATTCGGAAATCCGGCAGGCTTTGCGCGCTGGCCATTGTGGCTGCATTGCCGGCATTTAGTTCTATGTGACCGAAACCCTTTCGAGTTACGACATCAAGAAGCCGGTTCGCTCTGCTCGCTTCTTCCTCACCAAACCCTTTATCCAGGACAAGGCTGCACCCGTTCTGAAGCAAATGCAAAAGCAGTTCTTGCTCAAACGGATCGGCTGCCCTTTTCGCTGGATTGCCCCCATCGCCGAAACTGATGGCGACAATCCTGCGGTGTGCATGGTCACGCAGTTTCTCGACTAGCTTGCGACCCTGCATCCTATCGTTCTCGCGAAGAAATACTGCGGGGGAAATTTGTTGTTTGTTGGCAGAGGCCCCACCGAGCGTTCTCACGAACCAATCCGATGCAATGTCACTTATGGATTTATGATTAGCGCTATCGGCCGATTCAGTCCAAGCCCGGCTCTCGAAGAAAAAATATCGTGATTCATCCTGGACGACCGGAAAGAAGCCTAATTGAAGCAGACGGGAATCCGGGTCGATGATGATGAATTCACTCGGATCAAGTCCATGAATTTCTTGATTTACAGCTTCTAGCACTGGCAGCCAGTTTTGTAAACGGTCCACCAAACCGCCATGCGTATGGTACGTGATTGGGTGAATTCGCAGTGATGCATCGCCACCAAACAATTCGGACGCCTTAGCTGGGCTGATCAAAATGATTTCCGCATTCGGGAAAATGTTTCTGGCCATTTGCACGACAATGCTGGTCACGGCAATATCTGCGCCAAGCGTTATTCGCGAAAGGACCAGCACCTTGTGGACTTTGCTGTATGCTTCCTCTGCCAAATGTTTCGATGGAGTAACCAGACGAGTTTTTCTTTGCAATAGGTCGCTCTCGTCATTTAATCCAAACTTTCGCAAATTGCTATCCAAGCGTTTTGCAATGGGCAAATTCCTGCATTCTGAAATCATCTGCGCAACAACGCGGTCGTATAACGCGCAAGAAGCAGGATCAAAAGAGTCGCAGAGCTTTTCGATCAACAAAGGGAATGTGGCTTTCAATCCGGGTTCGGCAAGACAGGGATCTTCCAGCGTCGATATTTCCGTCAAAAGGGTGACGGCTACCCGCGGGTAATTTCCAAACTGCTGGAACTGGTTCAAAATTATTTCTGCGGCCTTGAGGGCAAGAGGTTCCGTCACGGCAGTGCATAACGCACCACGTCCGCGCAGAACGCGAAACTCAGCCAGGCGCTGGGCGAAATTCTGCCCATTGGTCAGCGGAGTGCTGGCTGCGCTGCTCATGGCGTAAATTTCTCCCGAACGAATTGCAATGCTTCCTCCCGCGAACTCAAACGACCCTCTAGTTGAGCATCTTCGACGGCTTGCAGAATGACTCGATATTGCGGGCCGGGGGAGTAGCCGGACTGCGTCAAATCATCGCCTGTAATTAAGCGCGGAGGACTCAGTTTTTCAACGCTAAATTCTTTGAGCTTGGACTGAACAAACTCGTAGTTCTCCAATTTCCGGTGGCTCGAAAGGCAGTCCAGACGGTGCAACTCCAGGTGCTCAGCAAAAAGGGGAAGACGTAAAAATCGCTTTAACGTGCTTGCCTTCATGCTGGGAGCGTCGCGGAAGTGCATGTGGTATTCAACTAAAGCCACCACTTGCGCGGTTTCGGTCTGTGACATGCGCAAGCGATGGCAAATCTGCTCCGCCAGGCGCATGCCCACAGAGACGTGGTTGTCGAATCGGATGCGGTCCGGCGCTACACGGAACGTCGGCGGTTTGCCCACGTCGTGCAGCAAAACCCCTAATGCCAATTCGGGTGCAACATCGCAGGGCAGGCCTTCGATCATCAACATCGTGTGAATCCACACGTCGCCCTCGGGGTGAAATTGCGGAGGCTGTTCAATACCCTTCATAGCAGTAATCTCAGGAAGAATGATGCCGAGCAGACCGCAGGAGTCCAAAAGCTCAAACCCTCGCCGTGCAAACCCAGAAACGAGAATGCGTAAAATCTCATCGCGCACTCTTTCTGCACTGATGCTTGCGATCTTTGGCGCTAGTTTTTTGATTGCATCCGCAGTTTCAGAGTGAATCTTGTAGCCGAGCACCGTCGCAAAACGCACGGCGCGAAGCATTCGCAAATGATCTTCTTCAAAACGCTTTTCTGGGTCACCGATGCACCGGATGATCTGCTGCTGGATATCCTTTTTCCCATCGACAAAGTCGAGCACTTTGCCGCTCTCCGGGTCCATCAGAAGTCCGTTGATCGTGAAGTCCCGGCGCAGTACGTCCTCCTGTGGACTGCGGCTGAAGGAAACGGCATCGGGCCTGCGGTGATCGGTGTAAATCCCATCATTGCGAAAGGTAGCAATCTCAATTTGCTGTTCGTTCTCTCTCGCGATGACCACACCGAACTTCGCACCCACGGCCAGTGATTGGGGAAATAGTTTCAGCACTTGGTCAGGCGTGGCGTCCGTAGCAACATCAAAATCTTTTGGCGGAACTCCGCGCAGCAGATCGCGCACGCAACCGCCAACGAGATATGCTTGAAAGCCTTTGTCGCGCAAGTTGCGCACAATGTGACCTGCGACGTGGCGAGGATCGGAACCCGCTGCTGCGGATGGCACTTTTTGCGAGAGATTATTCATATTTTCGCTTGCCAATCTTGGTCGCTATCACAACTCGCGTGATCCCAGCCAAATCCTTGCGCCAGGCTATATTCTGCCAGCACTCGTTCGACAAGAAACCGGCAACCTGCTCCTGCGAATCATAGCCCAATTCCAACACCAAATGCCCGCCCGGCACGAGGCAACCCGCAGCCTGAGGTATCAGGCGTGCATAAATATTATTTCCCGCTGGCCCAGCAAAAATCGCGTTGCTAGGCTCGAAGTCGCGGACTTCTTTTTGAACATGTTCCTGGTCCTGCTCCGAAACGTACGGCGGATTGGACACGACCGTTTGGAGTGGTGGAAGTTTTTCGCTCCCTACGGGTATGAGCAGGTCAGAGCACAGAAATTGGATTTGCTGCTCAACACCTAAGCGCACAGCATTTTTCTGAGCGGTGTTGAGGGCATCGGATGAGAAATCGAGGGCGAAAATTCTGGCGTGCGGCAATTCTTTGGCAAGCGCTACGGCAATGCAACCGGAGCCGGTGCCAACGTCAGCAATCGTGCATCCTTCTCCGTCAGGATAATCACGAGCAGCCAATTCTAAGGCTGCCTCTACGACCACTTCCGTTTCAGGGCGGGGTATGAGCACAGAAGAATCGACGAGGAAATCCAGCCCCCAGAATTCCTGATGTCCCGTGATGTACTGTGTCGGCTTACCCTGAAGGCGTTCATTCAAGTAACGGCCGTAATGAATCCAAGAGACCTCGGACAAATCGCGCTCCGGATGGGAGTAGAGAATAGTGCGGTCTGTGTGAAGCGCATGCATCAGCAAAACCTCTGCCGTGAGTCGAGGAGATGGGATGTGGGCTTTCTCTAGCAGTTCAACGCCCTGCTCTAAAGCTTGTTTCCATTGGATTGCTGTGTGTTTCATTGGAAGTGTTCAGAAGCAAATCAAAGTTGCAGCAATGAATTTCATCGCTGCTTAGCTTACGCAGTGACAAGTTCCTGTTTGAGCTTCTCGGCCTGGAAGTGCGAGACCAAGGCTTCGATGACCGGTTCGAGTCGCCCATCCATGATCATGTCAAGCTGGTGAAGCGTCAGGCCGATGCGATGGTCGGAGAGACGGTTCTGCGGGAAATTGTATGTGCGGATTTTTTCACTGCGGTCTCCGCTGCCGACCATCGTGCGGCGCTCCGCGGCAAGCGCCTGCTGCTGCTTTTCCCGCTCCATATCGAATAATCGGCTGCGCAGGACTTTCAAAGCCTTGGCTCTGTTCTTGATCTGCGACTTCTCATCCTGACAGCTAACCACCAGTCCGGTGGGGATGTGCGTGATGCGGACCGCTGAATACGTAGTATTCACGGACTGCCCGCCAGGACCAGAGGAGCAAAAGGTATCAATGCGAATGTCTTTCGCCTCGATGGCGATTTCGACTTCATCGGCCTCCGGGAGAATGGCCACGGTGACGGCCGAAGTGTGAATGCGGCCCTGGGCTTCTGTTTGCGGAACGCGCTGCACGCGATGAACACCGCTTTCATATTTCATCTTGCTGTATACCCGCTTGCCTTCAATTATGGCGATAATTTCCTTGAAACCGCCGACGCCGGAGTGGCTGGTGGAGAGTATGTCGATCTTCCAGCCCTGTGTTTCCGCATAGCGGCTATACATGCGGAAAATTTCTTGAGCGAACAGCGTAGCCTCATCGCCGCCCGTGCCAGCGCGGATTTCAAGCACCACGTTCTTTTCGTCATTCGGGTCTTTGGGCAGAAGCAAAACTTTTAGCTCGGACTCGAGCTGATCGAGTTTTTTTTCAAGTGAAGCGAGTTCCTCCTGCGCCATCGTGCGCATTTCGGGATCGGCATCGGCAATCATGCTGCGCGTTTCGGCGATGGCCTTTTCGGTTTCTTTCCAGCGATGGAATTTGTCGACGATGGGCGCTAAGTCGCTATGTGATTTGGCGACTTTCTGATATTGCGATTGGTCGGCCAGAAGCGCTGGCGAAGCCAATTGTTCGGAAAGCGAATCGAAACGGCGCTCAATTTCCTGTAAACGTTGCAGCATTAACATATCCAATAATCCTCGGTTCCCTCGGTTCTCTCGGTTCCATCAAAAGGGGAAAATGCGTAAATATAGCGGGGCGTTTTAGGGGAGCTAATGCAGGGCGTCGATGGAGAGGTAACGCATCCCTTTTACGATACGGCGAATCCCAGCGTCAAGTCAATCATCCGCGCTCCCACAAAAAATAGATGCCGATGGCGAAGCCCACGATGCAAACAAAAATCCGGACGGGCTTTTCGCCCATTTTGCGGGCCAAGCGCGGGCCGGCATAACCTCCGGCGAGCGAGCCGATGCCCAAGATGACCACGCTGCTCCAGAGAACCGCGCCGCTCCAGATGAAATAGACGGCTGCGGCTGCGTTGATGAGCAGCGCCAGCAGCACCTTGAGCGAGTTCATCTCATGGATGCGGGTCTGGCCGAGGATGCCGAGCGCGGCCAGCATCAGAATTCCGATGCCAGCGCCGAAGTAGCCGCCATACACTGCGACGCAAAATTGAAACAGGATGGCAGCGGCCAAACCGTGTCGCGATTGTTCGATGGTGTGCGCTTCAATTTCCAGCCAACGGGAAACTCTGCCCTGAAAAGTAAACAGCAGCGTGGCGAACAGAATCAGGTAGGGGACTATGCTGCGGAACTGCGCTTCGCCGGTTTGGATGAGCAGTATGCCGCCGATGAGACCGCCGACCAGACTGATGGGAGCGAAGCGCCAGGCCCACGCACGTTGTGCGGCGAGTTCTTTGCGGTATGCCACCAAAGATGAGGCGATGCCCGGCAGCAAGGCGACGGTGTTGGTGGCGTTGGCCACCACAGCAGGGACGCCGGTGAGCATCAGAGCTGGGAAACTAATCAGCGTGCCGCCACCGGCAACAGAATTGATGACGCCAGCGGTCAGGCCGGCAGCGAATAAAATTACAGACTGTAGCAAGTAAGGCATGGATCAGGCAATGCGCTCCTCGGCGCAAAGCTATTATGGCTTAGCGGAAACGGTAGAGACACAGGAAATGCGCGGAATTCATCGAGAGAATCAATTTCGTAAATGCCTGCACCTTGAACAGTGCGAGACGGTGAACTGTCTGGATTCAGAAACCGCCGTATTTGCTGGCTGACCAGATCAGCAGCACCAGCCAAGCCAAGATGACAATGGCAGCAGCGCCGCCAGCAGCGCCGTAAATCGCTTGCTTGGCTGTTTTGCCCCGCGCCCACCATATGCCGAAGATGATTGCAAAGAGCAAAGACCAGATCAGCCAGGGGATGAGGAGAATAATATCTTTATCGCCGCCACCGAAATTGAGATAGCCCTCAGAGATCAGCATGACCCAGGCCGGAGTCAGGAGAAGGGGCAGCAGGCAGATGCCAAGTTTTTTGAACCAGCTACGCATTTGCAGACAACTATCAACAGCGACCCTGAATGGATTGATGATACCAGTGATGAGGTTTGTGAGAAATAGGTTATCGTACTCATGGAGTAGAAGTGGAAATTGGCAATAAAGTGAACCGTGCGAAAGTAAATCAACACATGAAGATAACTACTAGCAAGCGTGATCTGACCAAAGACATCCAAACGTGTGTAAAGGGAAAGATTATCGACTTATCCTCGGCCAGTGAATATTGGCGGAAATGTGTGGAGGCCGTGCTACCGCACATCCAAGCCCTGATTAGAAAGCGAGGCCCGAATCGTTATGAGCTAGCAAACGATCAATTCTTTGGATTCTTCTTCAATCATTTGCAGGGGCGGATTGCCCGTTACAAGGCAAGACCTCCAGAAACCATTGTGATGAAAATGAATTCCGCCGAATTGATTGCTGAGGCCCTATACAATGCAGCCCAACTGTTCGGCAAACCGCTGATAGAGGTGCCGAAGGATTGGGATTCTCTCTGGCCCAAGGACCGTCCCATGTCAGAGGCCTGGGAGCGATTAGGAGTGCCTGAATCAATGACGATTCCTGGCGGGGCTGCACAAATCTGGACACCCAGGAGTATGGGAATGAGGGCTCGGCTTGAGGACCCTGGACAGTCGTCGGAACTACGATTGCTTAGACCAGGCCAATCGTCATATCCTCGCATTGGACTAAGCCTGACTTACCACAAAGACCCTCAAGAACTCCCAAAGATCACTATCGAGATCGAAGGGGAACCTGTCTGTGTCCTCATGAAAGCTCACTACAACCTTAAGGACTCAAAAGAGCGAAGCCGAGTGCGTTCAGACGCCAAGCGGGTTTGGTCGTCGCTTTTCAGATGGATCACACCGTGGCAAGCTAAGGCGGGAAGGCCACGAGAGGATCGCGGCAAGGAAGCTGCCCAACTACATTATCATCAGGGTTTGACTTGGACCCAAGTAGCCGACAGACTCTGCCCGCAAAAGAGCCTTCACCTCCGACCGAATCGACAAAACCACATCCATCGTTGCAAAGAAAACTTTCGCAAGCAAGCCGAGCAGTTCTTCCGAAAGATCACACAGCACATCAAGACGCTCCCTGCTGCTAAAGTGTAGGAATAAAACCTCACAATTTATTCCAGTGGAAAAAATGCCAAGAATATTTTCCATCTATGCAATTCGCTTGTGCTTTGTTTGAATTGAGACTGACTTGAGCAGATTTCTCGAGGTGATAAAAGAAGATGGCTGGTAATTCTCCTAAATTTGCAAATCTCAAGCCGAGGGATGTCGTCCGTGCTCTTGAACGGGCGGGCTGGTTCATCCACGAGACAACTGGTTCGCACGTTCAGCTAAAGCATCCAGCTAAGACCGGGCGCATCACGGTCCCGTACCACCAGCGCTCCGACCTCCCGAAAGCAATTATCAAAAGCATCATTCGTCAGGCTGGGTTAACCAACAATGAATTGTTCGAGTTGTTAAAGAAGTAGAGAGGATTAAACGCTGACTTGAAGTTCTTCGCAAATTGGCGGGCCGGACAAACTAGAATCCTCGGGAATTTCCTCACCGTCTTTCAAAAGCCCTTTGATGTGGCAAAGGATGGCGTCCTGGGCCATTTCACGGGCTTCGTCGAGGGTGCGGCCATAGGTGATGATTTCTGGCAGTGCGGGAACGATTACTTGGTAGCCGCCTTCCGCCAAGCGTTCGTAAAATACTCTGTACGATAGTTCAGCCATATAAACCTTAATAAATAATACTACACTGTTTTCCTGGTGGCCATCCGCAACTTTCTCTTCGGCAGGTTTCCATACGCCGCATTTATAGCGACGCTGCGGGCAAGCCTCCGCTCCGGCCTTCGGCAGCAAGGAATCAACTTCCGCAACGCATTTTTCGGCACTGTTGAAACCGTGCGCAGACGTCTCAAGACGGTATCTTACAGAAGAACTGCCCGCTTGCTGACCCTTCGACAGGCTCAGGACGGGCGCGCGCGGCATCAATAGTGCGCGCCATCTGCGATGGCGCGCACTTAATGCGGAGCGCCTAGCGCAGCGGCGCAGCTTTTTCCCCTACTGCCTACTCCCCGCTCCCCAGCCTCTCCTGTCTCCTATTCCCGCTCCACCTTCTTCACCACCGTGCCCACGCTGCCCCGCGCCAGCCGCAGTGTCAGATCATCGCCTGCCGCCACCTGCGCCGCATCGGTAATCACTTTCCCGGTGGCATCCAGAGCAATGGCATACCCGCGCTCCAAAATCTTTCTCGGGCTGAGTTGACCCAGCGCCGCCGCCAACGCCTCCATGCGCGACCGCTTTCGAGCCAGCAACAACCGCGCCTGCTGCACCAGCGTCTCGCGGAACCGCCCCACCCGCATCGCCGCCCGCTCTTGCCGACCACGCAGATCAAAATGCTTCAGGTACGCGTTCTGCGCCTCCCACCGATGTGCCAAGTCTCGCAACGTCTCCCGCACCGCCTCCGTCAGCCGCAGGCTCAACTCAT
>MEKX01000022.1:0-18872 GCA_001767075.1 Acidobacteria bacterium RIFCSPLOWO2_12_FULL_54_10 | reverse complement strand
CCTCCATCAGCGTCATGCGCAGCGTCTGGAACCCCCGCCGCCCGATCATCTCCGCCAGCTCATGCCGTCGTTGAAGCAAGTGATACCGCATCACCTGCACTAAATCCGCCTCCAGCGACGCGATGTGCCCCAGCAGTTGCTCCTGCGACTCAATCACCATCTCCGCTGCCGCCGACGGCGTCGGCGCGCGCAGGTCGGCCACAAAATCTGCAATGGTGAAATCCGTTTCGTGTCCCACCGCCGAGATCACCGGCGTCCGCGACGCCGCAATCGCCCGCGCCAGCTTCTCCTCGTTGAACGCCCACAAATCTTCCAGCAACCCGCCCCCGCGCGCCAGGATGATCACATCCACCGCCACGCCCTGCGGCGGCTCCGTATTAAAGCACTGGAGCCCCTCCACCATCTCCTCCGCCGCGCCCTCGCCCTGCACTCGCACCGGATAAAGCAGCAGGTGCAGATTCTTGTGCCGCCTCTCCAAAATGCGGATCATGTCCTGGATCACCGCCCCGCGCGGCGACGTGATGATCCCAATCCGCCGCGGCAGCTTCGGCAGCGGCTTTTTGCGGTCCGCGTCGAACAACCCTTCCGCCGCCAGCTTTTTCTTCAACTGCTCGAAGGCCAGTTGCAGCGCGCCCGCGCCGAGCGGCTCTAGATGCTCCACCAGAAGCTGATACTCGCCCCGCGCCTCGTAAACTCCCAGCCGCCCCCGCGCCAGCACTTGCATCCCATCCTCCGGGCGGAACCGCATATACCGCGCCTGCTGCTTGAAGCAAATGCACCGCAACTGCGCCGCCTCATCCTTCAGCGTGAAATACAAATGCCCCGACGGCGCTGGCCGGCAGTTGGAAATCTCCCCCTCCACCCACACCTCCGGAAACGCCGTTTCGAGTTTCTCCCGAATCGCCCGGCTCAGCTCCCCGACCGTATAAATCTTCCGCTCCGGTAGAAAATTTAATGGAAATTGAGTGGAATCACTCATGGGCTATAACCGACTCACCAATATCTTGTATGCGCTCGCGCCAGTTCAGCTAACGCTTCGCGGCTAATCTGCGTTTACTAGCGGTCCGCTTTGGCTGCTTGCCTGTGTGGCTTGGACGGTGAGGCGCGGAACCAGCAGCGGCTTCTGCCGTATCAATTAATAGTCGCAATGCCCGGTTCACCGATTCCGCATCGGGAAATACATCGGAAAGCTCCGGATCGATCAACACCAGGTTGGTCCCGGCAATTGCCCGCTGGAAATACTTTCCCCGCACTCCCCCTTTGAGCTGCGTGAGGTCATACTCCGGCCGCAAATCGTCAGCCGTTTTCTTTTGCAATGCCTTCTTCATATTGCTTGCGCTCTCCTTTGGTCGCCTTCCGCGCGCTGATGATTCGGACACGTTCCCCGCGCGGGCAATGCGACACGAATACAACCTGATTTCTTTTGGTGTGGCCGATGGTAATTTCCCGTTCCTCTTCGCTGGAGTGATACGGATCGGGATAAGTCAAAGCCAGTTGGTCGAGGAAAACCGTTGCCGCCTCTTCGAAGGATACACCATGCTTCCGCAGGTTTTCCTTCGCCTTCTTGCCATTCCACTCATAAATCACAGGCTCAGTTTACCCCAACGGGAAAAGAAAAAGCCCAAGACGATCTAAGCATTCGCCTGGGTCACCCACCTTCATTTGCTTATGTCGAGATAGGGCTTGAACTTCTCCCTAACGGCAACTTGTCCCTCAACGGCGGTAATCTGCTCAATGAGCCACGTTTCTTCCGAATGCATCTCCCTAGCCACCCTGTTATGGTCGTAGTCAGACGGCGCACTACCCTGCGTAAAGGCATCATACGCTTTCTTTGATTTGTAAAGCCGAAAACCTCTAGAAAAAATTTCCTCGATGTACTGCCGAATCTCTGGACCGAAGAGAAAATCCGCCTCTACTACGGCACCCTGAAACTTCAGGAAGTCATCTACCTTTGGGTCGAGGTCACGACCGATTAGGCGCAAAAACTTAACTACCTCCTGGTACACCCGCAGCCGCCGCTCATACCTTTCCAATTTCAGCTTAAGTTTATTGGCGTTCCACTGCTGGTATGCAATGTATGTCGTAATAATGGCGATTAATGGTGTGAGAAGTGCCTGTAAAATCTGAACCTTTTCCATCTCTGCCCTTCTTCCGCCCACTATAACTGCCCTCTATCCAGAAAGGGAGGGGCAGCCACGGAGAGAATTTCCCCCCGCCGCTGGTTTTCATTCACGCCGGGGCTGTCTCAAAGGCCACTCGCAACATCTCCGGATCAGCTACAGAAAAATTAAGTTTCTCGAAACCGATGACGCGCCCCGATCTGTCTTTCATCAAGACGACTTCTTCGCCTGTTTCTTCACACACATATTCCTCGCGTGCGTCCGTGAACCAGACGGTGAGCGTTTTGCCTTCCCGGTCGTACAAAACCTTCACTTCGGCCATACGTCCAGATTCTACAGCCTAACTACGTCGCTGGCTAGGCTACATGTAGTTTACATCGCTCACCGCCTCCCCAGCGCCCAAAACAGTAGCGTCAGGACGAGGCTAATCACGATGGAAGTCACCACTGGGAAATAAACCGTGAAGTTGCCGCGCCGGTAGACAAAATCTCCGGGCAGGCGGCCAATGCGCAGAAAAGAAAAACGGTCGGAGAACAGCAGCAGCACCCCGACCGCAACAAATACAATTCCAATCGTAATCAGGATTTTGCCAAACTGCGGCAGCATGATAACAACCCGACTGTTTCTTCAATACTTCAGTCTAACTTCGATTTTTCATTCACGGAAGAAGTCTTGCCATCTCAGAGGTCTTCAGGTTTCAGTCCTGTTTTTTCGGCCAGCACTTTCATGGCCACGGGGCCGAGCGTCACTCGGTCATGGTAGGCAAACACGACATCCGGCCAGCGGGGGCGAGTCAATACGCGGTGGGAACCTCTCTGCCGCTTGATCCGCCAGCCGATTCTCATCAACGCAGCCAAGGCCCGCGACGCCTTGACCGAAGGCCACTTCCGAGGAAATTCAAGGAGCAACGAAGGAAACCTGTAGCTCGCCTGGCGCGGCTTCTCCATGTTCCAGGCGATCCGCTATCACTCGCAGTGCCAAAGCTTCCGCGGCGGCCACGGCTTGCTTTCTGGTTTTCCCGTAGGCTGTTACGCCTGGTAAGGCGGGAATGTCTGCCAGCCAGCGGCCAGCCTCTTCGCGGTAAACCTTCACCTGAAGAGTGAATCCCTCAATATGGGGCGTCTTGGACATACATCCATGATGGCATAGATGCCGGGAGGATGCACTGCGTCTTTGATCCAGTTTAACCCACGATCTCCATCTCGCTAAAGAAGTAGGCGATTTCCACCGCTGCCGTTTCCGGCGCATCCGACCCGTGCACCACGTTGCGCTCCACCGACGACGCAAACCGTTTGCGGATCGTCCCCGGCGCGGCATTCGCGGGATTGGTCGCGCCCATCACCTCGCGCAGCCGCGGTATCACGTTCTCGCCTTCCAGCACCATCACCACCACGCGCCCCGAGCTCATGAACGTCGTCAGGCTGTCGAAAAACGGCCTCTCGCGATGCACCGCGTAAAACCCTTCGGCCTGCTGCTTGGTCAGGTGCAGCATCTTCATCGCCACAATCTTGAACTGATTTTCCTCAAACGTCTTGATGACGTCGCCGATATTGTTCTGCGCCACGCCATCCGGCTTGATGATGGTCAACGTGCGTGTCACTGCCACGAAAATTCCTCCCCTGAAATCTCTTTATGAATTGATTGCGCTGCTACTTCTTGAGCCGCGCGGCCATTGCCTCGCCGATCTGCGCCGGGCTTTCCACCACCGTGATGCCCGCTGCGGTCATCGCCGCCATCTTTTCTTTGGCCGTTCCTTTGCCGCCGCTGATGATCGCTCCCGCGTGCCCCATTCGTCGGCCCGGCGGCGCGGTCTGCCCTGCGATGAATCCCACCACCGGTTTTTTTACATTGGCTTTGATGTACGTCGCGGCCTCTTCCTCAGCCGTTCCGCCGATCTCGCCGATCATCACCAGCGCGTGCGTCTCCGGATCGTCGTTGAATAGTTTCACCGCGTCCAGAAAATTCGTGCCAATAATCGGATCGCCGCCGATGCCGATGCACGTTGACTGCCCGATGCCCAGCGCTGTCAACTGTCCTACCGCTTCATACGTCAGCGTTCCGCTGCGCGACACCACGCCCACGTTGCCCTGCTTGTGGATGTGCCCTGGCATGATGCCGATTTTGCACTTGCCTGGCGAAATAATTCCTGGGCAGTTCGGCCCGATCAGCCGCGTCTTGGTCGATTTCAAATAGGCGTAAGCGCGCACCATGTCGAATGTCGGCACGCCTTCGGTGATGCATACCACCAGCGGCAGCCCGGCGTCGGCGGCTTCCAGGATGGCGTCCGCAGCAGCCGAGGCCGGCACAAAAATCACCGAGGCATTCGCCTGCGTCTCGCGCACCGCCTGCGCCACGGTATCAAACATGGGGATGCCGTCCTGGCTCGTTCCGCCTTTTCCGGGCTTCACCGCGCCCACCACCTTGGTCCCGTAGGCAATCGCCTGTTGCGCGTGGAAGCTGCCTTCCCGCCCAAGTCCTTGCACAATCAATCTCGTGTTCTCGTTGACCAGAATGCTCATGGTATTTTCATCAACCTTTTTTATAAAAACGTTTTATCGATTTACTTTGCTAATGCCACCACTTTTTCGGCGGCGTCCTTCATGCCGTTGGCCACCGTAAAATTCAAACCTGAATCCTTCAGAATCCGCTGACCTTCCTGCACGTTGGTGCCTTCGAGCCGCACCACCACCGGCACTTTGATGCCCAGCGTCTTGGCGGCTTCCACCACGCCGGTTGCCAGCACGTCGCAGCGCAGGATGCCGCCGAAAATGTTGATCAGCACCGCTTTCACGTTCTTGTCGGAAAGCAGAATCTCAAACGCATGCCGCACCTGCTCTGCGTTGGCTCCGCCGCCCACGTCCAGGAAGTTCGCAGGACTCCCTCCGGCGTATTTGATGATGTCCATCGTCGCCATAGCCAGGCCCGCGCCGTTCACCATGCACCCCACCGTGCCGTCGAGCTTGATGTAGTTGAGGTTGTATTTGCTGGCCTCGACCTCCAGCGGATCTTCTTCATCCAAGTCGCGTAAAGCATGAATGTCCTTATGGCGATAGAGCGCGTTGTCGTCGAAGTTCATCTTGGCGTCCAGCGCCAGCAGCCTCCCATCCGTGGTCAGCACAAAAGGATTGATCTCCGCCAGCGACGCGTCGCTCGCTTCGAACGCTTTGTACAGCGTCATCATAAAATCAGCCGCCTGCGCGATGCTGGCCGCCGGAATACCCAGCCCGAAGGCCAGTTTCCGCGCCTGGAACGCTTGCAATCCAAACCCGGGACGAATCGTTTCTTTGAGGATTAGCTCCGGCGTTTCTTCGGCAACTTTTTCAATTTCCATGCCGCCCGCCGAGCTGGCCATGAACACCGGACTCGCGCTGGCGCGGTCGATCACGATGCCCAGATACAGTTCGCGCGCAATCGGCAACGTCTCTTCGACCAGCAACCGCTTCACCAGTTGTCCATCCGGTCCGGTCTGTATCGTCACCAACTTTTTGCCCAGAATCGTCGCAGCGATTTCCCTGGCCTCTTCCGGCGTCTTGGCGATCTTCACGCCGCCGGCCTTGCCACGCCCTCCGGCGTGAATCTGCGCCTTCACCACCACGTGCCGCCCCATTTTTTTCGCGACCTCGTAAGCCTGGTCCGCGCTGCGCACCTCGGTCCCTTCCGGAACCGTCACCCCGTAGTTTTTCAATATCTGCTTGGCTTGAAACTCATGTATTTTCATTGCTGGATTCCACTCGCTCTAGTTGATTCCGTAGCTGTTGGGAAAAATATTTACTATAAGGAAAGCCCCGCACAAAAGCAACTTGTGGCGCCGGATAGTGGGTCAGATTGAAATTACTTCATTCGTATGTGCAGGGGGTTGGGTTTCCTTCATCTTCCGGAAGGCCATTGACTAGCTCGGCAGACCAAGTAAGTGAACCGCGCCACCTTTGCAGGGTTTGTCCACATTTACAGATTATTGCTCCTGGGTCGCGCACGATGAACTTGTGATCCGTGAGCCGCCAAATGCGTCCGCATTTACAGGTTGTTTCCATATGCACTCTCCAAAAAATCAAACTGACCCACTACCTAGCGCCGGATCAAGTTGACCCGCTACTTAAAAATGTTCTTGTAAAAATTATAATTGCAATTATGTTTGCAAGTTGGTATATTGCCAACATGACGATTCCCGTTAAAACCTCGCAAGAAGCCTAAGACCTCCTGCAGCACTGCTTGGAAGAGGGCGCGGTAATCGCAGGTCGACACTTTCGGGATGAACTGGCGAATGAGGGAATCAGCATGGTGGATGCCTGGGGCATTCTTCGCTGCGGGCATATTTTCAGCCCGCCGGAGCCGGATATTAAAACAGGAGAATGGAAGTATCGCATTGAGGGTCACGAGCCGGGCGGCAAATGGATGGCGATTGTTTTTTCGTTCAAGACGGAAGACAACGCATTCTTGATCACCATCTTTTCCGTTCGCTCGAAACAAGGCCGTTAGCGCTTGACGGCGATTCGCTTGGAGGTGAATCATGATGAAACAGCTTGACGTATGCAGCAATTGCGACAATGAAGCCGTCCGTGTTCGCGGAAGTTATCAGTTCAAGGAGAGCGGATTAAAAAACGTCGTTCTCCAGGGCATTGAACTCATCCGTTGCAAAAAGTGTGGCAACGAAGACCCGGTGATTCCACGGCTCAATGCGCTCATGCGCGTGATGGTTCGCGGGGTTATTTCCAAACCTTATCGCCTCACCGGGCACGAAGTGCGCTTCCTGCGCAAATTCCTGCGCATGACCGGCGAACAATTTTCGCACTTGATGCACATCGACAAAACCACGCTGTCGAAATGGGAGAATGACGAGCAGCCCATCGGCCCTCAGAGCGACCTGCTCATTCGCGCCTTGATCCTGGTGCTCGGCTTGAAAGAAACACAAAAAGACCAGGCCGCGATAATTCAGGAGGATTTCCCGGGCATCCATAACTCCGTGCACGATGTGGGCATTGAAATTGACCCGTCGAATATGACCTATCAGTACGCTTAATCGGGACTTGAATTTCTACGCAGTCCCATCTTGTTCAATAACGGCAACCAATTCCCCGAAACTGCTCACCAACACGTCCGGAGGGTTCGCATCCAAATCCAATTTCCCAAAGCCGTAGGTCACCCCGCAGGTCCGTGTTCCCGCGGCTACGCCGGTGCGCACGTCAATGTCCGAGTCGCCCACGATCATCGCTTCCGCTGGCGCCACTCCGGTTTCATCCAGGATGGTCCGTAATCCGGCGGGGTCGGGTTTTTTCTTCTCAAAACTGTTGCCGCCGTAAACGCACCGAAACAGCGTCATCAGGTCCAGTTCCTGGATGATCTCCCGGCTGACCCGCTCCGGCTTGTTGGTCAGCACGGCCAGGGCGCGTTCACCGCGATGGTTTCCCTTCGCCAGATGTTTCAGCGTTTCTCTCACCCCTTCGTAGAGCACCGTGTTGTCGAGCTTATGTTCGCGGTAATGTCCCATAAAAAACTCGAGGCTCATGGCGACTTCTTCCGGCGTGCACCCCATGCCCAGCGCCTTCTGGATCAACACCTGCGACCCTTGCCCCACATAGGACGAGATCGTCTCCGTATCCAGCGTTTTCCGGCCCAGATTCTCTAGCGTCGCATTCACGCTCAGCACCAGATCGGTTTTCGAGTCGATCAGCGTGCCGTCCAGGTCGAACACAACCAGGCGAATGTCTGTAATTGGTTGTTTGGATTTTTCTCGATCTGCGCCCAACGCCACTGGCAGCGCGGAGGCCTGCGTCGGATTCATCGTTTTTTCGGTTCCTGTGGAGCGGCTCCGCGCGGCATCACGCGCACCAGCGCGTTTTTCATCTCCGCGCTGGGCACTTGCATGGTTGCCATTTCATTTTGCACCATTTCCACAAAGGCCTTCATCTGCCGCTGCATTTGTTCCATTCTTTCGCGCATCTTCAGCACAATCTCCACCCCGGCCAGGTTCACTCCCAAATCGCGCGTCAGGTTCAGAATCATCTCCAGCCTTTGCAGGTCCTCTTCCGTATAGAATCGCGTGTTGCCTTCCGTCCGCGACGGCTTCAGCAGCCCTTCGCGCTCATACAGCCGCAGCGTTTGCGGATGGATTCCATAAGCTTCGGCCACCGCGGAAATCATGTACGAGGCTTGTTTTCTTTGGCGTCTTACCATTTCGATTCCACTCCGGAAATCTCACAACTGCCGGTACAATTCCGCTCGCGGATCGCCAGGGTTCAGCGCCGCCAATTCCCGCAGGATTTCCTTGGTCCGCTCGTCCACTACTTTCGGCACCTGCACTTGCGCTTCCACATACTGGTCGCCGTGCTTGTGCGTCTTCAACGACATCACTCCCTTTTCCCGCAGGCGAAACTTCTGCCCGCTCGCCGTGCCAGGAGGAATCTTCAACAGCGCGCGGCTCTGGTCAATCGTCGGCACTTCAATCTTCGCGCCCATCGCCGCTTCGGTCACCGTGATGGGAATTTTCGTGTAAATGTCATCGCCCTGCCGCTCGAAAAACGGATGCGGGGCCACACGGATCACCAGGTAAAGATCGCCGATGGACCCTCCATGCTTCCCGGCATTGCCTTTCCCTTGCACGCGCACCCTTCCGCCATTCTGTATGCCTGCTGGAATTCTCATCTCCAGCGATTCCGTCTCCGCGCGACGGCCATCTCCCCTGCATGCCACGCAAGCATCCACGATTCGGCCCTTGCCTCGGCACATTTCGCAGGGTATGGTAAACCGCATCGTTGACATTCCCTTGTTCGAGCTGCCCGCGCCGTTACATGCTGGGCATGTCTTATCCCGACCTGTGCTCCCTGTTCCCCGGCACGTACGGCAAGCATCCAGGTGACTGACCGTTAGCTTCACGGTTGTTCCGCGAATCGCTTCCCAAAATCCGACGTTCACTTCGTATTCCAGATCGCTGCCGCGCTCCGGCTGCGACGTGGGCTGCGGTTCCCCGCGCCGGAAAAATTGCGAGAACAGATCGCGGAACCCTCCAATTCCCGCCTCCTGTTCGCCGACCTCTGAAAAATCAAATCCCGCAAAATCCACCGGGCGGCCTCTGCCAGCGTGTGCCGCTTCCGGAGGGGGTCCGCTTTCGGAGTAAAATCCGAAGCGGTCGTACATCTGCCGTTTCTTCGCATCGCTCAGCACATCGTAGGCCTCTGCGATCTTCCGAAACTGCTCCTCCGCCTTCTTGTCCTTTGGATTTACGTCGGGATGGTATTTTCGGGCGAGCCGCCGGTAGGCTTTGCGGATTTCCACCGCAGTCGCCTTTCGATTCACTCCGAGTGCCTGGTAGTAATCTTCTTTTCCGGCCATAATGCCCCGCTTTGGCCCTCACACCCTCCAGCCGAGCAAAGCTGGATTTTTATTTCTTGTCGTCATCCAGGTCTACGAACTCCGCATCGATTACCTCTCCATCCTTTTTCGGTCCGCCCGGAGGCTCGCTGCCTCCCGGCGTCTCGCCGGGCGCGGATGGCGGTTTATCGCTCGATACCTGCTGGTACATCGCTTCCGCCAGCTTATGACTGGCTTTCGTCAGCCGCTCCACTGCCTGGTTGATTTCGTCGACCCCCTTGTCGGAGCCGAGGATTTTCTTGGTCTCCTCGATGGCCGCTTCAATCTCTCTGGCATCTTCTCCCGAGATTTTGTCCCGGTGGTCATGCAGCACTTTTTCCGTGTTGTAGACCATCGATTCCGCCCGGTTTTTCGCTTCTACCTCATCGCGCCTCTTGCGATCTTCTTCGGCGTGCGAATCCGCCTCTTTCTGCATGCGGTCCACTTCATCCTTGTTCAGGCCGCTTGATGCCGTAATGGTAATGTCCTGCTGCTTGCCCGTTCCCAGGTCCTTGGCCATCACGTGCAGAATGCCGTTGGCGTCCATGTCAAAGGTGACATCCACTTGCGGCAATCCGCGCGGCGCCGGTGGGATGCCCACCAACTGGAACTTGCCCAGCGTGCGGTTATCGCGCGACATGGCCCGCTCGCCCTGCAAAACGTGGATTTCCACCGATGTTTGATTATCTGCCGCCGTTGAAAATATTTCGGTCTTGCGCGTCGGAATCGTTGTGTTGCGCGTGATCAGCGGGGTCATCACTCCGCCCAGCGTCTCCACTCCCAGCGTCAGCGGCGTCACATCCAGCAGCAATAGGTCTTTCACTTCGCCGCTCAGCACGCCTCCCTGGATGGCCGCGCCCACCGCCACCACTTCATCCGGATTCACCCCTCGATGCGGTTCCCTTCCGAAAAATTCCTTCACAATCTGCTGCACGCGCGGGATTCTCGTGGACCCGCCGACTAAGACCACTTCTTCGATCTGCTCTTTTTTCAGCCCGGCATCATCCAGCGCCTGTGCGCAGGGATGCACGCAGCGCTTCAGAATGTCCTCCACCAGTTGCTCGAATTTCGCCCGCGTCAGCTTGTTGTAGAGATGCTTCGGGCCGCTGGCGTCTGCGGTAATGAACGGCAGGTTGATCTCCGATTCCATCGCTGTCGAAAGCTCGATCTTGGCCTTCTCCGCCGCTTCCTTCAGCCGCTGCAAGGCCATCTTGTCGCTGGACAGGTCGATCCCGCTTTCTTTGCGGAACTCATCGACGATCCACTGGATCAGTCTCTGATCAATGTCATCGCCACCCAAGTGTGTGTCGCCGTTGGTGGACTTAACCTCCACGACTCCTTCGCCTACTTCCAGGATCGAAACATCGAAGGTTCCCCCGCCAAAATCGAATACCGCGATCGTTTCATCTTTTTTCTTGTCCAACCCATAGGCCAGCGCCGCCGCCGTCGGCTCATTGATGATGCGCAGCACCTCCAGACCGGAGATCGCTCCCGCATCCTTGGTCGCTTGCCGTTGTGCGTCGTTGAAATAGGCGGGAACCGTGATCACTGCTTGCGTCACCTTTTCCCCTAAGTATTCCTCTGCGGCTTGCTTCAGCTTTTGCAGGATCATGGCCGAAATTTCCGGTGGTGAGAGTTGCTTCTTTCCGCCGTCCACCAATATACGCACGTCTTCATTCGGTGCCGCCGCCACTTTGTAGGGCACGTTCTTGATCTCTTGGGATACTTCTCCGTACCGCCGCCCCATGAATCGCTTGATCGAATATATGGTATTCTCCGGATTCGTAATGGATTGGCGTTTGGCCACCTGACCCACTAACCGTTCGTCGTTTTTCGTAAACGCCACCACGGAGGGTGTGATGCGGCTTCCCTCGGGATTCGTGATGACCTTGGGTTCTCCCCCTTCCATGACAGCCACTACCGAATTCGTTGTTCCTAAATCGATCCCCACCACTTTGCCCATGTGTTTAACCTCCAGATTCAGCCCTTGCGTTCATCGTTTGGATTGCTATCAGTGCTTCAGCACAGCTATGAATTGGACATACTATTTAGTCAGTTGCTAATATATCTATTGAGTGTGGCCTTGTCAACTATCGTTGTTGCCTTTATCCTCTGAAGTTACCTTTATGCATATTGATAACATCAAGTTACCTCTCCTGCTCAGAGCCATTATTTTGAGCGCCGTTTTTCTTCAAAGTTGCCAACAGCCCCCTCAAACTGACTCCAACGAATTGGTGGTGGCAGCCGCCTCTGATTTAATGAAGGCCAGCCAAGATCTTAAAAATGCTTTTGAGCAAACCAGTAACACGAAGGTCAAGTTCAGCTTTGGTCCATCCGGCCAATTGGAACAACAAATCCGTCAAGGCGCTCCTTTTGACGTTTTCTTGCCTGCAGCTATTTCTTACGGAGAGTCCCTGCAGCGGGACGATCTGCTGGACGGCAACATCACTATCTACGCAATCGGTCGTTTAGTGGCATGGTCCAGTTCCATTCAAATCAACTCTCTGGACGATTTACGTCTTCCTGACATACGGAGCATAGCCCTTGCGAATCCTCAATACGCACCCTATGGCGTCGCTGCCAGGCAAGCCTTGCAATCTCTCGGCCTGTGGGAAGCTGTGCAGCCCAAGCTCCTCTACGCATACAGTGTTGCCAACGCTCTTCAGTTGGCAGAAACCGGCAGCGCGGACGTAGCTCTCGTCGCCGTTGCCTTGGTTCAGGACACAGGCAGCCCATATCTTCTGATTGATTCAGCCCTCCATGCGCCCATCCAGCAAGCCGCCGTGGTGCTCCGCTCCTCGCAAAATCTTCCCGCAGCTCGCGCCTTTGTGGAGTTCCTGCAAAGTGAGCAGGCGCAGAACATTCTGCGCATGTACGGTTTTGAGCACCCCTGAATCTCGCCGCCTCTCTCCTCCTTCCTCTCCTCGCTTGGGCTATAATCGGCAGGGACGCAATCCATTTAGGAATTGCTCTCTCCGTCACCATGCCTGAGACCTGGCAACAAATCGACTGGTTTCCTCTGTGGCTCTCCTTGCGAGTGGCCTCTATCGCCACGATCTTTTCATTGGCGATTGGGTTGATCCTTGCATATGTCCTTTCCCGTTACCGTTTCCGAGGCAGAGAATTGCTGGACTCGTTCATCACCTTGCCCATCGTCTTGCCTCCCACGGTCCTGGGATACTATTTGCTGGTGCTGATCGGACGCAACTCCCCCTTCGGTCGCGTCTTTGAATCCATATTCGGTTTTCCGCTGGTTTTCACCTGGCAGGCCGCGGTCGTGGCTGCCGCGTTCCACAGCATCCCGCTTTTGGTTAAGTCCGCCCGCGCTGCGCTCGACAGCGTCGACCACACGCTGGAAAACGCCGCGCGCACGCTTGGCGCATCCGAATGGAAAGTCTTTATCCAGGTCACTATGCCGCTGGCGCGCCGCTCCGTCATCGCCGCCACCATCTTTGCGTTTGCCCGCGCGCTGGGTGATTTCGGCGTCACCATCATGATCGCCGGCAACATCCCGGGCAAGACCCAGACCATGGCTGTGGCCATTTACGACGCCGTGCAGTCCGGCAACACCTTATTAGCCAACATGATGGTCCTCATCATCTCCGCGCTCGCCATCGGCATTCTTTACTGGACCAATCGCCTGAGCGAGAATTTGCCTTGAACGTTGCATCCCTATGGCCCTCCTCGAACTAACACTCGGCAAGCGCTTCCCCTCGAACGGCTCTTCAGCAGGCTTCGAGCTGGACGTCACCCTGCAGTGCGAAGCCGGAGTCACCGTGCTGTTCGGCGCCAGCGGTTCCGGGAAAACATTGACGCTCGAATCCCTCGCCGGTTTCTTGCGCCCCGACCGTGGCCGCATCCTGCTCAACAACGAAATTCTTTTCGACGCCGACAGCGGCGTCTGCTTCCCTCCGCAGCGGCGCGGCTTGGGCTATGTCTTCCAGAACTACGCCCTGTTCCCGCACATGACCCTGGAGCAGAACCTGGCCTTCGGCATTTCCCGCCTCCCATCGCTTGAACGCCACCGCCGTGTGCGGGAGATGATGGACCTGTTTGCCCTCTCGCCGCTGGCCTCCCGCAAGCCCCACGAGCTATCCGGCGGAGAAAAGCAGCGCGCCTCCATCGCCCGCGCCCTCATCACCGAGCCTCGCCTGCTGCTCCTCGACGAGCCGGTTCGCGGCCTGGACTTCGCGCTGCGCTCTGATTTCTACGAGGTCATTCGCAACATCCGCCAGAAGTATCAGATCCCCATTCTTCTCGTCACCCACGATGTCCACGAAGGTTTTCTTCTGGCCTCCCGCATGGCGGTCTTTGAAGCGGGCCGCATCGTGCAGACCGGTACGCCGGAGGAGATTTTCCTTCGCCCGCGCAGCCCCTCTGTCGCCCGTTTGCTGGGCATCACCAATATTTTTTTTGGAACCGTCGAAGAACTGGACCCCATGGCCGACCTCACGCGCATCCGCACCAGCCATTTCTCCGTCACCGTTCCTTATCTTCCGGGCCGCCTGCGCGGTGACACCGTCTGGTTTTGCATCCCCCAGGAGCATATCTCGCTGCACCCTTCCAACGGCGCAAAGGACGAGCCGGCAAAAGAGAATCTGGTTCCCGTGGAGGTCACCGACGAAATCGCCGACCGCAATACGGTGCACTTGTCGCTGCGCGTCCACGGCCCCTCATCCGCGCCGGACGGCAGCCAGGAAGGCGGCAATGATTCCTCCCGCCTCGCCTGCGAGCTATCCAAGCTCTCCTACAAAAAACTCGGGTGTCAAAAAACCTGCCTCGCCTCGTTGCCGAAATCCTTCATCCACGTCTTCGGCAACCCTGCCTAACACTTGTTGGTTTTTTTTTATTGAACCAGTTAATGAGTGGAAAGATATTTTACTTGAAATAAATCGCGCTCGCGTCAGCAAGCAGACGGGTTTGGTAGCCACGGCACGCTTATTGTGCCGTGGGCCTGTTGCATTTGAATGTTCTGCTTTGAATTTGGATATTGTTTTGGGATTACGAAATTGGGATTTAGGATTTACATTATCTCCTCCCCATTCCCATTCCCTACTCCCTAATTCTTACTGCCCTTTACGGACACGTGACGCCTACTGTTGTAACCAATGCCCCGCTATTGTCAATGCTCAATTTAGAGCACACCGTCCCGTCCGGGCTTTTCAAGATAATGCCCTTTCCCGCTCCCAGCGTTTGGAAATCCCCCACATTGGCCACGATATCGCCGTCGCCTTCCACGCGGAAAACCTCGGGATAGGGAGGTATTGGGAACCCGTCAGGGTCGAAACCGCCGCTACCGCTGCGGCCACTGATGACTTTCCCAGTGCCAGTGAAGTTCGCGAAAGCGCCGGCGGTGGCCGTCTCGGTGAAGGCTGCCCCCAGAACGCCGACGCTGGTGCCGCCGGTGCCGATGTTGGCGCTGGCGCCAAGCACACCAGCAGACAAGTCGGTGGTGCTTTGGGTTTGGCCTAGCACGCCAAAAATCCATCCCGTAGCGCCATTGGCGTCGCCTTCCACGCCAGCAGACCCGGTAGAGGTGCTGTTGGTTCTGCCCCGCACGCCGGAGGTTTCTCCCGTGAGGCCGTAGGCGTTGCCTTCCACGCCCGCAGCAGCGTTACCGGTGCTGTTGGTATAACCGATCACGCCCACGGTGTTCCCCGTAGCGCCGTTGGCGCCGCCTAGCACGCCCGCAGCCCCATCGGTGGTGCTGCTGGTGTTTCCTTGAACGCCATAGGTCAGCCCAGTGGCGCCATTGGCGTTGCCGAGCACGCCAGTGGCATTGTTGGTGGTGCTATTGGTATTGCCCTGCACGCCCCGGAGCTGCCCGCTGCCCCCGTTAGCGTTGCCGACCACACCAGCGGCAAAGTCGGTAGTGCTCGACGTATTTCCTCTCACTCCGACGGTATTGCCCGTAGCGCCTGTGGCCATGCCAAAAACCCCGACGGCGTTGTTAGTAATGCTATTGGTGGTTCCGATTACGCCTCGGACTCGGCCGCTACCGCCATTGGCAATACCTTGCAAGCCCGCAGCAAAGTCGGTCGTACTATTGGTGGCGCCTATCACTCCAAAAGTCTCCCCGCTGGTCTGCATGGCGCTGCCAGTCACGCCAGCAGCGTTCGTCGTGGTGCTGGATGTATATCCCGCGACACCGCTCGTTTGTCCGCTGATGCCATTAGCGCTGCCGGAGACGCCCGCAGCAAAATCGTCGATGCTATTGGTGTAGCCAAACACACCGAAGGTCTGTCCGCTACCGGCACTCGCGCCGCCTTGCACGCCGATGGCTCCAGTGGTCGCGCTATTCGTCGTGCCCGATACGCCGCGGCTCTGCCAGCTACACCCGCAGCGTTATTGGTGGTGCTATTCGTCGTACCCATCACGCCACGCGTCTGCCCGCTGGCGCCGCTGGAATGGCCTTGCACGCCAGCGGTAAAGTCGGCAATGCTGTTGGTGTTGCCCGACACGCCGTAGGTCTCGCCGCCATTGGTGTTGCCAAACACCCCCGCAGCAAAGTTGGATGTGCTGTTGGTGTGGCCCGACACGCCATAAGTCTGCCCACTGGACTGCGAGGCGACGCCGCGTACGCCCGAAGCGTCATTGGTGGTGCTGCTCGTGCTGCCTTGCACGCCATAAGTTATGCCGCTGGGGCCTGTAGCATTGCCTGTTACTCCAGCAGTGAAGTCGCTGGTGCTGCTGCTGTTTGCACTCAAGGTGCCGCTGAAAGTATTGGCTCCCAGCGTGGCGACTCCCGTCAGCCCTGCGCCGTTGCCCACAAAATTCGTCGCCTTCACCGTGCCCACCACCTCCAGCATCTCAGTCGGTATGGGCAACCCGATGCCCACCTTGCCATTGGTCTGGCCGCCCGTCGTGAACCCCGCTTGCAGCACGATGTCTCCTGCGCCCGTGATCACAAACGGCGTGATCGCCTCGTTCTGGTTGCTGTCCCGCCGCCGGATCTGGAAACTCGACGTTCCCGTCACCGCTCCCGGCGAATCCTTCTGCGCAAAAAACAACCACTCCGAGTTCGCCGCCGCCGCCTGTTTCACGCGCAGCATGAACCCGGAGTTGGTAAACTGCCCCGTCCCGTTCGCCTCCAGTTGCATCGAGATGCTCTCCGGGTCCACCAGATGCAGCTTCCCTTCCGGCGTCGTCGTGCCAATCCCAATCTTGCCTGCCGTCTCGAACAGCGCCGAGTTGCCCACATCGTCCACCGCCGGCCCCACGAACTTCGCCAAATACCCCGTCGTCCCGCTGATCAACTGCGACACGATCACCTGATCGTAACCGGCCACCGGCAATCCCGCCTGGTCTCCCACCAGCTTGGTCGATCCCACCACGTCCTTGGCCAGCGCATACGCCGAGGCCGGCAAACCGCCGAGCGTCTCCGCGTCCGCCGCCTTCAGCGCGTACGGCACCGCCACCAGCAGCGCGCGTTCCTGCTCGTCTCCACCATTCGCCGCCGTCACCCCCAGCCACCGCGCCTCGTTGCCCGCGAACAACTCGACCGGCAACCCTGCGCTGGTCGCGCTCCCCAGCAACACCGTGTAGCGCCCTGTCGCATCCGCCGCCACGTTCTGCGTCTCCATCCACAACGCCGCTCCGCCTCTCTGGCTTGCGTAGATCGCCAGCGTCACCCCCTGCACCCCAACCAGCGCCTGCCCGCCGCTGTCCCGCAACTCCCCGCTGTACTGGATCACCCGCGGAAATCCCGCCGCAGCGTCACCAGTCACCGCCTCCGTCTGCGCGAATAATGTTTGTGCTGAAAGAATCAAACCGAACGCGAACACACCAATCGTCATGGACCGCAAAGCGCCATACCGCATAGTAGCCTCCTGAGAAACCCGCCAAGTCTTGAAATGCTGAGGGGAACTTCCGCCACAGAATACTGCAACCGAGCCTCTTGCAGCAAGTTATAAATGCGCGTCTCATCCGCTAGCAAGTAGATTCTCTCTTGGTTTGCAAGGTTTAATTCTTTTGGAGGATGGCGAAGGAACCATTTCTGTTGGGGGGTTCACGCGGCCTCCGCAGCAGCGCGCGCGACGGGAAACAGCTTGGCGCCGTCGTAGGGCTGACGATATTTGAACATGCCGAAGATGGCGTGCAGCAGCTTGCGCATGACCGCGACAGAGCCTGCAGTTTGGCTTTGCCGCGAGCGATCAGGAGTTGGTAGAAGGCGCGCAGATGGAGATCGTGGCGCACGGCAACCAGAGCGGGCATATAGAGGGCGCGGCGCAAGTGCCGATTGCCGGCCTTGCTGATGCGCGTTTTTTTGCGCACGGAGGCGTCGGAGGAATACTCGCGCGGATCCAGGCCCGCCATAGCGACCCACTGCCGGACGTCGAGATCCGGCGCCAGCAGGCCCAGTTCGGCCAGCAGCGCGTGGGCGAAATGGCGGACCGCGCGCGGATTGGCCACCATCACTTCGATGCCTTCCTGAGCATGGCGCCGCAGCGCCAGGTCCAGACCATAGACGCCGGTCGACTCTATGCAGACGCGCACCCGGCGGCCCTTGCGCGCCAGATACCGCGCCACGGCGCGATGGCCTTCCGGGGTATTGCAAAACGATTGCAGCGGCAGCATCTGCTCCCCTCGGCGCAGCGCCACCAGCAACTCTTTCGCGCTCACTTCGATTCCAGCAAAATCACTCTAGAAGTTATCTCATAAATGACATTAAGGCTCGAAACACATTAAAGTTATTGATTTCTGAGCGAGTCGGAGCGAAATCAGATGCATGGATCTAACCGATGCCCAATGGGCCATACGCAAACCGCTGTTCCAACCGAAGCGGCGGCCAGATGGCCGGGGTCGGCCCTGGAAGGAAGCTCGGGCAGTACTGAACGGAGTACTTTGGATATTGCGCACGGGAGCTCCCTGGCACGATCTGCCACCTCGCTATCCGCCCTATCAAACCTGTCATCGTCGTTTCCAGCAGTGGCGACACGACGGACTGTTGACCGACGTTTTGACCCGATTAGCCCAAGACCTGCGCGACCGGGGCAAACTGGACCTGTCGGAAACTTTCATCGATGCCACCTTCAGCAGCGCCAAAAAGGGGGCTCTGCTGTCGGCCCGACTCGCCGAGGAAAAGGCAGTAAAATCATGGCGATCGTCGACCGCCATGGTCTTCCTCTCGCCGTCAGCATGGCCAGCGCTTCGCCGCAGGAAACGAAACTCGTCGAAGCCACTCTCCAGCAGCGATTCCTGCCGGAAGTCCCGCAGCGAATGATCGGCGACACCGCCTACGACAGCCAGAAACTGGATGAGCGGCTTCGGGATGGCTACGGAATCGAGATGATCGCTCCACACAATGTGGGCCGCGTGAATCCTCCCACGCAAGACGGACGCCCCTTGCGTCGCTATCGTCGCCGTTGGAAAGTGGAGCGCTTCTTTGCCTGGCTGCATAATTCTCGA
>MEKX01000021.1 GCA_001767075.1 Acidobacteria bacterium RIFCSPLOWO2_12_FULL_54_10 | reverse complement strand
GCCATTACAACAACGCCTTTCCTTAGCAACGAAGCTTATTATCGCGGTGCCAAACCGCATCGCCCGAAGCTGGACCAATTAGGAAGCTCGCTGCGACTAGTGGCATGGAACATCGAACGAGGGCTGGAACTGGATGGGATTAAACTGTTGTTCGCGAATACCGAGGAGTTCCTTCGGCAGGCTGAGCGCAATGAACAAAAAACAGATATCGCTCAGATGCGGCAGGACATTGAGGTGCTTAAGTCCGCAGATGTTATGGTGCTGAACGAGGTGGATTGGGGTCTGAAGCGCACCGGCTATCGATCCGTCGTCCGGGAATTGGGAGATGCTCTAAATATGAACTGGGCCTATGGGGTCGAATTCATTGAAGTAGACCCCATCAGCCTGGGAACGGAGAAGCTGGAAGAGTGGGAAAATGAGGCGGAGCGCCAACGGCTTCTTGCTGAGATTCAGGTGGATAGAAATCAGTTGCGATCCCTCCACGGGACGGTGGTTCTCTCCCGTTACCCCATTTTGGAGGCGCGCCTGGAGCCATTTCCGACGGCGGGGTATGACTGGAATGCAGGAGAGAAAAAGGCACTCGACCCGTTGGAAAAAGGAAAGCGCATTGGGGCAGAAGCGGCCTTCTTGGAAAAGATCTCGCGACAAATTCGGCGAGGAGGCCGCACCTCGCTGATCGTTACCCTCGATGTCCAGGATCTGAAAGAGAAACGGTTGACGGTGGCGGCGACTCACCTGGAAAGCAATGCCTCGCCGGAAAGTCGCCGTAAACAGATGGAGGAACTTCTCTTGTTGCTTCGAGACATCCGCAATCCTGTCATCATCGCGGGAGACCTGAACACAACGGGTGGCGATTCAAGTCCGACTAGCATCAAAAAGCAGATATACCAGCGGTTAGGAAGCGCGGAGTTTTGGGCCACCACTGGCGCCAAGTACGCCACTGGCGTTGGGCTGCTCTACGATGCTGTGAAGCTCAGCGCGAATACCGCCAAGAATCAGGATGATCCCACGGCGAGGAACATTCCACTCGTGGGACCCAACCCGGAAGCCCAGATGTTTAGCCTGTTGGAGGAATTTCGTTTTCGGGACGGCTTTGCTTTAGACTTCCGCGGGAACGAAGATCGGACCATCAATGGGACGCAAGGCACTCTTGCAAATTCGAACCAACGAGATACGAAGGGATTCGCTACCACGTACGAATTCCAGCGACCCATGGGCATAGTTGGAAAGATGAAGCTCGACTGGATACTCGTGAAGGCCTATCTGACAAACCCTGACGATGACAACGGACCTTATCACTTCGCGCCCCACTTCGCCAGGACCTTGGAGTCGGTTAATTACGCGCTGCCTGCCCGTCTTTCCGATCACAATCCCATCAGTGTCGACTTGCCCTTTGAGGAACCGGCTCGGATGAAGGACAACCAGGCAGAAAAGTAGAGTCCCTCCTCGGCAGCGGCATGTATATGCCGGACGCGCCTTTGCTGCGCGCCGTTCGCGAACGCATCGCGGCCCACCCGCGCCGCTCTGTTTGGACTAAACATTTACGCCGTTGCCGGATTCGCCTTCTCCGGGTTCAACCCCAATTCCTGAACCGCCCGTTCAGCTTGCTCTGCGGGAATTTTCCCCTGCGACGCAAGCTGATGCAGCGCTGCCAGCGCGATATGCTCGGCGTCGATTTCAAAGAACCGCCGCAGATGCGACCGGCTGTTGCTGCGCCCAAACCCGTCCGTGCCCAGCGACGCCAGTCTCCCCGGCAGCCACGGTGCGATCTGATCCGCAATGATCTTCATGAAATCGCTCACCGCGATGATCGGCCCCTCCGTCGCATCCAGCACGGTATTCAGATACGGTACGCGCGGCGTTTCCGCCGGGTGCAGCCGGTTCCAGCGGTCGCTGTCTAGCGCTTCCCGCCGCAGCAGATTGTAGCTGGTCACGCACCACACATCGGCTTGCACGTTGAATTTTTCCGCCAGGATCTGCTGCGCCCGCAGCGCCTCCCGAATCATTGGCCCGCTGCCCAGCATTTGCACTCGCAAACCATTTTTCATCGGCTCCGCCGCCCGCAGCCGATAAATCCCTTTCAGTATTCCTTCCTCGACGCCGTCCGGCATCGGCGGCATTGCGTAGTTCTCGTTGTACATGGTGATGTAATAGAAAATATCTTCCTGCTCCGTGTACATGCGCCGTATGCCGTCCTGAACAATCACCGCGATCTCGTATGCGAATGCCGGATCATAAGTCTGCAAATTGGGAACCGTGCTGGCCAGCAGCAGGCTGTGGCCATCCTGATGTTGCAACCCCTCGCCCGCCAGCGTCGTTCTGCCTGCGGTTCCGCCCATCAGGAAACCCTTGCCTCGGGAATCTGCGCACGACCAAATCAAATCGCCCACTCTCTGGAATCCAAACATCGAATAGAAGCAGAAGAACGGAATCGTATTGATCCCGTGCGTCGCGTAAGCCGTGCCCGCCGCTATAAATGACGCCATTGATCCGGCCTCCGTGATTCCTTCCTCCAAAATCTGCCCGTCTTTCGCTTCACGGTAGTAAAGGAAAACATCCGAATCCACCGGCTCGTAGAGCTGCCCTTGGCTGGCATAAATTCCCACCTGCCGGAACAAGGCGTCCATGCCGAACGTCCGCGCTTCGTCCGGCACAATCGGCACCACCAGCTTGCCTGCTTCGGGATGCCGCAACAGCAGCGTCAGCAGGCGGACAAACGCCATCGTGGTGGATACCTCGCGGCCGCCCGACCCTTGCAGGACTTCCGCAAAAGTTTCATGATTGATCGGTTTCAGCGGCTTGGCACGCACCATGCGCTGCGGTACAAATCCGCCCAGCGCTTTTCGCCGTTCCAGTAAATACCGGATCTCCTCGCTATCTTCCGGAGGCCGGTAAAACGGCGTTTCCTTCATCTGCTCTTCCGGAATTGGAATCTGGAACCGGCGGCGAAATTCCAGTAATTCCGCCTCATTCAGCTTCTTTTGCTGGTGCGTGATGTTTCGTCCTTCGCCCGCCTCGCCCAGTCCGTATCCTTTAATTGTTTTCGCCAGGATCACCACGGGCGCGCCCTTGTGCTGCACGGCCTCTTTATACGCGGCGTACACTTTGTCCGGCTCGTGGCCGCCGCGCCGCAGCTTCATGATTTCGTCGTCGCTCAAATGCTCCACTATTTTCAGCAGCTCCGGGTATTTGCCAAAAAAGTGTTCGCGCGTCCAGGCGCCGGATTTCACCGCATAGTTTTGATAGTCCCCGTCCACCGCTTCATCCATCCGCTGCTGCAATAATCCATACTTGTCTTTCGCCAGCAGAGCGTCCCAATCCCCTCCCCATAGCACTTTAATGACGTGCCAGCCCGCGCCGCGGAATGCCGCCTCCAGCTCTTGAACGATCTTGCCGTTGCCGCGCACCGGCCCATCCAGCCGCTGCAAATTGCAGTTGACCACGAAGATCAGGTTGTCGAGTTTCTCCCTCGACGCCAGCGTCAATGCCCCCAGGCTTTCCGGCTCGTCGGTTTCGCCGTCCCCGATAAACGCCCAGATTTTCTTTCCGCACGTGTGCAGCCCGCGGTTTTCCAAATACCGGCTGAAGCGCGCCTGATAGATCGCGGTAATCGCCGCCAGCCCCATCGACACCGTCGGAAATTCCCAAAAGTCCGGCATCAGCCAGGGGTGTGGATATGATGACAATCCCGGCTGCTTTTTCATCTCCAGCCGGAATCTCTCCAGATGCCCTATATCCAGCCGCCCCTCCAGGAACGCCCTGGCATAGATGCCAGGAGCCGCGTGGCCCTGGAAGTAAATCAGGTCGCCGCATCTCTCTTTTGTCTTGGCGTGGAAAAAGTGGTTGAAGCCTACTTCCAGCAGCGTCGCCAGGGAAGCGTAAGTGGAAATATGCCCGCCGATCCCGGCTTCTTCCCGGTTCGCTCTCACGACCATCGCCAGCGCATTCCAGCGAATCAGGCTGCGGATGCGCCACTCGATCCGCCCGTCGCCGGGATATTCCGGCTCTCGCTCTTTGGGGATCGAATTAATGTAGGGAGTGCTGGTGGCGAACTGCAATGACTCGCCCCGCCGGTGCAGCATGTTCAGGAGCATTCGGACGATGTATTTGGCCTTCTCCGGTCCCGCGGTCTTCAGTACCGCCTCCATCGACTCGGCCCATTCGCGAGCTTCGCCGTCATACATCCTTCTTTGCATCTGCTCGCTATCAATTTTCTGCGATAGGCTATTATTGACGTCCGTGTCGCTCACTGTTTCACTCCTCGGAAATATTTGTTGATGCTGTTCTTAGGAAAGCGCATTCCCGCACTGCCCGCAAAAACGGTTCCTCGCCTCGTTCACTGTTCCGCAGGCAACGCACTTCAACATCATTATCGCTTTCCCCTGCATGGCAGGCTTTTCAATTTCCACCGGAGGCCCCATCTGCTCCAGTGACGCCAGCACCTTCGCCAAATCATCCTGAAAACCAGCCTTCAAGGATTGGTAATCGTCATCCGATAGCTTTCCTTGATGATATTCAAATTGCAGATCACGCAAATTTTCGTACAATACTTCCCGCTGCCTTTGCAAGTGCTCCATTTCCGGGTTATCTATTGCCTCGGTTGGAACGTCCTTCTCTCGAACAAACAGCGTAAAGCCCATCGCGCCCACTGCCAACAATGCACAAATCACTACAATCATGCTGGAACTCCTGAGTTGTTCATTTGCGACCGTTTATCTCTTCCTTTTACACGCCCTCAGTTTACACACTTTTGGGCATTTTCCGAAATTACCTCCCTTACCCGATACCACGGTAACTTCGCTTGTTTTTCATCGTCCAGCCAAACGGATCCAAACCCGAACTCACCAAAGGCAACATTATGCTTCGATAACCCGTCTTTGGCTCTTTCCGTATCATATCCGTTACCGATTTTCCATTAAAAATCGCATAAATTCATACCCTTTGCGAGGCCCGAAATTGTAGTATCAATGGCGTTCTATTTTATCTTTAGGGGAAACCCAAGCATTCATCTTTATGACCGCGAGGTTGCCACGATGACCGTCCAATCACTTGCCCGATTACCCTCCACACTGCTGCACAATCCCATGGCTCGTCTCGGCTTCGAGTTGGTTGCCAAAGCCGCTTTGTTTGCCGTGGCCATCGGGCTGCTGGCTGGTCTGGCTGCATGGATGTCCTCAGCATTTCTCCCGCCGTCTTAGCTACGATTTTCTGCCTTCGCCTTTCCCTCCCTCCCCGTTTCATCGGATAATAGTTTCAGCGTGACCATACAAGAGCAGTTTCTGCATCATCTCCAGGATTCTTCCCTGGTGCGGCCCGGCCAGCGCATCGCCGTGGCCTGTTCCGGAGGTTCGGATTCGACCGCGCTGCTGCTGCTCTTTCATCAATTGGCTGACCAGATCGGGTGTGTCTTATCGGTCGCTCATTTAAATCATCTTTTGCGCGGGGACGAGTCCGCTGAGGATGAAACTTTTGTCCAAGCATTAGCGGCAAAACTGGGCATCCCCGCCTTCTGCGAGCAGTCCGATGTCCGCAAACTAGCCGAGGAATCCGACTCGAATCTCGAAGAAGCTGCGCGCACCGCCCGGCTGCACTTTTTCTCCCGATTGCTTCAATCCGGCTACGCCGACCGCATTGCTTTGGGCCACACCGCTGACGACCAAGCCGAAACCGTCCTGTTCCGCTTTCTTCGCGGCTCCGGTCTCAGAGGCTTGGCGGGGATTTATCCGGTTGTGGGCGAAAAGATTATTCGTCCATTATTGCCATTCCGCAGACAAGAACTTCAGCTATGGCTGCGGGAAAACGGCCATTCCTGGCGGGAGGATTCCAGCAACCTCGACCTGCGCTTCACCCGCAACCGCATCCGGCATATGGTTTTACCCGCCCTTTTGCAATTGAACCCCAGGCTGGTGGAAACCCTATCGGACACCGCCGAGTTAGCGCGTGACGAAGAAGATTTTTGGCGAGGCTATATCGATTCGCTCGCCCCGGGCGTCATGCGAACCGAATCCAATGCCCTCTTGATCGACATCAAACAATTGCGCAGCATGCCGTTGGCCGTCGCCCGCAGGGTTTTGCGGCATATCATTTCACTCGCCCAGCAGCGGTTTGCCAGCGCAGCCAGCGCGTTACCTGAACCATTCGATCCTCATCCCGGCACGGAGTTCCGCCATATTCAGCAGATTCTTCGCCTGACTTTTCGCGGACAAAGCGGAAGTTCGCTTCCTTTGCCGGGTCAGCTTGAAGCGCATAGGGAATTTCAGCATCTAATCATTAGGAAGTCTATGCAGGCGGCAACTAACGAGCGGTTTAATTTCGCCATCCGCATTCCGGGCACAGTCGAGGTCCCTTCGATTTCACGGGCGTATGATTTTCAATTCGTTACCCCTGGAGAAGCGGAAGCGCGTTATAATCAAAATGGTTGCCACTTTCTGGACGCGGGCTTGGCTCATCTGCCTTTAACGCTTCGGAGCTGGGAGCCGGGTGACGCTTATCAGCCGAATGGGCATCACAAGCGCCACAAGCTCAAAGAGTTGTTTCAGAAAGACCGCATCCCGCTCCGCGAACGGGCCGGATGGCCGGTGCTCGTGGCGGATGAAAAGATCGTTTGGGCCAGACGCTGGGGTGTCGCAGTGGATCACGCTCCCCGCTCTGGCGATCAACAAGCTGTGTTGCTTTGTGAGCGGAGTAGCTGAGTTCATATCCTGCACCGCAACGTGCGGAAGTTTCTGGAGGCATTCTTGAAGGCTGTTTTCAATGAAGACCAGATCCGCAGCCGGGTTCGTGAACTCGGCCAGCAGATTTCCAAGGATTATGGCGACAGTGAAGTCCACGCGGTTGGCATCCTGGATAATGGCTTTATGTTTTTAGCAGACTTGGTCAGGGAAATGACCTGTCCGGTCATTTGCCACTTTTCCAAGATGGATACGGTAGACACGGCGGTCGAAGGTCATCAGCCGCTTCGGAACATTCTTTACGGTTCCGTCGGCAATGTGAAGGATAAGCATCTTCTTTTGGTCGATGTCATGATCGATAGCGGAATTACGCTGGACCATCTGGCGCAACAGTTATTGCTGAAAAAAGCGAAGTCGGTGAAAACAGCCGTCATGGTTGACCGCGAAGATCGGCGCAGAGTGCCGCTGATCATCGATTATGCGGGTTTCAAATGGTCCGGAGGTCATTTGGCGGGTTATGGACTGGAAAAAGGCGGCTTATTTCGCAATTTGCCGTACTTGGCTGAAATCGCTCCGGCGAGTTAATTTTGTTTTTAGTGCAAGCATCGCAAGACGGGAGGCGTATTCAAAGTGAACTCCACTACCAAAACGATTGTCTTTTGGGTTGTCATGCTGGTGACCGCCCTGCTCCTGTGGCAGGTGGTCAAGACAGGTGATTCCTCTAAAGAGCGTGAGCTGAGTTTCACGGAGTTCATGGGCAGCGTGGAGCGCGGCGAAATCGCCGATGTCACCGTCTATGGCAACAATGAAGTGCGCGGCAAGTTCAAGAAAGAAAATCTGCGCATGAAAACCGTCATCCCCAATGATTATCCGGATGTCATCAAAACCCTCCGCGAAAAAGAAGTCGTCATTACCGTCAAGGAGAGTTCAACGAATGCCTGGGTTTCCATGCTCATCAGTGCTGCGCCATTTGTCCTGATCATCGCCTTCTGGGTTTTCATGATGCGCCAGATGCAGACCGGCGGCAATAAAGCGCTCTCCTTCGGCAAGAGCCGCGCCCGCCTGCTCTCCTCGCAGCAGAAAAAAATCACCTTCAAAGATGTCGCCGGAGTCGATGAAGCCAAAATTGAGTTGCAGGAAATCATCGAATTTCTCCGCGATCCGCAGAAGTTCCAGAAACTGGGCGGCCGCATTCCCAAGGGCGTGTTGCTCGTCGGTCCTCCCGGCACTGGCAAAACGCTTTTGGCGCGCGCTATTGCGGGCGAGGCCAACGTCCCCTTCTTCTCCATCAGCGGTTCCGACTTTGTGGAAATGTTCGTTGGCGTGGGCGCCAGCCGTGTGCGCGACCTCTTTGAGCAGGGCAAGAAGAATGCCCCCTGCATCATCTTCATCGATGAGATTGACGCGGTCGGCCGTCATCGCGGAGCGGGCTTGGGCGGCGGCCATGACGAGCGCGAGCAGACTTTGAATCAGTTGCTGGTGGAAATGGATGGCTTTGAATCCAACGAAGGCGTCATCCTCATCGCCGCCACCAATCGCCCCGACGTGCTCGACCCCGCTTTACTGCGCCCGGGCCGCTTCGACCGCCGCGTGGTGGTTCCCCGCCCCGATGTCAACGGGCGGCTCGGCATTCTCCAGGTCCATACCAAGAAAGTTCCCCTGGCCGAGGATGTCGATCTTTCCGTACTCGCGCGCGGAACGCCTGGTTTCTCCGGCGCTGATTTAGCCAATGTCGTCAATGAAGCCGCCCTTGTAGGTGCGCGCGAAGGCCGAAAAGCCGTCATCATGGAAGACTTCGAAGCCGCCAAGGACAAGGTCTTGATGGGCGTCGAGCGCCGCTCGCTGATCTTGAGCGACGAAGAAAAGCGCAACACGGCTTTTCATGAAGCCGGCCACGCGCTGGTCGCCTGTATGCTTCCGCACGCTGACCCTCTCCATAAGGTCACCATCATACCGCGTGGCATGGCTCTCGGCGTCACCATGCAATTGCCCGTGGACGATAAACACACCTACACCAGGGATTATCTGGAAACCCGTCTGGCCGTCATGATGGGCGGTCGCGTTGCCGAAGAAATTTTCCTCCATCACATGACCACTGGCGCGGGAAATGACATCGAGCAAGCCACCGAGATGGCTCGCCGCATGGTCTGCGAGTGGGGCATGAGCGCGATGGGGCCGATCACTTTCGGCAAAAAAGAAGAGCAGATTTTCCTGGGCCGAGAAATTGCCCAGCACCGCGATTACAGCGAGGACACCGCCATCTGCATCGACAAAGAAGTCCGGCGGATCATTGACGAAGCCTATCAGAAAGCGACCAATCTGTTGAAGGAGAATCGCGAGGTTTTGACCCACATCGCCGAAGCTTTGCTGGAGCGCGAAGTGCTCGATGCCGTCGAGGTCAAAATGATTATGGAAGGCAAAACTCTGCCCAAAATGGTCATCAAGAAAACTCCGCCGGAAGCTACCCCGGAAACTCAGCAGGTGTTGAAGCCGGGTTTGGTCCGGAATCCCGACAAGCCGTCCTCGGTCACCGAGGGTGGCAAGCCGGCTCCGGCTTAAGTTCCGGCATTCTAGCTTCACTAATTAAACCAACTCATTCGCCACCGCTTCTTGTGGCGAATCGCTAACGGCAAATCCTGAGGAGGTGCTTCGTTTATGCCAAAATTTCTCATTGAAGTTCCGCACGAGGCGGAAACTCGTGCTTGTGCCAAGGTCGTTCAAATTTTCCTTTCCACCGGTTCTCACTTCCTCACCCATGCCGATTGGGGTTGTATGGATGGCATGCACAAAGCTTGGATTATTGTCGATACCGACAGCAAGGAAGACGCGCGGTTAATCCTGCCGCCAGCGTTTCGCTCACAGGCCACAATCATTCAATTGAATAAATTTAGTTTGGAGCAGATCAACCAAATCCTAGTCCAGCATCAGAGCTAATTATTTCAGATTAAGTTGGCAAGCACATATCTGAGGTAACAAACGAACATTGCCGCCACGCCATCGCACTCATCTTTCTCTTCACCTTCCCCGCCGCTCTCTCAAGCTCGGTGAGCGCACGCTCGTCATGGGCGTGCTCAACGTCACGCCGGATTCTTTCTCTGAGCGGGGCGTTTATTTCGATCGCCGTGCGGCCATCGCGCGCGCATTGGAAATGGAGCGCGAAGGCGCCGACCTCATCGACATTGGCGGCGAATCCACGCGCCCTGGCTCTCTCCCTGTTTCTCCGGAAGAAGAAATCGAACGCACAGTTCCGGTCATCGAGACCCTCCGAAGCAAGGGTCTTCGCATCCCCATTTCCATCGACACCACCAAAGCCGCCGTCGCCGAGCGCGCTTTGCTCGTGGGCGCGGAGATCGTCAACGATGTCAGCGGCCTGCGCTATGACCCAGCGCTTGCCGCCGTCGTGCGCAAGCACCGCGCCGCCATCGTGCTCATGCACATCCGCGGCGCTCCCAGCACCATGCAGACCATTCCCCCGGCGCGGCAGATCATTCCTTCTGTCCGTAGAGGACTTCTATCATCGCTCCAAAAAGCCCTCTCTGCTGGCATCCCCAAGCGGCGCATCTGCCTCGACCCGGGCATCGGATTTGGCAAAACCCTGGAACAGAATTTTGAATTGATTGCCCATTTGCATCGCTTGGCATCATTAGGGTTTCCGCTCCTGGTCGGCCCTTCGCGGAAATCTTTCCTCCGAAAAACGCTGGAGTCCTCCTGCGGTCCTCTTCCCATGCCCGGAGACGCTCTGCTTCAAAAGCAGGGTCTTCCGGTCCCTGAAGAATTGCTCTTCGGCACTGCCGCCGCTGTCACAGCCTGCATCCTGCACGGCGCTCACATTGTGCGCGTTCACGACGTGCGGCAGATGCTCCCCGTGGTCCGCATCGCAGACCAATTTTTGTCTCTCTAATTCTGCCCCCCGCTGATGTATACTGATGCCGAACAAACGTTTTTGATCTGCTCTTTCACTAAAGGAGGTTCCATGCGAAAAGCCAGTCTATTGATTCTTTCCCTGTTTGTTTTTTGGTCCGTATCTGCCGGAGCGGCAGTCAAAACGGAACAGAAGACGCTAACCACATTTGGGGGTCTGCTCGGCAAGATGTCGGGCATGTTCGGCGGCAAGTCCGCCAAGGAGGGAATCATGGAAACCGTTGCCGTAAAGGGCAACCGTAAAATCACTCGCACCAATGACACGGGGCAAATCATCGACCTCGACGAGGAGAAAATTTACGAATTAAACATCAAGGGCAAATCCTATCGCGTCGTTACCTTTGAGGAATTGCGCAAGCAGATGCGCGAGGCGCAGGAGAAAATGACCAAGGAGATGGCCAAAATGCAGGACGCTCCTCCCACGCCCACCCGCCCTGAGGGTTCCTCCGAAATGGAAATCAGCTATGACCTGAAGGATTCGGGCCTGAAAAAAAGTATTAGCGGCTACGACTGCCGGGAAATGGTCATGACCATCACCGTCCATGAGAAAGGCAAGCAGCTCGAGGATACCGGCGGAATGGTGCTCACTTCGAATATGTGGATCACTCCGCGGATTGACGCCGTGAAAGAAATTCAAGATTTCGACACGCGCTACTTTCAAAAGCTGATGACCGCTGTGGATTTGCAGCAGATGCAGCAAATGATGGGCGCGATGGCCGCCAATCCATTTTTTAAGGACGCCATGGAAAAGTTCGCGCAGGAAAGCGCCAAGATGGACGGCACAACCATGCTGACCGTTGCAAAGTATGAGACGGTGATGAGCAAGGCTCAAGTGGCCCAACAGTCGCAATCCAAACAGGCGCAGAAAGAGGATGACTCCGATGTGCCCACTTCCATCGGTGGCCTGTTCGGGGGCTTGGCTAAAAAGGCGGTCAAGAAAAAAGCAGAAGACAATAATGAAGCCGCCGCCCCGTCCACTCCAGGCCGCAGTGCTTTTATGACCTCGACCATTGAGCTGCTGAAAATTACACCCGATGTCGCTGACGCTGACTTGGCGATCCCCGACGGGTTTAAGCTGAAGAAATAACCACCGAGCGGCGTTTCTTTTAAGCCCGGTTTTCCGAAACGTGTTTCCTGTTCAACAGCCCCGGAGGGGCGTTAGATTCTAGCCCACGGCGCTAGCCGTGGGTGCGCGGTTGGTGTATAGAAAGCCCCGGCAGGGGCGACAGAAACCGTCAGTGATTTCCCAAGCGCCTCGAGCGGCATACACCTGCACGAATACCACTTCAGAAACGCCGCACTTTCCTGACAAATAAAAAACGCGCTCTGCCGAATCACCGCTGAACTTCCAGCAGCAACCCGCGCAGAGCGCGCGCCCATTTCATCCGCCTGTATTACAAAAACAGCGGAGCCATCACCAGCGTGATCGTGCTCAGCAGTTTCACCAGCACGTGCAGCGACGGCCCGGCGGTATCTTTGAACGGATCGCCCACCGTGTCGCCCACGACCGCTGCTTTGTGAGGATCGGATTTCTTCCCGCCGTACGCGCCTGTTTCAATGTATTTCTTCGCATTGTCCCAAGCGCCGCCGCTGTTGTTGAGGAACAAGGCCATCAATAGCCCCGTAATCGTGCCGACCATCAAAAATCCGCCGACGACCTCGGCGCCGTTGGCCCCGTATTCCGGTTGTCCCATGGCGTTATAGAGCCATTTGAAAACCAGTCCCACGCCAACCGTCATGCCCACCACCAGGAGTCCTGGCAGCACCATTTTGGACAGCGCGGCTTTCGTGGCGATATCTACGCACTCCCCGTAATTAGGCTTCGAAGTCCCCTTCATGATGCCGGGGTTTTCCTTGAACTGTTTCCTCACGTTGTTGATGATCGCATAAGCCGCCGACCCCACTGCCTTGATGGCCAGCGAGGAGAACAGGAAAACCAGAACGGCTCCCAGCATCGCGCCGACGAAAACCTCCGGCTTGTTGAGGTTGATATTCCCTGAGAACTCAGGCATATAGTTCTTCACTTCGTCCAAATAGGCGCCAAAGAGCAGGAAGGCTGCCAGGCCGGCGGACCCGACCGCGTAACCTTTTGTCAGGGCCTTGGTCGTGTTGCCCACCGAGTCCAGCCGGTCCGTTTTTTCCCGAATATGTTGCGGCTGCTGGCTCATCTCGACGATGCCGCCCGCGTTGTCCGTGATCGGGCCGAAGGTATCCATCGCCAGAATGAAGGCGCATGGCCCCAGCATTCCCATGGTGGCCACCGCGGTTCCGAATAGCCCGGCATTTTCCAACCCCGAACCAGCGCCGAGGTAGTAGGAACTGATAATCGCCAGACACGTAACGATAATGGGAAATCCGGTGGATTCCATGCCGACGGCGACCCCAGTTATGATGTTCGTGGCCGGCCCGGTCTGGGAAGCTTCAGCGATCGATTTCACCGGCCGGTAGCGGTACTCCGTGTAGTACTGCGTGATATATACAAACGCCACCGAAGTCAGAACTCCGATGACGCCGCAGATGAAAAAGTTGAAGTAATACACAGGCCCCAGCAGCCAGCGCGATGCAATGTAAAACCCCACCATGGCCAGAAGCGCCGTGATGTAATAGCCACGGTTGAGCGCGCTCATCGGGTCTTCTTCTTCTTTGGCCTTTACCGACATGATTCCTACGATCGATGCAATGATGCCGAAGGCACGCGCCACCAACGGAAACAGCAGGATGCCAACCAGGGTTAGGCTTTGCTGCTCGAATACCGCCTGATTGCTGCGGTAAAGGGCTGCTGCCAAAATCATGGCGCCGATGTTTTCCGCCGCCGTCGATTCAAACAGGTCCGCTCCGCGTCCAGCGCAGTCGCCGACGTTGTCGCCCACCAGGTCCGCGATCACCGCCGGATTGCGCGGGTCGTCTTCCGGAATGCCTGCTTCCACTTTGCCCACCAGATCGGCTCCCACATCGGCCGCCTTCGTGTAAATCCCGCCGCCCAATTGCGCGAACAGGGCCACCAAGCTGGCTCCGAATCCATAGCCCACGATCAGCAACGGAATCTTTGTTACGTCATCCGTCACGCCCATGCTGCGGACCAGCACAAATAACCCGGCTACGCCCAGCAAGCTCAGGGCCACCACGAAGAACCCGGACACTGCCCCCGCTCGCAATGCGGTCTGCAACGCGCTGTTCATATCCTTCATCGCCGCCGATGCCGTTCGAATGTTCGAACGAATGGCCACCCACATGCCCATGTAACCGGCCGCCACGGAACAGGCCGCTCCAAGCAGGAAGGAAATCGTCGTCCACAGGGCCAACGCCGCTGGCCCTGCGGGATCGTGCTCATTGTGAGCGCGCACAAACGCGTACATGATGTAGATGAGCGCGGCCAACGCAACTGCGATATATGCGATGGTGCGGTTCTGCCGTCGTAAAAATGCTTCCGCTCCGGTCTTGATGGCGTCGGATATCTCGCGCATCTTTTCCGTTCCTGTATCCCTCGCCATCACGTTCTGGATCAGATACGCGGAAAACATAAGCCCCAAAATACTAAATCCAAATATCAAACCAAGTTCCACGGTTCCTCACTTTCCCGTTACTAAATAATTAGGACAATCTTTTGTTTGCTCTCCCGAATGATGCTGCTTTTCGGGACGCGCTTGAGCCTTTCGCCGCGCTTTGCTTATGCTGCCTGCGACATCAGGCCCACAAACTTTCTTCCCAGCCTTCCAAATACTTTTTCACCGACGCCATGAATTGATCCGCCACCGCGCCATCAACCACGCGATGATCAAAGCTCAGCGCTAGATGCACGACCGTGCGTATGGCAATCGCATCCTGAATCACCACGGGGGCTTTGTAAATCGTGCCTACGCCCAGGATGCCCACCTGCGGCTGATTGATGATCGGTGTCGCGAACAGTCCGCCGTATACACCGGGATTGGTAATCGTAAACGTTCCGCCCTGCACATCATCCACCGTCAGTTTTTTCTGTCTGGCCCGCGCGGCCAGTTCATGGATCGTGCGCACAAGCCCGAGAAAATTCTTCTCGTCCACATGGTGTACCACGGGTACGATCAATCCGCCTTCCAGCGCCACCGCGATCCCCATATGAATGTCCTTGTGATACACGATCTGATCGCCGTTGACGGAGCTGTTGAGGATCGGGAATCGCTTCAGGCTGTCGATCAAAGCGCGGATGAAGAACGGCGTGTACGTCAGCTTCACGCCTTCCTGATTTTCAAATCCCGCTTTTTCCTTGCGATAAATTTCCGCCACTCGCGAAAGGTCTACTTGGAAAACTGTAGTGACGTGCGCAGACGTTCGCCGGCTCATCACCATGTGCTCGGCGATCCTTTTGCGCATGATGGTCATCGGAACGCTTTCATCGCGCTCACCGGTCTTCGCCGGAGTTGGAGCAGGCACAGGCTTTGGTGGAGCTGCTTTGGGAGCCGTCGCGCTGCCCTGGCGTTCCAGGTAGGCCATGAAATCTTCCTTGGTGATGCGGCCTCCGGTGCCTGTGCCTTCTACGAGCGATAGATCGATACCGTGTTCCTCCGCCATGCGGCGGACCAGTGGGGAAGCTCGAAGAAGTTCGGAACTCTCTTTTTCTGCGCTGGCGCCAGCTTTTGATTTATCGGTTCCCTCGGTTCTCTCGGTTCCTGCGGTTGCCGATTCTGGGGCTTTGGAAGCGCTTTTTTGAGGTGTTTCCGCTGAACCGACGGAACCGAGAGAACCGAGGGAACCGACGGCTTCAATTTGGGCCACCACGGTATGCACGGCGACGGTCTGCCCTTCTTTGACCAGAATTTTTCCCAGCACGCCCGCGATCGGCGACGGAATTTCCGCGTCGACTTTCTCCGTGGAAATCTCGAACAACGGTTCGTCCTTGGAAACGGCCTCGCCTTCTTTTTTGAGCCAGCGCGTAATGGTTCCTTCCGCGACGCTCTCGCCCATCTGCGGCATTAAGACATCCGCTGCCATAGTTCTCCTTTCTCCAGCCCCAGAAGTCCGGCCAGGTGCTGAACCAGATGCTGCTCCACCACGGAGCGGTCCAACGGCTTGCCCAAACATTGCTGGAACGAGGTTACCGGACAGGAAGCAATTCCGCAGGGAATGATGTGACAGAAGAAATTCAAATCGGTATTCAGATTGAGCGCGAAACCATGCGAGGTGACCCAGCGGCTGATGTGAATGCCCAGCGAAGCGACCTTCGCATTGTTGACCCAAACGCCCGGGCAGCCTGGGACGCGCACAGCGCGCACACCGCAGTCCTGCGCCGTGCGGATGATCGCTTCCTCCAGCACTCTCACATACCAGACCACATCGCGGCGAATTTTGCTCAAGTCCAGAATTGGATAGCCGATCAGTTGGCCCGGGCCGTGAAAGGTGACATCGCCGCCGCGATCCGATTCCACAACTTCGATGCCAGCCTGCTGCAACTCCAGCGGCGTGCTCAATAAATTTTCCGGCTTGGCATTGCGGCCCATCGTGATCACCGGCGGATGCTCCAACAAAAGCAATGTGTCGGCGATCTCATTGCGTTTTCTTTTTTCCACCAACATTCGCTGCAAATTCCAAGCATCGTTGTAAGGAACGAAGTCCAAGCTGAAGACATCGAGCGGACGAAGCTCATCGCTGGTCTGCGGCAAAGGTATCCAGCTTTGCGGAACCGCGCTTGCTTGGTGGCGAATTGTCGAGCCTTCGGCGCTATGCATTGATAGTCAGCGAATAAACAGAATTGGCCGCGTCCGACACTGCTTCCGACAACGTGGGGTGAGCGTGGATGGTGTACATGATGTCCTCGGCGGTGGCCTCCAGGCGCATGGCCAGGGCCATTTCGGCGATCAACTCGGTCACCGTCGGGCCGATCATGTGGACCCCCAACACTTCACCGTACTTCTCCTCACAAACGATCTTCACGAAACCTTCTTCCGCGCCCAAAATGCTGGCCTTGCTATTGGCGCGAAAAGCGAACTTGCCGACCCGCACGTTGTAACCCAACTCCTTGGCCTTGGCTTCGCTCAGGCCAACGGAAGAGGTTTGCGGCTCACAGTAAACGCAATCCGGCACGGTGCGATAATTCATCTCCGGCACCTTTTTACCGCAGATCGTAGCAACGGCCACGATGCCCTCCATCGAGGCCACATGCGCCAGTTGCGGCGATCCGGCAACGATGTCGCCGATGGCATAAATGCCCGGCTCGGCGGTCTGCATCCGCAGATTGGTCTTGATGTAGCCGCGATCGGTCTCGATGCGTGTTTTATCGAGGCCAATGTTTTCCGTGTTCGGCTTGCGTCCGACGGCGATCAAAACTTTTTCGAAGTTGAAAGACTTTTGGCTGTCCTCGTGAGTGAGAGTTACGGCAACGCCGTCCTTCTGCTTCTCCACCTTTTCGACGCGCGCGTTGGTCAGCACCGGGATACTCTGTTTTTTGAAGGAACGCTCCAGCTCGCGCGAAACTTCCTCGTCCGAGAGAGGCAGAATGCGCGGCAACATTTCGACCAGCGTCACCTGACAACCGAAGCGGCTGAAGACGGAGGCGAACTCGACGCCCACCGCGCCGCCGCCGACGATCAACATCGACTTCGGAATCGCGGGCAGCTCCAGAATCTCGCGGTTGGTCAGGATGCGCTCGCGGTCAGCCTCCAGCCCCGGCAACATGCGGGCTTCCGAGCCGGTGGCCAGAATAATGTTCTTGGCGGTGACTTCCGTTGCGCCTTCCGGTCCTTCAACGCGAATGCGGCCCGGAGCAACGAGCGCGCCCACGCCGCGCAGCGTTTCAATCTTATGCTTGCGGAAAAGGAACTCAATGCCCTTGTTGTGCTTGCGAACGATTTGGGTTTCGCGCTCGCGGACTTTGTTCCAGTCGACGGTGGGTGGATTGCACTGGATACCGTATTCGGCAGCGTTGCGGACGAAATCGAGGACTTCCGCGCTGAACAGAAACGCTTTGGTGGGCACGCAGCCGACGTTGAGGCAGGTGCCGCCGAGACGGTCGTCCTTCTCAATGACCGCCGTGCGGAGTCCCCATTGCGCGGCGCGAATGGCCGCAACATAGCCCCCCGGCCCGCTGCCCAAAATGACCAAATCATATTGGCCGGCCACAATTCCCCCCGTTTGCAGGATTTAAGGATGTCTCAAACTTGCCTTTATTAGAAGCCCGCGAAGAACACCGAGCAAATAGAAGATTTTACCAGCATAAGCGCTGGTAGACAAGATAAGTTGGGGGAATCGGGAGAGGATTGGTTTCGAAGCCATGTTTGTGCTGGCGGTGCGGAGGAGATTTATAAAAACAAATCCTAAATCCCAATTTCTAAATTCTAAACAAATTCAAAGCACAAAATTCAAAAAAAGAATAAAGCAGATCCCTCGGCACGCTCGGGAGGACACCTAAGAGCAAAAGCCCACCCTTCGACAAGCTCAGGACTTCGCGGCGAGGAAGGCGCTCACCGTGGCTACCAAACCTGCCCGCTCCCTCGACTTCACTGGGACAAGCCGCTTGGAATGACAGCCTTGATGCGAGTGGCCGCTCCATCACTGTCGCGGCTCGGATTAAAAGCCCACGGTGAGGAAAGCGCTCACCGTGGCTACCAAACCTGCTCGTTTGCAACCACTCGGCTGCGCGGATGAAAGTTACGCTGCACGGGGAAGCGGTAATGGTAGACTCTCAAAAGGAATTTGGGGAGTGGGGTAGTTTAGTGTATTGCCAGCGTTCCGCTGGCGCTATAGGCCGCCGGGACGGCGGCGCTACATTTGGCAGGGTGATGGGAAGGACTGAGGGAAAAGAACCAATGGGAACGGATGCGCAGATAGGCGGTGAAGTGGAACAGACCGTGCCGACATGTGAGGCCTGCGTGAAGTATGGGTGGAATAATGCGCTGCCGGGCGAGTATCGCGGGATGTTTCGACCTTTGTGGTTTGAAGAACATGAGATTGAAGGGAATCTCTGCATTCTGCATCTGTAAGATGCAAAAAAGGAAATAAAGCTATTTCGTGATGAGGTTGAGAAGAAAAAAGTCAATGGCGATTTCAATTTTACTGGAGTTTTTTTTCCTGAAAATATCGGCTTCGCTGGCAAACTAAAGCAATCAAGTTTTACTGGAGCCACGTTCAGCGACGAGGCGGACTTTAGATTTGCGACGTTCAGCGGCGGTGCGAATTATGGCAGGGCGACGTTCAGCGGCAAGGTGATCTTTCTCCGGGCGAAATTCAGTGGCGAGGCGATCTTTGTCGGGGCGAAGTTCAGCGGCGAAGCGGACTTTAGCTGGGCGACGTTCAGCGGCGAGGCGGACTTTTACAGGGCGAAGTTTAAGGAAAGTGCCTATTTCATCAGCTTGGCCAAAATTCGACCGGAGGCTGATGCAGAGGATGCTAAAAAGCCAATTGACCGTAAAGTTAGTATCTATTTTTCAAATGTGAAGTTAGATAAGCCCGAGGCGGTCCACTTCAAAGATGTGGATATGGAGGAGATTTCGTTGCTCGAAACGGATGTCCGCAAGGTGGAGTTCACGGACGTGGAGTGGCCGGAAAAGCTGCGAGATGAACTCGAGGGTAAGAATTACGCTTTAGTAGAAAAACTGAATCACCGGTTGCGGATGAACTATGAAGAGCAGTCCAGTTACCCGGATGCGGGGCGGTTCTACTATGGAGAGATGGAAATGCGGCGCAAGGCCATGTGGTGGCCGAGGCGGGCATTGTTTTCGCTCACCGCGATTTATTGTTGGACCAGCGGGTACGGGCAAAGGCCGAGGCGGGCGCTGGGATGGTTGGCAGGGTTGCTGGTAGCGTTCGGCGTCGCTTACATGATGGCGGGGCTGCAAGGACCACAGACGATTGACTGGGATTGGGGGAATAGCTGGCCCGGCGTTTGGGAAAGCTTGCGGCAATTTTCCTCTAGCTTCCTGCACGCCATGCAGGTGGCTGTGTTTTCAAGAGTCCGAACTTATACGCCGTTCAATAGATGGGGAGAGGCGTTGATTATTGCAGAGACGATTCTGGCGCCGTTGCAGGCGGCGATGTTTGTTTTGGCGGTAAGGAGGAGCTTTAAGCGTTAGGAACGAATCCACGGTAGGGAAACAGCAAACTCTAAATCCCAATTTCTAAATCCTAAACAAATTCAAAGCACGAAATTCAAATAAGAAAAAAGCCGATCCCTCGGCAGGATCGGGAGGACAAGAGCAATCCGCAGATTACGCAAATTTCGCAGATGGAAAAACAGAAGCAGATTCCTCGGCAGGCTCGGAATGACGACCAAAAAATAATAGCCGACGGCGAGGAAAGCTCAGGACAAGCTCTGGATGGCAGTGATATTCAGTTTACAACGCGCTGAATGCTTCCGAAGTTGGGTGGACGCTCCATCGCTGTCGCGGCTCGGATAAAGGCCCGCGGCGAGGAAAGCGCTCACCGTGGCTACCAAAGCACCCCCGCTCCCTAACGGTCGCGGCTCGGATTGGCAAACCTGCCCCCGCTCCCTTACGGTCGCGGCTCGGATTGGCAAACCTGCCCGCTCCCTCACGGTCGCGGCTCTGAATGACGGCGTATAGAGGAAGGCTTTATTTATCCTCCGGGTTGAGGGACTTGAAGGTAGCAGCAGCAACAGCGGCGGCGAGGAAGTTGGCTAGGAGATAAATCCAGATGTTGGATGCGGATGACAAACCCATGACCGTGATGCCGACGGCGACGGCGGGGTTGAAGACGCCGCCGGAAATATTGCCGACGGCGAATGCTCCGGCCATGACCGTCATGCCGATGGCCAGGCCGTAAAATGAATTGCCGGGATGATCCTTCGAGGTGGCGACATTGAGGACCACGTAGACCAGCGCGAAGGTGAATAGAAACTCGGCCAGCAGCGCGGGGCCGACCGCCGGGGTCATGGGTGAAACCGTTTCGCTAGAGCGCAGGAACTTGACGGCTGATGCAGCAAGCGATGCGCCGATGAGTTGGAAGATGATGTAGGGCGCAACGTCTTTCGAGTCGCAGCGGCCGCGCAGCCAGACGCCCAGGGTGACGGCGGGATTGTAGTGCGCGCCGGAAATATGTCCGCCCGCAAAGACCATGACCATCAATACGGAGCCGATGGCCAGCGGCGGAATGACGCCGCCTCCGCCGCCAATGACGGTGCAGCCGATGGTCAGCACAAGAAAAAACGTTCCGATCAATTCCGTAATGTACTTGTTCATGCGTCGCTCCTGTGGCCCGCCTAAGAGGTTAGGGAAATCCTAGAGGAAGAGTTTACAACTTCAATCGGCGAGAAGACAAGGCGGGGCGAGGATGGATGGGGTGTGATGAATAGGCAGCGATGCGAAGCCCGAGCGCAAGCAAAGAGTGCGAATTTTGAGGCGGGGTCGTGCTAAACTGATAGCAATGCGAGGCGTGTGCGGGCCAATAAAAAATAATGGAGAACACTAAAAAAACATATCTCCTGGCGCAGGGCAAAGAAGCAAACGGAAGGATCGGCATCCTGCTGCTGGTGATGCTGTTGCTGCTGGCGGGAGCGTGGCCGGGCAAAGCGCAGGGTTCGGGCGCAGCGGCCAGCGGCCAAAGCAACGCGCAGGAAGCCCAAGCCGAAGAGCGGTTCCGGGTGGAAGTGAGGGAGGTGCAGATTCCTTTCTCCGTGTTTGACGACGACGAAAACCTGGTGCTGGACATCAAGAAGGACGATTTTCAGGTTTTTGAAAATGGAGTGGCGCAGGAGATTCAGTACTTCAGCCCGCCGACGAATCTGCCGCTGCGGTTTGGCATCCTGATCGACACCTCCAGCAGCGCACGGCAGCGGCTGAAATTCGAGAAAGAAGCGGCCATGCAGTTTGGCTATTACGTGCTGGCGCATAGCAAGGACCACCAGGGGTTTCTAATGACCTTCGACCACGGGCCGGACGTGATACAGGACTACACGGTGAATCCGGACGATCTGACGATGGCATTGGATCAGTTGGAGGCGGCGGGAGGCACGGCGCTGCTGGATGCCATTGTGGCAGCCTGCGAAAAAAATCTACAGAGCGCGCCCGGACCGGGAATTCCCCGGCGCGTGCTGGTGATCTTCTCCGATGGCGAAGACAACATGAGCAAGAACAGCCTGCGGCAAGCCATCGACGTGGCGTTGCGCGCCGATGTGCGGGTGTTTGCGGTAAGCTCGAATGGCTATGGGCAGAACGCGCCGGGCGAAGAGGTATTGAAAAAGCTGGTGGAGGAAACAAATGGGAAACTGTACACGCCGCTGAATGACATTCCCAGCGCGGCTTTTGCGACAGGGTATATCTCCAAGGGCCAGATCGCCGAGAGCCAGAACTCAGTGTACAAGGAAGGGACCGGGCAGTACTCCTCGGAACTGGCGATGTCGCTGACGCGCGCGCTGGAGTCGATTGGGCACGAGCTGACCAATCAGTATGCGATCGGCTATATCCCAAAGGCGCAGGCGCTGGACGGATCGTTCCGAAACGTGGAAATTCGCACGCGGCGGAAAAACACGGAGATACGCGCCAAGAAGGGTTACTACGCGGTGCCGCAAGGGTCAGCCCTGCAACCGCCCGTGGCGACGCCATAAGTTAGACCGATACCAGCAAGCATTGCCGAAGAGACTCGCAACAGTAGGGGGGCTTTGTTCCCTGAGGCGCATCCCTCAGCGGTTGAAACCACTTTGCGCATCCGCAGTTACGGCACGGTTGAAACCGTGCCCTTCCGAAAACCTGCCCGCTTGCTAACCCTTCGACTTCGCCCTTCGACAAGCTCAGGACAAGCTCGGCATGACAGAACGAACCCACGGTGAGGAAAGCGCTCACCGTGGCTACCAAACCTGTGCGGATGCATACCGCGCGCGGCTCTGCATTAGGAACGGTTGACACTGAGGTTGACGGAAAAATTTTGGCTCCCGTATAATGAAATTAGGAATTGACACGGGAACAGTCCGGGTTCGGATAATCCGCCGTTCAATCTGAGGAGAAAACATGGCAGCAGCAGCAACACAGTTGCGACCAGGCAACATCATCAAGCACAACGGCGAGCTGCACTCGGTGTTCAGCGTGACTCACCGGACGCCGGGCAACCTGAGGGCGTTTGTGCAGGCCAAGCTGCGGAACCTGCGCAGCGGGTCGATGATCGAACACCGCTTCCGGTCGGAAGATCGCGTGGACGTAGCGACGGTGGATGAACAGGAGATGGAATTCCTCTACCGCGACGGCGATGACTACCACTTCATGAACACGGAAACCTACGAGCAGATTCACCTCTCCAAAGATGTGCTGGGCGACACGGTCTACTACCTGATCGCCAACACCAAGATCCAAGTGAAGTTTTACGAGGGAAACCCCATCGGCATTGAACCGCCGGCCACGATCGACTTGACGGTGACGGAAACTGAGCCGGGGATCAAGAGCGCCACGGTGAGCAACGTCACCAAGGCCGCGACGCTGGAAACGGGCTTGGTGGTGCAGGTGCCCGCGTTCATCGACGTGGGACAAAAAATCCGCGTGGACACGGCGGAAGGCGCCTACATGGAACGCGCGAAATAAACCAAATCCATTTTCTCGATCATTTTTATAGTAAGCGTAGAGGACGGCCTGACGAAGCGCCGCCAACCTGGCGGCTCAATGGGCCAGCGGGACGCTGGCGCTACGTGAAAACGGATTAGTTGATTCAACCAGGGGGCTGGTGGAGCAGTGTGTGTTGCTGCTTAGGCGGCGGCTTTTACGGCATCGGGAGGAGACTTCAGCAGTTCGATGGCGCGATTGAGCGGAGCGTCGCCGCCGGGCTTGGGCGCTTGAATTTCCGGGGCTTCGCCGGGTTTGGGGAGCGGCACCAACTCGCGCTCGACTTCCACTGCAACGTCCGGCTCCACACCTGTTTCCTGAATAGCCTTGCCCGAAGGAGTGTAATATTTCGCGACAGAAAGGACCAGGGCGGAACCGTCATCCATGGGAATGACCTTCTGAATGGCCCCGATGCCGAATGTGCGCGCACCCACCACCTGGCCGCGATGCGTGTCCAGAATCGCCCCGGCGATAATCTCCGCAGGGCCACCGGTGGATTCGTCGACCAATACCGTCAGCGGAGCATCGGCGACCAGCGCTTTGGAAGCATCGGCCAAAAAGCTCTCGCGCTTGTACTGTTGGCCCTCGGCATAGCCGATGAGACCTTCGCCCAGGAAAAGATTGGCAGTGGCAACGCCTTCCGAAGGATCGCCGATGGCGTTGTTGCGCAAATCCAAAATGAACTTTTTAGCGCCGGTGCGCTGCAAATCACGAATGCGCTCGGCGATTTTCTGGGTCTGGCCTTTGGGAAAAGCGGAGACTTGGAGATAACCGATGTCGGGAGAAATGATCCTGCCGGCGACTTCTTGCGTCGGCATGACCTGCCTTTGGATTTCCATGGGGACTGGCTCGGTAGCGCGCTCGCGCACAATGGCAAGTGTCACCGTGCTGCCGCTTGCGCCTTCCATCAGCGAATTCACTTCAACCACCGACATATTCCTAGTGCCCACGCCATCGATGGACTCGATCATATCGCCGGTCTGCAAGCCAGCCTTTTCCGCAGGGCCGTCCGGCAGCAGGGCAACAATGTTGACAAAGCCGAATCGCTTGGAAGGGATGATGCCTAAGGTCGCTTCCGTTGTGTGCGTCTTTTGATACTCAGAATAAGCGGCTGGAGAAAGATAGCTGCTATTGGGGTCAAGCGCTTCGAGCATCCCCTGGAGAGCGCCTTTGGTCACGTTGTCAAAATCCGGCGCCTCCACGTAATCATTCTGAATGCGGGCCAGAACCTCGCTCATGACCGCCAACGGACGATACGGTTCGGATGAACCGGGCTTATTCTCTTGCCCCAGGACGGCGCCGAGGACCACCAATAATGCCAGCACAGTGGAAAAAGATACGATTGCTGTTCTTGTGCGACCCGTCATCGATTTATCCCGCCTAAAGTTTCAGTATCACCCTGAAATATATTATATCACGCCGCACAAATGAAACTTTTTATTGTGAGTAACATTGCGCGATGGGGATACGGCGGCCAATGCCGAAGGCTTTAGAAGTGACTTTAAGGCCGGGCGGAGCCTGCTGGCGCTTGTATTCATTGCCATCCACGCGAGCCAAGATGGAGCGGACGAGAGCCAGGTCTGCGCCAGCATGAGCGGCGATCTGCTCCGGCGACTCTTCGTCCTCAATGTAAGCCTTGAGAACAGCGTCCAGAATCTCATAGGGCGGCAATGAGTCGGAGTCCTTCTGATTCGGACGCAGCTCAGCACTGGGAGGCTTCTCGATGACTGAGCGAGGGATGATTTCGCTGGCGCGGTTGACCAGCGCAGCCAGGCGGTAGACCATAGTTTTGGGGATGTCCGAAATGACCGCCAAGCCGCCTGCCATGTCCCCATAGAGAGTGCAATAGCCCATCGCCAGCTCGCTTTTATTTCCGGTGGATAATACCAGCGAGCGGAATTTATTCGAAAGCGCCATCAGAAAATTGCCGCGAATGCGCGCCTGGATATTTTCTTCGGTTGTATCTGCGGACAGGCCAACAAAGACAGGCGCCAGAGAGCGAAGGTAGCTCTGGTAAGTTTCCGTAATTGGCAGAACCTCAAAGCGAATACCCAGATTAGAGGCTAAAGCGCGGGCATCGGTGAGGCTGCCTGTGGAAGAAAAAGGACCGGGCATGGCCACACCCAAAACATTTTCCGGCCCTAATGCATCGGCGGCGATGGCCGCGACGAGCGAAGAATCGATGCCGCCGCTTAAACCGATCAGTGCGGAGTGGAATCCGCACTTGTGAACATAGTCCCGCGTGCCCAGCACCAAGGCGCGATAGACGGTGTATTCTGGCTCGGGAACCTGAGCGTGAATGTCACCAATGCCCGACTCGGTGTCAAAGCAAACAAGGTCTTCCTCAAACGATACGGCCTGCGCGCAAATCTTGCCATGAGCATCGAGAACCATGCTGGAACCATCAAACACAAGACTGTCATTGCCGCCAACCAAGTTGACGTAGACGACGGGCAAACGGTGCCGGATCGCCAGGGCGCGCAGCATGTCGATGCGGAATTTTCTTTTGCCGATGACATACGGGGAAGCGGAGATATTCAGCAAATGAGTGGCGCCCTGTTGGACCAGTTCCTCCACGGGATCGCGGCTGTAAAGCTGTTTTTTCCAGAAGGACTTGTCGTTCCAAATGTCCTCGCAAATGGTAACGGCCCATTGCTGTCCACCCAGCGGCAGCAGTTCCTGTGTGAGGGCAGGGGCGAAATAGCGGCCTTCGTCAAACACATCGTAGGTGGGCAGGAGCATTTTGGTTTGCACGAACTGCACTCGGCCTTGAGTAAGCAACGCCGCGCAGTTTGCGGCGGGCTTTCCGCTGCCAGCGGGGGCGGTGTCAGCATAGCCGCAGAGGACGGAGATGCCGGGAATATTGCTGGCAAGCGTTTCCAAAGCTTGCCGATTGCGCTCAAGGAAACGAGGCTTTTCGACCAGATCGCGAGGCGGGTAACCGCAAAGCGCCAGCTCGGGAAAAATCACTAGCCCGGCGCCAGCTTGCTCGGCACGCTGCGCGAAAAGGCGGAATTTGTCCGTATTTCCGGCAAAGTCGCCGACCGTGGTGTTCACTTGGGCAAGAGCAATTTTCATGAGAAGGCAAGCCCGCAAACTTCGGCGGGGCTGCAACTTTCATTATACCTGCCGGCATTATACCTGCCTGGAAAATGGCAAGAGTGGTACGCTTTGGATTTTTAGATTGATAAAGAATTTTGCAAAAAAGGCACGAGGTGAAGATAATATATGCGCTTACACATCGCTTCCGAAAATTAGAGTTCAGCGAGGCGTCTGGCAGATAGAGTCGCATGAACGAAGAACAGGATGAAAAGCTGGCCCGGGAATACTTTCAGCTTGCCTACGAGCACCAGTTGAAGGGTGAGCTCGAGCAAGCGGTGGAGTATTACCAGAAGTCGATTGAGGCCCTGCCTACGGCTGAAGCGCACACGTTTTTGGGATGGACCTACAGCTTCCAGGGACGATTCGAAGACGCCATTGCGGAATGCCACCGGGCCATAAAGATCGACCCGGATTTTGGGAACCCGTATAACGATATCGGCGCATACTTGATTGAGCAGGGGGCGCTCGACGATGCCATCCCGTGGCTGGAAAAAGCGATGCGGGCACCACGCTATGAGAACTACTGCTACCCGCACTACAATCTGGGGCGCATCTACGAGATGAAAAGAGAATGGCGAAAAGCCATCGAGTGCTTCCGCGCGTCGCTGGCGCATAAACCGGATTACAGCATGGCAAAGGCCGCGCTGCAACGATCGCTGGCACGGTGGAATTAGACCATTATGGTTGGTGTATAGAGCCAGGTCAATCGCGAACGATCCCCGCAGGGGATACCCGTGAATAGCCGGGGGCAACGCCCCCGGCAACGAAAGCTACCAAGTTGTGGTTCGACCCTGAAGGGATCGTACCGATGCAGGTTGCAGGGAGAGTGCGACCCCTTGCGGGGTCGAAGTTTTGGGGTACGGTTTCCGGGGGCGTTGCCCCCGGCAACGAAAGCTACCAAGTTTAGGTTCGACCCTGAAGGGATCGTACCGATGCAGGTTGCAGGGAGAGTGCGACCCCTTGCGGGATCGAAGTTTTGGGGTACGGTTTCCGGGGGCGTTGCCCCCGGCTATGCCTATTCATCCCCTCCGGGGATGTTTTACCATGGCGCTATACATCATCTGTAAAAAT
>MEKX01000020.1 GCA_001767075.1 Acidobacteria bacterium RIFCSPLOWO2_12_FULL_54_10 | reverse complement strand
AGTTCGTGGTGGCGACGATGGTGCCGATGGTCGTGGGAGATAAAGCGCGCGAAAAGGAAAGGCCGGTCAACTGGAGAGTTTGCAGCAGGAAAGTGAGCACTTCGATGGAAAGGTAAAGCAGGGCACCCAAAAGAATCCAGCGTGCTGAACGGCTGGCTGCGGTGCGCAGGTTTTCCTGCGGGTTGCGGGATTGAGACGGAATCAGAACGAAGGCAAGAAAACCCAAGCCTCCCAGCCACAGCGCCAGTGCCGCCAGGCTGATCCACTTGGAGATGGAGATGAGCGTTTTCTGGGAGCGGCCACTGAGTTCAGAGGCGAAGAGGTTTTGCAGAGTTTGCTCGGGAGGGGCGTCCGCCTGCACGCCGAAGCCGAAATAGCCTTGAACCTGATGGCCGTCGACGGAAGTGACGCGCCAGAAAACGGCATAAGGGCCGGAAAGAAGATGATTCAGGCTGACAGAGACGCCTTCGCCGTCATCGGTGATAGTGACCTCTTCCTGGTCCACGCGCTGGCTGCGCTGATCGAGGACGCGAACGGAGTTGAAGACCGGTTCGACGCGCTCGCTGAAAATCAGCATGACGGACTTGGGTGGCTCATCCAGGCGCATTCCGGAAGTAGGCTCGGTGTGAAGCAGCACAGCGTGGCCGAAGCTGGCGGAGGGGCGGAAAATGGCGAAGCCCAGGAATACGATGAACCATGCGAAAAGAGTGTGCGTAGGAAAATGACGCTGCAGGGCAAGCGAGTTTTCCTGCTGGCGGTCCGCGCGAAGCCCCCCCCTTGGGACCATCGCGGGACCGTTCAGCAGAAACTTGTTGTGGCAAAGAGGCATCGTTTTTAATACGCCACGAAATCTAAAAATCAAAAATTCAGCCGCAGGCCAAGTTGAATTTGGCGCGGGTCATTGGCATTGGTCGCCTTGCCAAACGAAGCTAGAGGCGTGATCCCAGCGCCGAAAACGTTGTTAGGAAACTGAAGGTTAGTGCGGTTCAAAGTATTAAAGGACTCGGCGAGGAACTCCAAACCGACCTTTTCCGTTATAGAGAAGCGGCGGGAAAGGCGGAGGTCCAAGGTAGAGGAGTTGAAGCCGACCCCGGTATTCCGACCGATGCCAGCGGGACGCGCCGTGGTGAGTTGCAGGGTTTGACCTCCCGTCACGATGTTAAACGGGTAGGGAGAGCCATAGGTATAAATTGCGCTGAGCTGGAAGCCTTCGACGATTTTGGAAGCCAAACTGTTCGAGCCAGAGAGAGGGACGGAAACCTGGCCGCTGAGGGTCAGGCGGTGTCGCTGATCGTTGTCGGAAAGGCCTCGGTCGTCGCGAATGTTGAAGTTGTTCTGCGGGGAACTGAAAAAGAAATTCCCGGCGTTGTCGATGGCTTTGGAGAAAGTGTAAGAGAAACGAACGGCGGTCCATGCCAAGCTGCGGTTCTGGACCGACAGAGTCATGCCGTTGTAGTGAGAATCGCCCTGGCCGCTGTACTGGGTGATGTTGGAGTAGTTCGGATTGGGGCGGCAAAGGTTCACGGGGTCCACAGTTGTGGTGCAGGCAGCAACATTGAGATTACGCTGCATGATGGTGTGGTAGCCGCGCGTGCGCAGATAACCGAGCGAAACCGAAGTGCCTGCTGGAAGCTCCCGCTCGATCTGCAAATTGCTTTGCATGGCGGAACCATTCTTGATGTGAGGATCCATGGTGGCCAGGGTAATGAGAACGCCAGCCGGAGCAGCGGCCAGCTTGCTTGGGAATACGGGAGCGCCGACCTGGCCGCGCTGGATGGAGATGGTCTTATATTCAATGCCCGCGCCGCGCAAGCCGTTGGCCACGGCGCGAAGCGGGATGCGGTCGTAGTAGAGACCGAAGCTGGCGCGAATGACCGTCTTGCGGTCTCCGGGAGCGTAAGCGACGCCCAACCGCGGGCTGAAGTTGGCGCCGCGGGTTTCGATGGGGTCCACCATCCATTGCACGTCGTGGCGGAGGCCAGCGTTGATGGTCAGGCTCTCCAATGGCTTCCACTCATCCTGCAAGAACCAACCGAGATTGGGGTTGGTCTGGAACCAGTCGGTTTTACCGAATGCTTGGGTGAAGGTGAGGTAATTTCCCGAAAGGAAATTGGGAAGATTCGAGAACGTGTAAGCGCCGTATAAAGAACCTGGAAAGAGAATATTGATGCGGTTGTACAGGTAATTAACTCCGGCTTTCCAGAAATGATCGCCGGATTGCTGGGAGTAGTTGTTGGCGAGTTCGATCATGTCCGTGTCTCTGCCCGTGGGAGAACCGGAAGCAGCGCCAAAGTTGGCGACGCCGGAAATGGAAATCGCGGGGCCGATCAGGTCATTGCCGGGAGCAGCCAAGCGGCTGCGCGTGAACTGGAAGCGTGCTTCGTTGACAGAGGTAGCCGACAAAGTGATGACGTCGCTGAAAGCGATGGTTTGGTCGCGGGCATCCAGCAGCGTGCCCCGGCTGACGGTGCTGAGACCGCCGACGCCGCGAGCGTTCGGGCTGGAAACGTCATAGAAACTGTAGCGGGTGGAGAAACGATGATTGTCGGTGACGGTGTAATCGACCTTGCCGAAATAGTTTGAGCGATCCTGGCCAGTGGAATAATTGCCGGTGACGACGTTGGTCGAGTAACCGATTTGACTGAGCCGGGAATTAAGGGTTGCGGCATTGGCCGGAGAAATGGTGATGAAGGAGGCGCGATTGAGGCGCTCCTGCTCAAAATTGGAGAACAGGAAAACGCGGTCGCGGCGCAGAGGGCCGCCGAGGCTCACGCCATACTGGGTTTGCGTCCAGGGGCTTTTAATTCGTTGTTTGGTGGTTGAGTCGACCTGGGAAAAAACATTGGTGGCGTCAAAGCGCTGGTTGCGCAGGAAAGAATATGCGCTGCCGCGCCAGCTATTGCCGCCCGATTGGGTGAGGATGTTGATGGTGCCGCTGGAAGCGCGGCCAAATTCGGCGATGCCGCCCGAAGTAACCACCTGGAACTCGCGAATGACATCCTGGCTGAAAAAGGTTCCCGCGAGGTCCGCAGCGTCGTCATTAGCGGAAAGGCCGTCAACGACAAAGCCGTTATTCAAATTACGCTGGCCGGCGATGGAGATGCCGGTGCCGGGAACGGCGGAGGTTTCGGCGAAGCGCTCATTGTTGCCTGTGTTGGTTCTGGAGACAGCGGGAGACAAAAGAGCCAGGTCCAGGTAATTGCGTCCGTTGAGCGGCAGATTTTCAATGTCACGCGTGACGATGGTATCGGAAAGCTGCGTGCGAACGGTTTCAATCACCGGAGCTTCGGAAGTGACCACGACTGATTCAAAAGAGCCAGCGACCGTCAGATGGATGGAAATATCCGCGGCCTGCCCAACGGCCAGAGTGATTTCTTGGATAACGGGGGTGAAGTGATGGTGAGAGGCTTGAAATTGATACTTTCCAACCGGCAGGTAGAGGAAACGGAAGCGACCTTCGTTGTCGCTGACGGTTCTCCAAGTCTGGTTTTTGTCGAGGTGGGTGACGCTGACGTTCACGCCAACAATGCGCGCGCCGGTGGAATCTTCCAGTGACCCGGAGAGCGTGGCGGAGGTGATGGCTTGCTGGCTAAATGCATTTTGAGGGCAAACGAAACAGATCGCGATCCATGCAACGAATAGGTAACTACTGTAAGCGTATATACGATGAAGTGCTGCAAATTTCATTTTAGTATCCTTTCCTTTTTTATGAGCTTGATCCATGCAAGAACCGTCGCTGAACTAGCAGGTAGGGCCTTGCGAATGAAGTTGCTGTCTTGCCGGTTTGTGGATGATGAAAACCACTGGTACACCAGAGTCCTGGACTCTGAGCGCGCGGTTAGACAGCGACGTTAGGATTTAGCTCAGTTGTTTAGGAGGAGGATACGGAGTGATGGAAAAAGATTCCGCAGGATGCTGAAAGAGGGATATAACAGAAACGATTTCGAGTAATCGGAACTGCGGGGTGAAATCAACAGGCATGCCGAGCGATTGCACCGGAGTGAGCGCAATGCCGTTGTAGGTGTCTTTGCAATGCTCGAAAGCAAAGCCAGGCTGCTGGCTCTGAGGCTGGTCTTGAGAGGCAAGTTGCGCGTGAGCATGACCTGCGGCAGCCTCATGGTGATGAGAGTGGTCATCCATGGCCGCAACGCCGCGCAGGAAATTGGGTTCAAAACATTCAAACCCGTTGAGGGGCACGATGAGATAAAATCGGCTGAACTGGAAACAGAAAAAAGCCGCAATAAGGACGGCTTTGGAGCGGTCAGTGAATACGACGGATGCAAAGCGGCGGATACGGCGGAGACGCCTCATCGGGCCGGACTCCTTGAGCGAAATTCTCTGGTAATAGCTAGAAAAACTATATCATACCCTGTCAAGAGTGGGAGAATGGAATTTTCCAGCGGTCGGATGGCTGGCAGTGAGAAGACGAAAGTGGAGTGTACAGAATGGAAAATGATCAGGAGATTTTATATTGGACCAGGGGCCGGTTTTCGTTTGGGGAAATCACGGTGTGTTGCAGCGATCAGGGGGTGCGGGAGATACGATTTGCAAGCGCAAGGCAGAAGAACGGGAGAAGGAAAACAGGGAAAACAGAGCGGGTCCTGCGGGCGGCGGGAAGCAGCCAGAAGCCAGGGGCACGGCTGGCGCGCAAGACGCTGCACGAGTTAAAGGAGTACGAACAGGGTGGGCTGAAGAGATTTACGGTGCCCATAGATACATGCGGGACTCCATTCGAGAAAATGGTTTGGGAAGAATTATTGAGAATCCCTTACGGCAAAACTGCATCTTACGGAGAGGTGGCCAGAAAAGTTGGCAATCCGCGCGGCGCTAGAGCGGTGGGCATGGCGAACAACAAAAATCCCATTCCGATTATTGTTCCCTGCCACAGGGTGATCGCCAGCGACGGCAAGCTCAGCGGCTATGCCGGGGGCTTGAGAATGAAAACGCAGTTGCTGCGATTGGAACAGGGTGCATTGTAAGGGTGGAAGGAGCCTGCCGTAATTCTTTCGCCCCTCCGGGGCTGGGCTTTTTACATACTATTGACCCACGGCTCACGCCGTGGGTCAAAATCTGTCGTCCCTGCGGGACTGCAAAGGAAAGTGAGAGACTACCGACTCGTTGGCAGTCTGTACAAGGCAGATGGGAGATGATAAACTTCAAACACTATGGGAAAGCAAAATAAGTCTCAATCCAGCTCTTCAAAAAAGAAACAGAAAAAGCAGTTGATGCAGGCATTCTTAGGGGTCATCGTGGTGGTGGCCATCGTGGCTGCGTATATGAATTTTGGCGCCAGCCCAGCCCCGATGAGCGATCAGACGGGATCAGACCAGACGACACCAGCTTCCGCCAGCTCAACGCTGCGGAACCGCATGGTACTGCCCGCAACGCCGCGAAAGCCACGGCCCATTACGCGCGATCCGGATCAGTACACCGATCCTGAAGTGAGGCAGTCGTATCAGGCCGCCAAGGAAGCTCCCGAAGTGGTGGAAAATATGGCGTGCTACTGCGGGTGCTTTGCGTCCGCCGGGCATCGCAGCAATCTGGATTGCTTCACCGACGATCACGGAGTGGGCTGCGCCCTGTGCCGCACGATTGCGATTGAATCCGTGCAGATGAGCCGGATGGGGACTCCCGTGTCGCAGATCAAGCGCATCATCGACGAGAGGTACTCGCCGCCGGTCCGCTAATGCTGGAGCCGGAACGAAGCAGCGGGAGTTCGGGGCGGCGATCTGTCATTTCGGTGTTTGGGAGCGGTACGGTAACCAACGCCGATGCAGCTTATGAGCTGGCCCGAAACCTAGGCGCAGCATTAAGCAAAAAAAATTACGCAGTGGCCACCGGAGGTTACGGTGGCTTGATGGAGGCTGTCTCGCAAGGAGCAGCCGAGAACGGCGGGCACGTCATCGGCGTTACCGCCAGCGCCATTTCGAATAAAACCAACCCGTGGGTCCACCAGCAAATTACAGTCGATAGTTGGGAGCAGCGGCTGCATCGGTTGATCGCCATCGGCGACGGCTATGTGGCCTGCCCCGGCGGGACCGGGACTTTGGCGGAGCTGGCAGTGGTTTGGGAGATGCTCAATAAAGGCCTAGTGTCAGATCGGCCCCTGGTTATTTTGGGTGATTTCTGGAACCCGGTCGTGGAACACGTCGAATTTTCAGAGAAGCGGGCGCGAGGCATGGTCCGCAGAGCAGAAACGGTGGCGGCTGCGGTGGACATCCTGTCGAAAACAATTGCCTTCCGTATTAGCTAAAACGCCCTATTGATGTGCACGTAAGCATGGCGAGGGAGGGTGGAAGTGTCTCATTAGATGAGGGAAATGGATTGCAAAGCTGCTTAATATATCTCCTATGTTATTGATAAATAACAATATATAATAGTTGACAATAATACGCTAATATATGATTATAATAATGCAGTGAGGTTTAAGCTGCGTTATTGCAGCCGGATATTATAGGTAGGAGGTGTACTATGTCAACACTAGTTCGATGGGAGCCATTCCGAGAATTGGTTAACATGAGGGACCGGATGGATCGCTTATTCCAGGATTACCCGGGCCGGAGTTGGCCGGAGGAGGAGGCATTAGCGAAGGACATTTGGAATCCTCCGGTTGATGTTTTTGAGACGAAAGACAGCCTTGTGCTGAAAGCGGATTTGCCGCAAGTCAACAAAGAGGACGTGGACATTTCAGTGGATGGAAACCTGCTGACCATTCGTGGCGAGCGCAAGCGCGAGAAGGAAATCAATGAAAAGGATTACTACAGGATGGAACGCAGCTATGGAACATTTTCTCGCAGCTTTACCTTGCCAGGCACGGTGAATGCGGAGAAAATTGAAGCGAGCTTCGAAGGCGGCGTTTTGAGTGTGACGCTTCCCAAGAAGGAGGAAAGCAAGCCGAAGCAGATCAAGGTGAAAGTGGAAGGAAACGGGAAATAACCAGGCGGGCAGGATGCGCAGGCGCCCCGGCAAGCCGGGGCGTTTTTTTCAGGAGATTGCAGCGTTGCAATATCTTGGTTAGGAAAGGGGGGATGGGGTGATGAGATTCGACAAATTTACAGCGAAGGCGCAGGAAGCGATTCAAGAGGCGCAGCAAAAGGCCTTCCATCACAATCATCAATCGCTGGAGCCGTTGCATTTGCTTTACGCATTGGCGGTGCAACCGGAAGGCGTGGTTGGGCCGACGCTGGAACGCATGAATATCCCCCCGGATCGCGTGGCATTAGAGGCCGAGAAAGCGTTGCAAGCGATTCCGCAGGTGACCGGGAACGTGGAGCAGTTTGTGTCGCCTGCGCTAAACCGTGTATTCCTAACCGCGGTGGACGAGGCTGGGCGCTTCAAGGATGAATATATATCGACCGAACATCTGCTGCTGGCCATCGCAAAACTGCAAGGCGACCAGGCTGAGCAGATACTGAAGCGTGCGGGAGCAACCTATGACGGCATTCTGAAAGCGCTGGCTACGGTTCGAGGCACACAGCGAGTGACAGACCCCAACCCTGAGGCCAAGTATCAAGCGCTGGAACGGTATGCGCGGGACCTGACGGAACTGGCGCGGCGGGGGAAACTCGATCCGGTGATTGGGAGGGACGAGGAAATCAGGCGGGTGGTGCAGGTGCTGGCGCGAAGAACGAAAAACAATCCGGTGCTGATCGGAGAGCCGGGCGTAGGCAAGACAGCCATCGTGGAAGGGCTGGCGCAGCGGATTATCGCTGGCGATGTACCGGAGGTTCTGAAAAACAAGCGCGTGGTGGCGCTGGACCTGGGAGCGATGGTGGCCGGCTCCAAGTTCCGCGGTGAGTTTGAAGACCGCTTGAAGGCGGTGATCAAAGAGATTGACGAGTCAGCGGGGCAGGTGATTCTTTTTATCGACGAGATGCACACGCTGGTGGGAGCGGGAGCAGCAGAGGGAGCCATCGACGCCAGCAACATGCTGAAACCAGCATTGGCGCGAGGCGAACTGCATTGCATCGGCGCCACGACGCTCAACGAGTTTAAGCGCCACATTGAGAAGGACCCGGCGCTGGAGCGGCGATTCCAGCAAGTGCTGGTGCAGGAGCCGTCCGTTGAAGATTCGATTGCCATACTGAGGGGACTGAAAGAACGCTACGAGCTGCACCACGGCGTGCGCATCAAAGACGCGGCCATCGTGGCGGCGGCGACCCTATCGAGCCGCTATATCAGCGACCGATTCCTGCCCGACAAGGCCATCGATTTGATCGATGAAGCGGGGGCGGCGCTGCGCATGGAGATCGACTCCATGCCGGTGGAGATTGATCAAATCGAACGCCGCTTGCGGCAGCTTGAGATCGAACGGCAGGCGCTGACCAGAGAAAGCGATCCGGCTTCGCTGGAACGGCTGCGGGAGATCGAGCAGGAACTGGCGCACGAGCGAGAAGAAGCCACACGCCTGAAGATGCAGTGGGAGACAGAAAAAGGCTCGATTGGAAAAATCCGCGAATTGAAAGAAGCAATCGACAAACTGAAGGCGGAAGAAACCAAGGCTGAACGCGAGGGCGACCTGGGAAAAGTAGCCGAGATTCGTTACGGGAAATTAGCTCTATTGGAAAAGGACCTGAAAGCAGCTACGGAGCGACAGACAGAGTTGCGGAAAGCGCCACGGATGCTCAGGGAAGCGGTGGACGAAGAGGATATAGCGCGAATTGTGGCGAAGTGGACGGGAATTCCTGTGACGCGGATGCTGGAAAGCGAGATTGCAAAGCTTGTACACATGGAAGGCCGGCTCAAGCAGCGTGTAGTAGGACAGGACGAAGCGGTCGAACGGGTGTCCAATGCGGTGCGCCGCAACCGCGCCGGGTTATCCGATCCGCGAAGGCCGATTGGGTCGTTTATTTTTCTGGGGCCAACGGGCGTAGGCAAAACGGAATTGGCCAGAGCGCTAGCGGAATTTTTGTTTGATGACGAGCGCGCCATGGTCCGCATGGATATGTCCGAGTATATGGAGAAACACTCGGTGGCGAGGCTGATCGGCGCCCCTCCGGGTTATGTGGGTTATGAGGAAGGCGGGCAACTGACCGAGCAAATCCGGCGGCGTCCGTATTCGGTGGTGCTGTTCGACGAAATCGAGAAAGCGCATCCAGATGTATTCAACAGCCTGCTGCAAATCATGGACGATGGACGGCTGACGGATGGCAAAGGGCGCACAGTGCATTTCAATAACACCATCATCGTGATGACCAGCAACGTGGGCAGCATGCATCTGCAGCAGTTGGGGACAATCGGCTACCAGCCGCTGGAGGAGCGGGCAGGAAAGATGCAGGAACTGCACCACCGCCTGGAGGAGGCGCTGCGAGAAACATTCAAACCGGAGTTTCTCAACCGCATCGACGACATTGTGTATTTCAATCCACTAGGCGAAAAGGAAATTGAGAAGATCGTGGATATCCAAGTGAAGGCGCTGGACAAACTGCTGGCGGATAAAAAGGTGCGCGTCGAATTGACTCCGGCAGCGAAGCAGTTGCTGTTGCGGAGAGGATTTGACCAGAATTTCGGGGCCAGACCGCTGAAGCGGGCTATACAATCCATGATTCAAGATGCGCTGGCCTTACAGATGCTCGAAGGCAAAATCGTGCCGGGAGATACAGTATGGGTGGACGCCGATCTCGAAAAAGGAGTTATGAAATTCGAGAGGGAAGCCGTGCCGACTCCATAGCTGTGGGGCAAGCATTCAGCCGGCGATAATGCCGGATGAATGGCAAGACAAGATGAGAAAACGAAGGG
>MEKX01000019.1:57983-71868 GCA_001767075.1 Acidobacteria bacterium RIFCSPLOWO2_12_FULL_54_10 | reverse complement strand
GCGTATTGACTTGGATAGTCCCCGTGCGCAGGGATTGTTGCCATGGATCATTCAAGTGATGCAGCGTGCGGGAAAATGAACTAACCTATTTTTGTGTTTTCCATCGAACAATTCATCGCGCAATTGCCCAAAGCGGAGTTGCATCTGCACTTGGAAGGCTGCATAGCGCCGGATACGCTCTGGAAGCTTGCCGAGCGTCACCGCACGCCACTTTTCCAACAAGGCCGCGGCGCTGCCGATCAGTTGTATCAATATGCTGATTTCTCCGGCTTCCTGCAAGCATTCAAAACTATCTGCCAGCATCTGCAAACCCCAGACGACTACGAACTGGTCACTCAAGAAACTCTTCGCCAGTTGGCCCAACAAAACGTGCGCTATGCCGAAATAATTGTTTCTGCCGGCGTGATGTTATGGAAAGGTGAAAACGTTCGTCACAACTTCGAAGGCATTCTATCCGGCTACGCGCGTGCCCGGCAGGAAACAGGCATCCGTGTGCAATGGATTTTCGACGCAGCCCGCCAGTTCGGACCAGAGGCTGCCTGGACCGTTGCGCGCGAAGCCGTTGCTCTGAAAGAAAAAGGCGTGGTTGCTTTTGGCATCGGCGGCGACGAGCGCCAGCTAGCGGCATCCTCTTTCCGCGAAGTTTTTGATGATGCGCGCAATAACGGGCTGCGTCTGACCGCCCATGCCGGAGAAACCGCCGGGCCGGAGTCTATTTGGGACGCCCTACATGAATTTCATGCTGAGCGGATCGGCCACGGCCTCACGGCCATCCAGGACACTAGTCTGGTGAACCACTTGGCGAAGGAGCAAATTCCCTTGGAAGTCTGTCTCAGCAGCAATCTGCGCACCGGCGTTCTGGCGGATTTATCCAGCCACCCGTTGCGGCGTTTCCTCGATAAAAAATTGATCATCTCGCTCAATACGGATGACCCGGCGCTATTTGGTACCGACCTGAATCGCGAATATCTTCTGGCTCATCAGAATTTTGGACTGAACTCGGAGGAGCTGCGAAACTTGGCCAAAGCTTCCTTCCAGGCTGCTTTCCTTCCCTCTGCTGAAAAGTCCGCTTATCTAGCTTCCTTTTAACCACGCTTCACTGCCAAATCCAACATTCAAAATCAACATTGCGTTGTGCGAATCACTCACTGGCAAAGCTCTGGTGCGCTATAATGTGGGGTATCCATGAAGATTATCGTTACAGGCGCAAACGGTATGCTCGGCAAGGACTTAGTGCCTTTGCTGGCGGCGAAGCATGATGTCATCGCCCTGAGCCGCGCCGAATGTGATATCACCGATCCGTCGGTTGTTAATGCGCTGATTCGCAAAAATGCTCCGAATTTAATCATCAATTGCGCGGCCTTCACCGATGTGGATGGTTGCGAACGGGAGCCTGAGAAAGCCTTTGCTGTCAATGCCGCCGGAGCCGGTCATATCGCTCGCGCTGCCAGTGTTGCGGGTGCGCGGCTGTTTCACATCAGCACGGACTATGTTTTCGACGGCATGAAAAGCACTCCCTACAACGAAAACGATGCCACCAATCCCATCAGCGTTTATGGGCAGAGCAAGCTCCAAGGCGAGCAGCTTGTGCTCCAACAAAACTGGACGGCATCTTCGCCATTGATCCTACGCACCGCCTGGCTCTATGGGCTGCAAGGATCGAACTTCGTTGAAAAGATTCTTGCCGCCGCCCAATCCGGCCGCGACCTTAAGGTCGTTGCCGATCAGCGAGGTTGTCCCACCTGGACTATGCACTTGGCCGGCAAAATTGTGGAATTGATAACCACAGCCGCCGACGGCATCCTTCATGTCGCCAACAGCGGCAACTGCTCGCGCTTTGAGTTTGCCCAAGCGATTGTGGCAAGGCTGCCAAACCCGGTGAAAGTGACGCCGGTCGATACGTCGCACGCTAACCGCCCTGCGCGGCGTCCCCCTTGCTCGATCCTTGATTGCAGCCGCTTGGAGAGCCTGGGTCTTAAAAAATTGCCGGACTGGAAATCGGCCTTGGAAGATTATTTCCGTTCCCGCAAGGAGAGTTTTGCAGAATCCTTGGTAAAATAGATTACCCCCGGTCTGGACAGCCCATGAAACCGCGCATTTTGATTATTTCGCCGGTCACTCCTTACCCCGTGCATCACGGGGCGGGCAGCGCTATCTATGGCTACATTCGCGCTCTGCGGGAAGATTTTGACATCGATTTCGTCGGTTTCTGCCCGGAACGGTTCCAGCGACAGGCTCAGGAAGGCCTCAATTGGCTATGCCGCAAAGCGTACCTTTTTTCTCCTCCTCCCGCCCGGCGATTGGATGCGTTCAGTCCGACTCCTTTTCTATTTTCAAACCTCCAAAGCGACGACATGCGCCGCGCGGTCGATCACATCCTGCGCCACGATCCGCCGGACCTGGTTCAGGTGGAATACTTCGGAATGGTTTCCTATGCCGAAAACGCCCGTTGTTCGCGGATTCTGCGCGCCCACGTGCAGGAGTGGTGGCATTATTACCTGAACTGGAAGCGCGTGCGCGGCTGGCGCGCCAAGCTTCAAAATCTTTTCTGGTCATTGGACGCGATCCGGCAGAACAAGCAGATGCTGGAATCCTTTCACTGGGTTCTGGTGACATCGGAAGAAGAACGCATGCGCGCCCGGCAGCTTGTTCCCAGCGTCCGCGCTGAGGCGCTTCCGTTCCTGCTGCTGGATTGCGATTATTTTCGTCCTGCTCCGCTGCCAGCGCCGAACCAGCAAATGGTGTTTGTTGGCTTCCTTCCTCATACGCCGAACGAGGAAGCGCTGGATTACTTCATCCGCGAGATCTTGCCGCTGGTGCGGAAGCAGGAGCCGCGCGCCAGCTTGCTGGTCGCAGGCGAAGGGGCGTCCAACGCGATGCTCGGCCTGATGCACGACAACGGAGTTGAATACGCAGGTTTCGTTGAGGATTTGCGCGATATTTACCACCAGTCCCGCGTTTACGTCGCGCCGATCAACAGCGGCGGCGGCATTCGCACCAAAATTGTGGAAGCCATGGCCGCAGGCATTCCCGTGGTTGCCAGTTCCTTTGCCCCGCTGGGCATTGGCGCCATACCGGACCAGCATCTTATACAGCAGGATCGCCCGCAGGAGTACGCTGATTCTATCCTCCATTTGCTGCGCGACGATGCCGCATGGATGAGCCTGCGCGATTCCGCCCGTCAGTTCGCGGAAGAATCTTACGGTCTTCAGAAAGCTGGTCCCAGAATTCGCCAACGCTATCTGCAATTTCTGGAGCATGCAGCGTGATTGCGGACATAGTAAGCTCGCGTTTTATGAATAGCCTTGAGCTTCTTGCATGGAGAATCGTTTGAAGAAGATCATCTACTTTGCGACGGGGAACCCTGCCAGCGTTGCTGACGATTTGCGGGCGCATTTTCCAAACCGCGATGCTGCTTCGCTTCGTGTCGTGGTTCCCGCACCGCAGGCTTCTGCGCTGCTCGATTGCTCATCCATTCCTCCTGCTTGTCTGATTCGCTTCCATTCGCAGCTAGCTCCATGGATCTGGCTGCGGCTCATCTGGTTCGCTGGAATATTTAGTCAAACGGAAATCATCTGTTGGACAACTCAGCACCAGCATCGTTTCCTAAAGCTATTCGCCTTCTCCCTTTGCGGACGAGTGACGTTCGCGCAGGAAAGCGGCTTCCGGTCTTCGCATTCTCTTGTTCATCTCATCTGGCTGGAAATCCGCACCGCTCTGTTTCCAAAATGGCCAGTTCTTATTGTCGGGATTGCTTCCCCTCCATTGATACGGAATATTCTTGCCGACCTGCGTCGTAGCCAGCCGAGAGCGGAATTTCATGGCCTGCTCGCTGATCCTGCCCGCGACTTTGCTGCGGACTTTGATTTCGCCATTCCCATGAATGCTTCGTCTATGGGTGCCTTTTTCCAGGCTCTGCGATTCGGTTTGAGATTTCCTTTTTCTACGGTCGCGGTTCCTTGGGACGGAAATGGGCATCTTGCTTTGAAATGTTTGCTATGGTTATTGCCGGTTTGGCGTCTCTATGTGTACAACGAAAATCTGGATGTTTCCTCCGCTCGAAATCCTGTTTTCCTTCTCCGTCATTTCGCCTGGAGAATCGAAAAATGGCGCGAGCGCCAGTGGTTGAGAATCGAAAAATGGCGTGAGCGCCGGCGGGAAATTCGCAGAAAACTTCCTGTCGGCATCGTGGTTTCCTCTTCGCCGGATTATCTTCCCAAAATCCTTGCTTCGGTGCGGGCCTGTTATCCGGGAGTGAAACTTCATGCCTTGGCGCCGGTGGAGCTAACCACGGCATTAAAAAGCCACTTCGATTCCTTTACAACCCTGCCGCCTGGATTTCGCGGATTCAGTATGGCCCTGACTTTCTCTTTGCGCTCCCGTGGACGCTTTAAGGCATGGATCGTGCCTTTCACCAACGAGTCATATCCATGGTTGAAACTGATGGCATTTTTACTGCCGCTGCAAAAGAGGCAGATCTTCAACGAGCTGGGTGATGGTTTCGCGGCGCGCAATCCGTTCTTTCTGCTCTCCCATTTTTATTGGAGATACCTGCAAATCCGCGAGCGGAAGCAACAGCGCCTGCGCAGATTGCCCGTGGGCGTCATCGGCTCGGCCTCGTCGTATTACTTGAAAAAGATGTTGCCGTCTGTTCGTCTGCAATATCCTGGCGCAAAATTGCATGCAGTTCTGCCGCGGTCTCTGGAAACTCCCACCGCTGGCATGTTTGATTCCACCGTCTTGATTCGACCTGGCGTGCTCCCTTTGCTTGTGGTTTGTGCCCGGCTTCTGTGGTCCCGCAATCGCTGCCAGGCATGGATCGTGCCATTCACCAACGAGCCTTTTAGAGCAATGAAGTTCCTTGCGCTACTTCTTCCGCTGCCCCAGCGGCATTTGTTTAACGAGCACGGTGACGGTTTTTCCATCGGCAATCGAAAGCTGTTGTGGAGCCATTTCCAATGGCGACTTCGTGATCGCCTGACGTTCCAAATCGTCACCGCGGCGGCTGGCCAAACGCGCGTGGCTCGCTGCGCTCATCTTCTTGCCTATTCATTCCGTCTATTATCAGGTGCAACTTTGCTCGCCAGGACATTGCTGCGCCCAGTTTCGAAGGCTCTTCAGCCTGCTGCCACCGCTATTCAGCTAAGGCCAGTGCATGTGGACTTATTTATCCTAGAGGGCGCCTCCAATGCGCCGTCCGAAGGTGCAGACTCGTTGCCAAAAGTGACCAAAGATTCTGTTCATGTTGATCGGATTCCCCCATGGCAGCCAGCAGTTCGATCTACTGAACATGGCGATTAGAAATAGCAGCGCTGAATATATTGGTTTGGTGGAAGCCACTGCGGTCCACCCGGCTGTCGCCAGCCAAAATATCTTGCAGGCTTCTTGAGAGGATCTGAAATGAAATGGCCGTTCGTGATTCGTTGCTCAGCATATCGCTTCCTCAGTTCGTTAGGATGGTTGCTTGCCATTGTTTTAATTTCAGTCCCGGGTGATGCTCAAACCACAGACCAAACGTTTCGCCCCCTGACGCAAGGGGAGAAGCTCACCTTTCTGCTGAGCTGGCCGGGCGGCAATGCGCTGGGTGAGGCATCGCTGGATGCCTCTACCGCTGGTGATGAAATTCATTTTCAGGTCCGGGCTGAAGCCAGCTTGCCTTCTTATGCGTTGCGTGATTCCTTCTCGTCCGTCGCCAATCGGGAGCTCTGTTCGGTGAGTTTCCACCAGCAACTGCGCGAAGGAAAAAACGTTGGGGAAAATTCCATTGATTACGCAAATCTAGCCAGCGAGCCAAAAAACGCTGCGCGGAGCACATCTGCAACTAAAACAAACACGGGCTGCGCACGCGATCCCATGTCGTTCCTTTATTATTTCCGCAGCAAACTGGCAGCAGGGCAGGCCATCGAATCCGGCTTCATCGACCTTAATAATCAGGTTGCTGTAAGCATTCGGGCTGCAGGCAACGAGAACTTGTCTTACCGGGGTCAGCAACGCCCGACTCAAAAATTCCTCGTCACTTATTCATCATCGGGTGAAGATACGCGCATCGAAGTGTGGTTTTCAGAGGATGCCGAGCGGCTTCCGTTGCGTGTCCGAGTTCCATTTCCGCTGGCGGTTTTCACCGCTGAATTACAATGAGACTTGCCTATTTCTCTCCTCTGAACCCCAAACCTTCGGGGATCTCCGATTATAGCGAAGCTCTGCTCCCTCATCTGCTGTCGTGCGGAATGGAGTTGGATGTTTTTGTCGATGATTACAAACCCTCCCTGCCTCTCCGCCATGAGAATTTGCGCTTCCGCAACTGGCGGCAGTTCGAGGAGGATCACCAGGCAGGCCGCTATGACTCCGTCCTGTATCACATCGGCAATAATCCTTATCACATTTATATCTATGATTTGGCGGTCCGGATCCCGGGCATTTTGGTGTTGCACGAATTCAATATCCACTACCTGTTTGCGGACGCAACGATTACCCGTCAAGACTGGGAAGGATATATCCGCGAGGTTGAGTACAACGCGGGTCCGGCTGCCGCGGACAAAGCAAGGCGCATCCCATCCGGCGAGGCTGTGCCGGATTATACCCTCATCCCCATGAACCGCCGTTTATTGGAGAACAGCCAGGGCGCTATCGTGCACAGCGATTACATGGTTCGTTTGATAAAACAATCCGGTTACAAGTTGCCCGTTTGTAAAATTCCTCACGGCGTGGAGATTCCGGACATCGATGAGAAAGAGGCTCGCCGGAAATTGGCAAGCCTTTCTGTTCTTCCACTCGATGATGCAGCAATCGTTATTGGCGTTTTTGGTTTTCTGAAGCCTTACAAGCGAATTCGCGAAACATTGCTGGCTTTTTCCCGCATTCACCGGGAGTTTCCGAATTCTTATCTGATTCTCGGTGGCGAAGAGCATCCGGACTATCCCCTGAAACCCCTGATCGATGAACTCCGTTTACAGAATTCCGTCAGGATTCTGGGATACATTCCTGTGAATACTTTTGTGGAGGGCTTAGCCGCATGTGACATGTGCATTAATCTGCGCTACCCCACGGCGGGCGAAACTTCCGGTAGTTTTTTACGTGCCCTAGGGCTGGGCAAACCATCGATCGTTTCTGATATCGGCTCGTTCCAGGATATGCCGGAAGACGTCGCCATCCGCATTCCCGCCGGTAACAAAGAAGTGGATTGGCTTTATGAATACATGAAGCTCTTGATCGAAGATTCAGGATTGCGGTTAGCCATCAGCGCGCGCGCCCGCGATTTCGCCTCGGCGCATTGCGCCTGGCCGGTCGTTGCAAATCAGTATGTGTCGTTTCTGAAACAAATGGCAACGGCATATGCCCCTGCGGATACTCCTGTTTCTGGTGTAATGATTTCTACTGCTCCGTCGGGCAATCACACATCACCACGTATGTCGATTGAAGAGCTGGAAGACTACATCGTTGGTTTTTCACAAGCGACGCCGCTGATGGAAGAGTATGCCTTGGTTCACCTGAAGCGCCTGATTCATACGGTTCAGATCACTCCGCCAGGAGGCCCGGATGATCGTGTTCTGGAAATGGGTTGTTATATGCAAATGACCCCGGCACTGCGGGCTTATTCCGGATATGGGGAAGTACGGGGCGCTTATTTTGGCGATTTAGGTGATGTCGCACACCAGAAGGCGGTCTCCATTACCGGCGAAATATTCGAATGCGAAGTGGACTTGTTCAATGCAGAAAAAGACCGCTATCCGTATCCCGATGGTCAATTCCAGACAATACTTTGCTGCGAGTTGTTAGAACATCTAGCATTCGATCCCATGCACATGATGGCGGAGATCAACCGCATTTTGGCGCATGGCGGTCATCTGGTTCTGAGCACGCCCAACATTTGCAGCTATCGCAGCGTGAATGCAGTGTTGTATGGTTACCATCCCGGATTGTTCCAGGCCTATATCAAGCCCAAGGAAGATGGCACGGTGGATCCTCGCCACAGCCGGGAATATGCGCCGCGGGAAATTGCTGGTCTTATGGAAGCAGCCGGATTTCAGGTTCGGCTGCTGGAAACGGGTAATTACGCTAAACCGGATGAGAATTTGCCAGCCATCCAACAAATGTTAATGAGCATACAATGTTCACAGGAGCTGCGCGGTGACGTGATTTATTGCGTTGGGCAAAAAACTGGCCCGGTGCGCGACCGCTGGCCAAAGGGGTTTTATTATCCGCCATAGTGCTCACAATTCTGAGATCAATATTAAAGCGAAATTGCTTACACACCGGAGGGTGCGATTATCGTGAATCGAAAATATTATTGTTTGCCGCTGTGCCTGTCATTGCTGGGTATTGTGATCAACTTGCCCGCGGCGATTGGGCAAAATGTTATTTACTCGCCGGATTCGATTGAATGGAAAGATGCGCCGCCATCGCTTCCCAAGGGAGCGAAGGTTGCTGTTCTGCGCGGCGATCCGGCACAGCCGGGCTTATTCACCATGCGCTTGAGATTTCCCGCTAATTACATAGTCTCGCCGCACTGGCACACCGCCGATGAGCATGTCACGGTGATTTCCGGTGCCCTGCAAATCGCGATGGGCGAGCGCTTTGATCGCACAAAAACGAATACAATCACGTCAGGTTCGCTGATGGTCATGCCAGCCACCATGCGCCACTTCGCATTTTTCGCAGAAGAAACGGTGCTGCAACTCCATGGCATGGGGCCGTGGGTGGTGAATTATGTGAACCCGCAAGACGATCCCAGGCTGAAATAGCACTGGTGGATTCGGAACCGGTTTTCCGTTTTCGGCTATACATGTATGGACCAAAAGAATTCCTCTTTGTCTCCGCCAGCTTCCTCCTACCGCGCGCGATTTCACGATCCCGTAGTGGAAGGCAACGCCTCAGGCGAGTTGCGCCTAAGCTGCACTTTGGAGAACAAAGGATCGGCACGCTGGTCCGCCAATCAAAACTTGCTGGTTCAGGATGACTCGCAACGTGATAAACCTTCCATAGGGCCGATCTCTCTTGGCTATCACATTTTCGATGCACGGACCGGCGCATTGATCATGGAGGCGGATCACACGGCACTGATTAATGACCTGTCACCGGGAGAAAAATTTGTCGTGCAGGGTTCCATACAATTACCGCTCGAAGAGGGCGACTACAGAATTCTAGTCTCCCCCGTTCATGAAAATGTGGCTTGGTTTTCCGATCACGGTTCGGAATTTCTCCTGGTCGATGTTTCTTCGACTCCCTCCGGCATCCAGGTGCGGCGGGTCTTTTGCACGAACCGAGAGAACCGAGGGAACCGAAGAGCCTGGCAGCTAATTTCACGGTTTTTTGTGTACCCATTGCAAACAATTCATCGCTATCATTCACTCATTTTCTCGCTGGTTCGCCGGGACATATCCGGTCGTTACCGAGGTTCAGTCGGTGGCATATTATGGACGGTAATGCACCCGCTGCTGCTCATGCTTGCGTATTACTTCGTGTTCGCCATCGTGCTGCGTGTTCGATTCGCTACGGAGACCAGCTCAGGGGCTTTCATTTTTTATTTTCTTTGCGGGATGCTTCCTTGGCTCGCTTTCAGTGAAGCGATTGGCCGTGCTCCAGGCGTGGTTTCCGCTCACAGCGGTTTTGTAAAGCGCGTTGTATTTCCTCTCGAAATCCTTCCCATCAACCTGACATTGGCGGGTTTGGTTACGCAGGGAATCGGTCTGGTGATTTTCTTGGCGGCATTAGTTGTTTGGGGCGGAGGCATACCCTCAACCGCTGCATTATTCCCCATGATATTTCTGCCGCAAGTGATGCTGACCGCCGGCTTGTGCTGGTTTCTGGCTGCCGTGGGTGTATTTTTTAAGGATACGAATCAGATCATGGGTTTCGTGCTGACGCTATGGTTCTTTGCGACGCCCATTTGTTATCCCGCCAGCGCACTGCCTGCCAACTGGATATGGCTGTTTGAATTAAATCCGATGTATACCATGGTAGAAGCTTACAGAAGCATTTTTTTGGAAACCTCTTTGCCTTCTGCAAGAACCTTGGCAGCACTTTGGGCGATTTCACTGGCATCTTTCTGGGCGGGGTACGCCATTTTTTATAAGACACGGAGGACCTTCGCGGATTTACTCTGATGCCATCTGCTATACAAGTTCGGAATTTAGCGAAAATGTACCGGATCTATCCCAGTCCGGCAGCGCGTCTACTCGAAATGTTTTCGCTGAATCGCCGCGCTGCGCACTCCGAATTCTGGGCTTTGGATGGCATCGACTTTGATGTGGAAAGAGGGAAAGTTTACGGAGTCATAGGCCCAAACGGTTCTGGAAAAAGCACGCTGCTGGAGTTGGTGACGGGCACGCTGGAACCGAGCCGCGGTCGCGTGATCACCCGTGGGCGTATCGCAGCGCTGCTTTCTTTGGGAGCCGGATTCAATCCTGAATTCACTGGCCGCGAAAATGTTTTTCTCAACGGTGAAATCATGGGCCTGCCGAGAACGGAGATCGAAAGGAATTTTCCTGCCATCGAGCGTTTCGCTGAAATAGGGGAGTTTATGAATCGTCCCGTCAAAACCTACTCTACGGGAATGTACTTGCGGCTTGCTTTTTCTGCCGCAATTCATGTGGAACCGGACATTCTAGTCGTGGATGAAGTGCTTGCCGTCGGCGACGCAATCTTCGTGAATCGCTGCATTCAGAAATTCGAAGAGATGCGGCAGAGAGGTGTAACGGTTCTTCTTGTTACCCATGATCTGGCGCTTGTAAAACTCCTCTGCGACCGGGCCATGCTGCTGTATCGGGGCCGGTCTCTGGCCGAAGGAGATCCCAACGACGTTGTCAACCGTTATAATGGACTGATTCTGGAGAGGCAAGAAGCTTTTACAGAAGCCTCTTCCGACCTCAAAGCCCCGGATTTAACAGCTAAAGACTTGCAACCGGTGCCCTATAGCTACCGTCATGGAGACCAGCAGGTAGTGGTAGCGAAACTTGAAGTATTCAATGGGGATGGCAGGAGAGCACGAATTATTCATTCCGGTGAAAATATGCGAGTGCAAGTGGTTGTCTATTGCCGGGAACCTCATTCGAGACCTGTAGTGGGTATGATGATCCGCACGCGTATTGGCATGGAAGTGTACGGAACGAACACAGAACTTCAGGCGGCACGAATAGGACCTCTTCAAGCAGGGGATTTCTGCGAAGTGGATTTCGAATTTCCATGCAATCTAACGCCGCAAGAATATACACTCACGGTTGCCACTCAATCACCCGACGGCACGAGCCACGACTGGCTGGATGATGCACTATCCATACAAGTAATCGACACGCAGAGAGCTGCAGGGGTAGCAAATCTCGGAGCGCGAGTGAAATGGCGAAAAATAGCCGCGGATTCGGTCACAGCATAATATGTCAGAGAATCAGAAGAATGATAGTTTCATCATGGAAAACATAGTGAACGAAGATCGTTCTCTTGCAGACAGGATTAGGGAAAGCAGAAGGCAAATCGAGCAAAAAATACATCAAGCCAATCCTAATGCATCAGATATTAAGTTCGATTCGGAATCTCTTATGAGTAAAGTCTCCCAAGCCAAACAGCTTGCTGATTTGGTAGGAGCGGTTAATCCGCGCCTTCCTGGGTTGCTGAATGGCTTGATTCAGGCAGCTAAGCGGTGGGTGTCAAGGGTCCTTGTGTGGCATACCAGGCCGCAAAAGGAATTTAACAATGCCGTAATCGCATGGATGGATGAGACCAACCGCCATGTGGTCACCATGGCAGAGTCTTCGAAAATTTTACAGACACGCCAAAATGAGTTATTGAGCAGTCTGGAAATACTGCATAGGCAACTGCAGCGGGAATTAGAAACGGGAATGCTGGAACAAGGAAGCCGTCATTCACAAGAAATTATAATCGGACAAGAAGGATTGCTGCGGAAGATGGAAGAGAATTTACAGACCGCTCAATTGGAACTTATTGAGCAATTGAAATTGCAGCGTTGGAAAAATGACGGCTTGTTGGTACGACAATCTTCAGAGATTTCAAAGCGCTGGCAAGGCCAACTTGAGGAAGAGGTGCGGGTGCTTCGTCAGCGCCTGGCAAGACAAGCGCGGGTAGAGGCGCCGAATTCGGAGAATCTCGAGCGAGGATTTTCAATCGCACCTGAGACCACTACCGCGTTGCGAGGCGATTATTACCAATTGGAACACTACTTTCGCGGCACTGAAGAAGAGATCAGGCAGCGGCAGAGTTTCTATATTCCTTACTTCCGAGGGCGTAAGAATGTTCTTGATATTGCCTGTGGCCGGGGCGAGTTCTTGGAATTAATGCGCGAGATTGGCATGAACGCCCGGGGAGTGGATGCGGATTCTGACATGATAGGCCGCTGTTGCGAAAAAGGCCTGGATGTGGTGCGTTCAGACGTTTTTGATTATCTGCGAACCGTCCCGGATGGCTCGCTGGATGGAATTTTCTGTTCCCAGTTTGTGGAGCATCTCAAGCCAGAGACTTATATCAAGCTCATTGATGAGTGTGCGCGAAAATTGATGCCCGAAGGAATATTGGCTATGGAGACTCCGAATCCGGAATGCCTTGCGATTTTCAGCCAGACATTTTATTTGGATCCAACACATGTTGGCCCGATTCCACCAGCGCAACTGCGGTTTCTGTTCCTTGAAGCCGGCTTTGGAAATATATCCATGCACTATTTCTCTCCAGCAGAAGCTAGATACCCTCTGATTCCGCAGCTAGCGAAAGGAGCAATGGAGCCATCTCAACTAAAGTCATGGAACGATGCGGTATCCCGTTTCAACGAGACATTTTTCGGCAGCATGGATTATGCAGTTATCGGTTATCGATCGGCTTCTTTTTTAGTATCTTCCGGACAAGGCTAATGGCATCGCTTAATTCCACCAGCGATTGAGGCTGCGAAACACATGTTACTGATTCATCGCTTATTTATCAAAACCGCTCTGGTTTATCTGCTGCTCGGCGCTGCTGCAGGAGGATGGATGTTGCTGGAACAGGCACGAGTGGTTCCCGTTTCACCCAAAAATCTTTTCTCCATTCACATTCATTTGGTCGGAATTGGATTTTTCCTGATGATGGTTTGCGGAGTTGCTCTGTGGATGTTTCCGCGCAAAAGCGGCGAAGATCGTGTGACAGCCGCCCGCGAACCGTTTGCTTGGGCGACGTACATATTGCTGACAGGGGGCCTTGCGATTCGCTGCATGGCCATGCTATTTCCTGAGATATTCAGCAACAGAGTTCTAGCCGTATCCGTATTTATTCAAGTTGGAGGGATCCTATCGTTCGTGCTGTCCATCTGGCCAAGAATTTATATGCCAGGTGCGAAACTTCCCATTGAACGAAAAGATAGGTTTATTTAACCGCCGCAATGATAGACGATACGTTCGATCAATGTCGCAATCGGCCAGGCTAGAGCATTTTCACAGATGATGTATAGTGCCAAGGAAAAACATCCTCGGAGGGGATGAATATGCATAGCCGGGGGCAACGCCCCCGGAAACCGTACCCCAAAAACATCGACCCCGCAGAGGTTGCACTCTCCCTGCAACATGCATCGGCACGGCCCTTCAGGGTCGAACCTAAACTGGGGAGCTTTCGCTACCGGGGGCGCTGCCCCCGGCTATTCACGGGTATCCCCTTGCGGGGATAGTTCGCCATTGACCTGGCTCTATACACCAACCATAAAAATGGTCTAATATTTCTCCTCGCTAATTTTCTTACAACCAATTGTTTCACCACGGACATGTGATTTGCGAATGTGAGGATAGAATCGCGTTAAAAAGTCTACTCGCAATCCCAAATAGTAAAAAACATGGATAAAAAGCCAACTAGACAGGGTTCTGATTAGCCCATGCTCTTCCCAGCGTCTAGCCGAAACCAGCAGAGATTCGCTGAGTCA
>MEKX01000019.1:2090-57942 GCA_001767075.1 Acidobacteria bacterium RIFCSPLOWO2_12_FULL_54_10 | reverse complement strand
AATCCTCCATCAGCGGCAATGGTTGGAATCCGCCGAGACGATCAAAAACCTCCCGGCGCACAAAGATTCCTGAATCGCCATAGAAAATTCCGAAGCGCCGCCGCCAGCGATTGATCAAAGTAAAGACGTGGCTTGAGAACTTGCCGCCCTCATAGTGGATGTCAAAGTTGCCCCCAATGATTAGTGGATTCTCCATGATCCGTTCAATTGCACGGATGCCATTCGGTGGAAACACCGTGTCAGCGTGCAGGAAAAGAAGGACATCACCTCGGGCTACAGAGGCCCCGCAGTTCATTTGCAAACCACGCCCTCGCGGAGAAGTAACAACGCGGCAAAACTTGGATGCTATCGCTTTTGTCGAATCATCGCTCTTGCCGTCTGTTACAAGAATTTCAAATCTTCCGTCCGTGCGCATCAGAGACTCAAGCGTTTTTCGAATCGAAGTCTCTTCATTAAGGGTAGGGATGATGATGGAGATCACTGTCAGGAAAAATCTCCTCGCAGGATGGGTGAAAAAACGGCGAGTTGATCGCCCGCGAACAAAGTGCTGGATCATCCCATCGCGCGCACAATCCTGCCGAAACTAAGCAGAGGGATTTTCCTGAATGAACTGTCCCATACGGCGGAATTTTTGGTAGCGCATCTCCAGCATCTCTTCGGCAGGGAGCTGCTGTAATTCTTGCAGGGCAGTTTTAAGGCTAACTTCCAACAAGTGAGCCATTGCTGCATGGTCACCGTGTGCGCCGCCAGGTGGTTCTGGAATTACTTCGTCAATAATCCCCGCCGATTTCAGATCTTCTGCCGTCATTTTTAAGGCGTCTGCCGCAAGTTCCGCTTTGGTGCTATCCCGCCATGTGATTGAAGCGCAGCCTTCTGGCGAAATAACGCTATAAACAGAGTTTTCCAGCATCAGTATCCTATCGCCGACTGCGATAGCCAATGCTCCTCCGCTACCACCCTCTCCGGTGACAACCACCACGATAGGTACGGGAAGGCGCGCCATTTCACGCAGATTGCGAGCAATTGCTTCCGCCTGTCCCCGTTCTTCGGAGTCAATGCCAGGATAAGCGCCGGGTGTATCCACGAAGCTGATTACGGGTCGATGGAACTTGGCTCCCATTTGCATAACACGCAACGCTTTCCGATAGCCTTCCGGCTTGGGCATTCCGAAATTGCGTTCTAGTTTTTGCTGCGTGATGTGACCTTTCTGGTGACCAATCACCGTTACAGGCTGCCCCTGGAACCAAGCCATGCCCGCGATCATGGCTGGATCATCTCCAAACGAGCGGTCGCCATGGATTTCCGTGAAGTCCTGAAACAGGATTTGCACGTAGTCTAAGGTGTGGGGGCGCTGGGGATGCCGGGCCAATTGCACTCGCTGCCATGGAGTGACGTGCGCAGTGAGTTCAGACTTGAGTTGATGAATCTGCCCGGACAATTTTCCAATCTGTTTTTCTGTTGCCGAGCCAGGATGAGATTTACCGAGGGCATCGATCTCACGCAATATTTTTTCTAATTCGCGGCGCGCTTTATCTGCATTAAATGCCATGGTTATTATCCAAGTACTATCGTGTATTGCTAATGATTAACAGCACGCTATTCATATAATCCAACCATACTAGATTAGCCGCACGGAGTCTCTACCGCAAATATCTCTTGCTCGGGATACGAATTCCGCATCTGCCCGGATTCTGTGGTCAGGCTCCAGCAACGCTTCGAATTTTTCCGGATGAATCAATTCCAACCGCACCATCGCGTCGCCCGGTTTTTCGTTGAAAAGCTCCAGTAACCGCTCAGCGATTCGGCCATTCTTCCCACCTAACCGGACACGGATCACTACCGCGGAGGGAAGGGAAGGCTCCACCTTGTCCAGCAATTGCAGGTCGGAAACCACGATACGGACGGGAGCATTCTCTTCGGCCTGCAGACGCCCGCGGACAAAGACTATCTTGTCCAGTTGCAGCAGATCATTCAGCCGCCGATAGGATTCCGGGAAGACCAGCAGTTCAACCAATCCCTTCAGGTCTTCGAGCACGGCGGTTGCCCAAAGTTCCCCTCTCTTGCTACGGGCTGTCTTAATGCCGACCAGGATTCCGGCAGCGGTGACTTCCGTTTGGGAAATCATCTCTTGGAGCTTAATGGTTTCGGTGATTCCCAAATCCCGAAGTTTCGACTCGTACTTCCGCAACGGATGACCACTGATATAAAATCCCAGCACCTCTTTTTCAGCGGCTAGCAAGTGATGTTCGTCCCAATCCGCAGCAGCAGGCAGTTCTGGTGCGGATGAATCTTGCGATGAAACACCGAATAATGCGTGCTGGCCGGAATCTCGCGAACGTTGTTGCGTTTGTCCGGATTCCATCGCCCGGTCGATCGCTGCAAACAATTGGGCGCGGTTGAAACCCCAGCAATCCATCGCGCCGCCTTGGATCAAGCTTTCCATGACTCTTTTGTTGATGAGCCGTGGGTCAACGCGCTCGCAGAAATCATATAACGAAGTAAATCTTCCAGAACTTGCGCGGGCTGCAATGATGCCTTCCACTGTGTTGCGGCCCACATTTTTAATTGCGCCGAGTCCGAAACGGATTGCATTTTCGGCCGGCGTAAAATACCAGAAGCCGGTCTGTATATCCGGAGGCAGCAACTGGATTCCCATTTCCCTGCATTCGTTGATGTACTGCACAACTTTATCCGTATTGCCCATTTCGTTGGTTAGCAAGGATGCCATGAACTCAACAGGGTAGTGGGCTTTCAAGTATGCCGTAATATAAGCAAGAACGGCATATGCTGCCGAATGAGATTTATTAAAACCGTAACCGGCAAATTGCTCCATCAAGTCGAATATGCGGACGATCTTCTTCTTGGGATAGCCGCGCGTGTCGGCACCCTCGATGAATTTCTCTCTTTGAGCAGCCATCTCCTGCGGCTTCTTCTTTCCCATCGCTCTTCGAAGCAGGTCCGCCTGGCCTAACGAGAATCCAGCAAGGCGGTTTGCGATCTGCATGACCTGTTCTTGGTAAACGATTACGCCGTAGGTTTCAGAGAGTATCTCTTCAAGCTCTGGTAAATCGTAAACAATTGGTTTTTGCCCATGTTTGCGCGCTATAAAGTCGTCGATCATTCCGCCTTGCAACGGCCCTGGCCTGTAAAGCGCGTTCAGTGCCGTCAGATCTTCGAGCTGCGTCGGTTGGTAACGACGCAGGATATCGCGCATGCCGCTGGATTCGAACTGGAATACTCCACTCGTCAATCCTTTGGAAAATATTCCGTACGTAGCCGGGTCGTCGTAAGGTATCTCATCCAGGTCCAGGTGTACTCCTCGTGAGGCTTCGATCAACTTCACCGCATCGTCAATTACGGTTAGGGTGGTTAAACCGAGGAAATCCATCTTCAGCAAGCCCACGGCTTCCAAACCGTTCATGTCGTATTGCGTGACGATTTCATCTTTGTTCGTCTTATAAAGCGGAACGATTTCGGAGAGCGGCTTCGGAGAGATCACAACTCCTGCTGCATGGGTCGAAGCATGACGGACCATGCCTTCCAGTCGTTGTGCGACTTCCATCAGCTCCTTCACTTTAGCATCTTGCTCAATTAGAGTTGCGAGCTGCGGAGATTGTTGTAATGCTTGTTCCAGGGTGATATTCAACTGGTTCGGAACTAATTTAGCGATTCGGTCTGCTTCGCCGTAGGGAACTTCCATGGCCCTGGCTACATCCTTGATTGCAGCTTTCGCGGCCATAGTTCCAAAAGTAATAATCTGCGCTACGTTCTCCCTGCCGTACTTTCTTGTGACGTAATCGATCACTTCCTGGCGACGGTTCATGCAAAAATCTATATCGATATCAGGCAGTGAAATACGTTCAGGATTTAGGAATCGCTCAAAAAGTAAATTGTGTTGCAAAGGGTCAATATCCGTAATTCCCAGCGAGTAGGAAACCAGGCTTCCCGCAGCAGACCCACGCCCCGGTCCTACGGGGATACGCTCCTCCTTGGCGAAACGCACGAAATCCCAGACAATTAAAAAATAACCAGGGAATTTCATCTGCTGGATCATGCGAATTTCCAGGTCCAGCCGCTCTTCGTATTCGCCGAGGTTTCGGCGGAGTCGCCCGGTTCTCTCCAACTCTGCGAGTTTATGGCGGCGTCCTGCGAATCCCTGGCGGCAGATTTTTTCAAAATAACTGTCGATCGTCTCACCAGCGGGCACTCCAAAAGCGGGGAAGGGATCAGTCATTTTTTCTAGCTTCAAATTGCACCGATCGGCGACTTCCATTGTTCTGATCACGGCTTCCGGGATTTCGGAAAATACTTGCATCATTTCTTCGCAGGATTTCATATAGAACTGGTTCGTAGAAAACCTCATACGTTTTTCATCGCTTATGGTGCGGCCCGTCTGAATGCACAACAAAGTATCGTGCGCTTTGGCGTCATCCTGGCGTAAATAATGGCAATCGTTGGTGGCAACAAGAGGAATGCCCGACTGACGCGATAGGGAGACCAGATTCGGATTGATGCGTTTTTCCTGTTCCAGCCCTTGGTCCTGAACTTCCAGATAGAAATTCTCTTTTCCGAGAATGTCTTGCATCTGCCCAGCTACGCGCAAGGCTTCGTGTCCGTTGTCGGCAAGAAGCGCTTCCGCTACTTCCCCCCGTAGGCAAGCGGACAGGGCGATCAGTCCTTTGGCATGTTGGGCCAAAAGTTCCTTGTCGATGCGCGGCTTGTAGTAAAAACCCTCCAAGTATCCTGCCGTAACCAATTTGACGAGATTGCTGTATCCTTCGGCATTCGCGCACAGGAGAATTAAATGGTTATAATGATCCGATTCGCTGCGCGTGTGGCGGCCTTTTTGGGAAACATAAACCTCGCAGCCGATGATCGGTTTAATGTCGCGCGCTTTGGCGGTTTTGTAAAATTCCGCCGCAGCAAAAAGGTTCCCGTGATCTGTGACGGCAACCGCCGGCATTCCATAGGCTATAGTTTGTTCGACCAAGGCCGGGATTTGGCAAGCGCCGTCGAGCAAGCTGTAGTCGGTGTGCAAATGCAAATGAACGAACTGATTTCCAGGCATGGCTGGATGATAGCAGAAACATTTTTATCGCGCAAAAAACAGGCTTTTTCCGAACTAGAATACATTATTACAAACTAATTGATGGGATTATTTAGCAAATCACAAAGGTGAAAACAAATAGTCATGGCGATCTGCTTAGTCACTGGAGGCGCTGGTTTCATCGGTTCGGCGCTGGTGCGAGAACTTGTTTTGCGGGGCCACAGCGTTCGCATCGTGGATAATTTCCTTACAGGTTGCAGAGATAATTTGCCGCCCGACGTTTCTAACATTGAACTATTCGAAGCAGACATCCGAGACCTGAAACGCCTGCAACCTATTTTCCACGGGGTAGATTATGTATTCCATCATGCCGCGATACCCTCCGTGCCTCGCTCCGTGGAGGACCCGGAAACAAGCAACGCGGTGAACATTGATGGAACGCTGAATGTTTTGCTTGCTTCGCGTGACGCCAAGGTTAAGCGGGTGATCTACGCAGCTTCCTCATCGGCTTACGGGGATACGCCCACATTGCCGAAACTAGAATCTATGCCGCCGAATCCTTTGTCGCCTTATGCGGTGAATAAACTTACCGGAGAGTTTTATGCCAGCGTATTTGCCAAAGTCTATGGCTTGGAAACTGTGAGCCTGCGCTACTTCAATATCTTTGGTCCCCGCCAAGATCCAAATTCTCCGTATTCGGGCGTGCTATCACGATTCATAACGTCATTACTTCGCAGCCAGCCACCAACAATCTATGGCAACGGTGAGCAGTCGCGGGATTTCACTTATGTCGATAATGCTGTTCATGCTTGTATGCTAGCAAGCGAAGCGCCGAATGTTTCCGGCAAAGTTTTTAACATTGCCATGGGAGCGAGCCACACGCTGAATCAAGTCCTGGACTTTTTGCAGAATATTCTCGGAACTAAAGTAAAGCCGATTTACGCAGATCCTAGAGCCGGCGACATCCGCGACTCGTTAGCGGACATTGAGTTAGCGCGCAAAAGCCTGGCATACGAACCGCAAATCGCATTTGAAGAAGGCTTGCGGCGTACGGTTCAGTGGTACAAAGAGAATCTTGGCCGGCACGCAGCGAATTGAAGCAAGTTGCAGAGGCTGCTGCAATTTTAGATTACCGGCTTCACGCTTGGAAGACCCACCCAGCACAGGGGATTGCATCTTTCGTATCGGCAGCAGCTTTCACGCCAGGATACAAGCGGTAGGGAATCTCGCGGACCTTATTTCGTACCCAAATCAATAAATGATAGTACCCAGGTTGACGATTCCTGATCCGAATGGAGAAACGGAAACGACCAGATTGTGGACTGAACTCCATGTCCCAAGGCGGCACCTTGCCTGCTTCCTCGCCCTCCGTATCGCTGTATGAATAGGTTAGATTCAGTTCCTGTGGAGTTCGCGCTACGGGATTCCCTTCCGAAAATAACATGCAGTAGTAGGGACCGAAATCCTTTCGCAGCATTTCACCTTCCACGCGGACTGCGCCTATGGGGAGTTCCTTGGGAAGCGCTGCAAGTTTTACGTAGCGGTTAACGAATAATTGAGACATTCGCAATTCGCGACCGGAAACAGCAAATCCAATTCCGACATGTGTATGACTGGGATCTAAAACATTTATGCGATGAAGATCAATCGGCGGCTTTTCCGCCATAAAGCCTTCATGCGCTTGAATAAGATAATTGCGAATCTGCTTGGGCTCTGCGGAAATTGGGAATGGATTGGACGAAATCACCGTCAGACGGGAACTGTTTTCCGCGATATGATCGCCACCTCCGGCGAAATGATAACGATGGTGGGGCAACAGGCCGCGTAGATTCCAATGGGCAATGTATCCATGCCCAGCCATTTCTTGGCAGTGGTAGTCTGCCACCTGCGCAGCTAACTGGTCCCACTCTACAAGCGGCAAATTTGCGTTCCGGCGATCTTTATTAATGGCTTCAAGAGCCGCTTGGCGCGCTTCCCAATAAGGGTCGAGTGTTGGCAGCCAGTCTGTCATCGCGCTGGCTCTCATTTCTCTTGATGGATAAAATAGTATTTATTCATCGACGAATTGCTTCGGTCATTGTGATGAAAACGGTTCTCTGCCGTGGCCGGTTGTCGAAATCGATCAGAATAATCTGCTGCCAGGTGCCCAGCAACAGTTTGCCATCTCGAACAGGTACGCAAAGGTCTGGTTTGAGCAGCGCCGCACGCAGATGCGCATACCCATTGCCGTCGCCCCAAGCTTCGTTGTGGGCATAGACGGCGTCCATAGGAGCTATTTGATCGAGCGCGCGCTTGAGGTCAGCTACAGCGCCTGGTTCGTATTCGATGGTGGTTATCGCTGCCGTCGAACCGATGACAAAAAGATGAGCCACACCATCCTTGGTGTCACTTTCCAGAATCGCTTTTTGGACCGCAGATGTGATGTCTACAACCTCATTGAAGCCCTGTGTTGAGAATTTAACTTCCATGGAACTTTTACTCAATAGGCTTTGGCGACGATCACCCTCTGCGGTGTTGGCTCACCGGTGATAATACAAGTCCCAGGGCCGTCATAAGCATCATGCAATGGAATGCAACGAACACTCGCCTTAATTTCCTTCAGTTTGGCATCGCATTGCGGATCATCCTTCACGTGAGCTGCGATGAACTTGCCGCCGCCTTTTTCCGAGGTGACTCCTTCCAGGATCGATTTCACCTGATCAAAGCTGTCAGCTTGCACGGTATTGTCATCCAACCTCTTCCGCGCTTTTAGCAGTAAATCCGCCTGCATCTGGTTCATCACATCCCGGACGCTCTGGCGCAAACCGGAAACCGGCTGAGACTGCTTGTTATCCTCGTCTCTACGGCGCATCACTACGCTGTCGCTCTGCACCTCGCGAGGACCGATCTCCAAAAGAAGCGGAATTCCTCTTTGTTCCCAATGAAAGAATTTGGAGCCGGGCGTGTAACCGTCACGATCATCTACTTGCACCTTATGCCCATCCTGCTTCAACTCATCGGCAATTCGATTTGCTCTATCTAGCACAAGCGCACGTTCTTCATCTTTTCGATAGATAGGGATCACAACCACGTGAATCGGAGCAAGTTTCGGAGGCAACACAAGGCCTCGATCGTCGGAGTGGCTCATCACCAGAGCGCCGATCAGTCGGGTGCTCACGCCCCAGCTTGTTTGCCAAACGTATTCCAGATTTCCAGACTGACTTTGGAAACGGATTTCAAAAACCTTGGCGAAATTTTGTCCTAGCTCATGACTGGTTCCCGCTTGGAGTGCCAGCCCGTTTTGCATCATTGCTTCAATACAATAGGATTTAGCAGCTCCCGCAAATTTTTCAGCCTTTGTCTTTACGCCACGGATAACCGGCATGGCCATTACGTTCTCGGCAACATCGGCATACACGTTTAGCATCCGCAAGGTTTCTTCGTGCGCTTCTTGCTCCGTAGCGTGTGCGGTGTGACCTTCCTGCCAGAGAAATTCCGTGGTTCGAAGAAACATTCTGGTTCGTAACTCCCAGCGTACTACATTGGCCCATTGATTTATCAACAGGGGCAGATCCCGCCAGCTCTTGATCCAACGGGCGAAGAAATGCCCGATGATCGTTTCGGATGTCGGCCGAATGACGTACCGTTCCTCCAAGTTTTCGCCGCCCGCGATTGTGACCACAGCCAACTCCGGCGCGAACCCTTCCACATGTTCCGCTTCGCGCTTCAAGAAGCTTTCAGGAATCAGCAGAGGAAAATAAGCATTCTTGTGACCGGTTTGTTTGAACCTCGCGTCTAATTCAGCGTGCAAGGCTTCCCAAATGGCATAGCCATGGGGTTTAATGACCATGCAGCCCTTCACCACTTCCGCTGGTTCCGCCAGATCCGCTTGCAGGATTACATCCTGATACCAGCGGGCAAAGTCTTGTGATCTGGGAGTGATTTTTTGATTAGGAGAGCTTTTTGTCTTCGTATTATTCATGACTGTTATACTAACCTGAGCCGGAAAGACGGGCAACCATCGAGGTTAGCCAGGTCCCGTCGAATTTCTTCAAGCTGCTTTGCGACTGTTACTTAAAAGGAACCTCAATTTCGAGGGAATAGGCATATCTCGACAAGTGGTTTGCCGGGTGATAACATAATATAAGTTGTAGAATTTGTGTGATAAATGTATGACAAAGGTGCAAGCTGCGTTGCTAAGTGATCGACTCCGGCGAATAGTCGGATATTCTGGTCACGGGATACAATACTCTCAAATTAGACCAATGCGTGGAAATTTGCCAGAGCGTGGGGCTCTAACAGTCTCTGCAATCATCAGCCTACTATTTGTCGTTGTCATCATTTTTGCAGCGTTACGTCTCTTACCGCCTTACATTAATAATTTTCAATTCCAAAATGCCCTTGATGACTTGGCGCGCACGGTGACTTACAACAAAATAAGCGAGAATGACATCCGCAGTGCTGTCATCAGTCAAGCCTCCGAAATAGGCATTGAACTTGATCCCAGCCAAGTTACCGTGAGCAGAGGCAGTGGCACTGTCAATATCGCAGTCCAATATGAAATTCCCGTTGATCTACTGGTTCGGGAAGTAGTTTTGGAATTCGATCCAGCTGCGGGTAATCAGCTAATTACAAAGAAGTAACCCGTTGCTGAAAATTCTTTCATGCGGGTAAAAATCAAGCGCACATGGTGGTTAGCCTCTCCTTTCAGGCCCCTCTGGCTGATATTGCTGGTTCTTATTTTAACGGGGGCCATCGCCGGTACTTCGGTTTTTACATATTATTACGTCCGCTATTCGCGTCTCATCGACTTGCGTTTGCAGGGTCCGGTATTTCTGCCGGCAGCCCATATTTATGCCGCTCCTAAAAAGCTCCGATTGGGTCAGGGTATCTCCCGCGAAGATTTGATTTCCTATTTGCGTCAGGCGGGGTTTAGCGATGCCGCTAGCAATCCAACTGGATCGTACAAGGTGATTCCCCGTGCAATCCAGATTATGCCCGGCCCTAGCTCCTACTTTTCCCCTGAAGCTGCAGAAATTGGTTTTTCTGAAAACCGGATATCCAGCATAGTCTCTGTAAATGACCACTTTGCGAGAGGCGAATATAGTCTTGATCCTTTGCTCATCACCAATCTTTTCGACAGGAGCCGGGAAAAACGGCGGCTGGTCGTTTTTAATGACATCCCGCGCCATTTAGTTAGCGCCATTCTTGCAATTGAGGATCGCAGGTTTTTTGAGCACTCTGGAGTCGATTATCTGCGCATATTGAAGGCCGCTTATGTTGACATTCGCGCTGGCAGTGTCCGGCAAGGCGCAAGCACGATCACCATGCAGCTTTCCCGCAGCCTTTTTCTTTCCTCCGAACGAACGTGGAAACGGAAATTAGCAGAAACCTTGGTCTCTTTCCAATTGGAAAGGAGATTGAGCAAGCAGGATATATTCGAATACTATTGCAACAAGATCTACATGGGGCAAAGGGGCAGTTTCACCATTAGCGGAGTAGGCGAAGCCGCCCAGGCTTACTTTAATAAAGATATACGGGATTTAACGCTTCCAGAATCATCATTCCTTGCAGGCATCATTCAGGGACCCAACCTTTACTCGCCCTATCGCAATCCCGAACGTGCAATCAGCCGCAGAAACCAGGTATTGAATTTCATGGCAGACACGGGCGCTATTACGCCTGCTGAACGGGATGAAGCTAAGAACGCACCGCTCGGCGCTACTCCTCGTCAGGCCATTGCCAGTGAAGCCCCCCACTTTGTTGACATGGTTCGTGACCAACTGCTGGGAAGCTATACCGAAGAAGACTTAGCCTCGCAGAGCTTCCGCATCCATACAACCATTGATTTGGATTTGCAGCGTGCTGCGGTGGAAGCTTTCAGAGTTGGATTAGCTGAGGTAGATGAACGGCTGGCAGGGTTCCGGCGCCCGCGTAGAGGCAGACAATCAGCAGCTAATAAGGATGGGTCAAATCAGCAGGAACCTCAGGTCGAAGCAGTTCTGATTGCATTAGATCCTCGAACCGGTGCTCTTAAGGCTTTGATTGGCGGCCGGGATTATGGGTTAAGCCAGTTGAACCGTGCTTTGGCGCTACGGCAGCCGGGTTCTGCATTCAAGCCTTTTGTATACGCCGCTGCTTTGGGGACCGGGATTTCTGGTTCTGTCGGTCCACCCTGGACTTCAATTTCTCAAATAAAGGATGAACCTACTACTTTTGTTTACGATGGGCGAACGTACACACCGGGTAATTATGGTGATGAGTTTTACGGCAATGTTACTCTGCGATACGCACTCCGGCGCTCTCTTAACGTGAGCACCGTAAAACTGGCTCAAATGGTGGGCTACGAAAACATCGTTGACCTCGCACAAAGGTCCGGCATGAACTTGAAAATACAGCCGACCCCCGCGGTGGCTCTCGGCGCTTATGAAGTTCAGCCGCTTGAAATTGCAGGCTCCTATACGGTCTTTGCCAACGGCGGTGTCCACTTAGATCCTTTCTGGATTTCCCAAGTGCGAGACCGAAATGGGACGATGCTTTCGCAAGCGACGCCAAAAGCAACCAGAGTGCTGGACCCGCGAATTTCATTTCTTGTAACGAATCTCATGGAGGATGTTGTGAACCGGGGAACCGGGGCAGGCGTTCGTTCTCGTGGATTTACCGCTCCCGTAGCTGGCAAAACTGGAACTTCGCACGATGGCTGGTTTGCCGGTTACACGTCAAACCTGATCTGTATCGTTTGGGTCGGATACGACTCGAATGAAGAATTACCATTAAGCGGAGCTTCTTCAGCGTTACCCATTTGGACGGAATTCATGAAACGCGCGGTCGCTCTTCCGCAGTATAGCGATGTGCGCCCGGCGATTCCCCCGCCCGGAATTGTTGCCGTGGAGATCGATCCTGACACCAATGCGCTAGCCACTCCGGAATGCAAGAATCGCTCTACGGAATACTTTATCGCTGGCACTGAACCCAAAATTTTTTGCCCTCGGCATTACATACCCCCGGCGCCGCGAGCGACTCCGCTTCCTTCCATTGCAAGTTTGCCGCCCATCACGGTTATCGAACCAGTTGTTGCGTCAGCTCCTCCTCCGGAAGAACCGTCTCCAGTCGTTTCCAGTGCGCCCGCAAAAGAACCGGCAATAGAGACTTCTCAACCCAAGAAAAAAGGTTTTTTCGGACGCATTTTCGGAGTATTCAGGGGAGAGTCGGATCAGTCAAAACCGTAAAAAAATAAAATATTAGGCTTCAAATTCCATGAATTGCTCTGGAACCTCTTTGCTGAAGCTCTTCCATTGGATAGAATGAAATGGTTGCATTAGACGGGCGATTAACTCAGTCGGTAGAGTGCCATCCTCACACGGTGGAAGTCACAGGTTCGAGTCCTGTATCGCCCACCATGATTTTCTGCACCAGGGGCGGATTCCACTATGGCTGGCATGGAGAAAGTTTCTTTGATTGATCATTCAATCCGCCAAACATCAACTTCGGTAACGGAGTTTACCGGTCCGTTGAAAAATCTGGAACTGGCTCTGCGCGGTGTTATACGCGGCAATGGCGAAGCCGTTCAGCTTACATTGGTGGCTCTTCTGGCTCGTGGGCATCTGCTGATCGAGGACGTCCCAGGGGTTGGAAAAACCACGCTCGCCCATACGCTGGCTCGTTCGGTGAATTGTCAGTTTCAGCGAGTTCAATTTACCAGCGATCTGCTTCCTAGCGATGTTGTCGGCGTTTCCGTCTATAACCAGCACACGGAAGCTTTTGAATTCAAACCAGGCCCTATTTTTACGAACATACTGCTAGCGGACGAAATCAATCGCACCACTCCGAAAACGCAGAGTGCTCTGCTCGAAGCGATGAATGAGCGGCAAGTCACCGTGGATAACACGACTCACAAGTTGCCGGAGCCATTCATGGTGGTTGCTACGCAGAACCCAATTGAGCATCACGGCACTTATCCATTGCCTGAGTCGCAGTTGGACCGCTTCTTAATGCGCATCCGGATGGGTTATCCGGACAAGGAAGCCGAAAGAGAAATCCTAAAATCGGATCTCCACTGGAATGGTCTTGAATCGTTGGAACCGGCAGCCACAAGCCAGCAAATCCACCAATGGCAAAAAGCCGTTTCGACCGTTAGCGTGGAGTCTTCGCTCGTGGATTACATGCTAACCATCGTTGCCAAAACTCGCTCGCACGAAAATCTTTCTCTCGGTGTCAGCCCGCGAGGTTCTCAATCTCTCCACCGCGCTGCGCAGGCATTGGCTTTTCTTGAAAGCAGAAACTATTGTATCGTGGACGATTTTAAGCGTCTGGTGCTGCCCGTTTTCGCGCATCGCATGGTAGTCAATTCGCGTTATTCTTCCACACTCAAAAAGTCTGAGCAAGCCGAATCGATCCTTAAAAATATACTGGAAACTATCGAAGTTCCCCTCTAAAGAATTCCTGGAAATTTGAAAGTATTTTATTCTCCACATCAACCGAGCAGTAATTTCCTTAATGCGCCTTCGTCCGCGCGGTCAGCTAAAGCAAGTATCACATCACTTGCCTGAAACAAAGTGTCACCGCGAGGAACGATCGCATCCCCCCCTCGGAGGATCGTCACGAGGTTGCAATGTGGGGGCATGGTCAGATTGCGGATTTGCTGCCCAACAACCGGGGATGTTCCATCCAGCGCATATTCCATGATTTCCAAATTGCCAATTCTCAGGTCTAGCAGAGTCCGAATCTTATGCAGCGGCAGCTCGCTTTCTATCAGAGAGCTAATGATTGCTGTGGAGCTAACCGTTACGTCTACGCCCAGTTCGCGCATGATCCTTTCGTTCTTCGGATTCTTTACCCGCGCTATCGTTTTTGGAACGCCAAATTCCCTTCGGGCGACCTGGCATCCTATTAAATTATCCTGGTCATGATTCGTGACGCCCACGAACAGATCGCAACGGCTGGCTCCGGCCTTTTCCAATGTTTTATGCGATGTGCCATCTCCTAGAATTACCGGACAATCCAATTGATGCGAAACAAGTCCGTAGATTTCCTGATTGGCTTCGATGATGGATATTTCGTGGCCTTCTTCCAACAGCGTCCGCCCGAGAAAATACCCAACTTTTCCGCCACCCATGATGATGACGTAGTAGGGACCAGAGCTTGAAAACTTCCTCGGTGGCACGGGATAGACCGTATTGTCCACTGCGGCCGAATCCTTGGCCATTGCGCTTAAGAGGTCTTGGGCAGTCAACGGTCCGTTTCCTTCAATTTGTGCTCTAAGCAGCTCCGCGCCTGATACGGTAATTTGCAACGTGTCAATCCCTGCTGTGTGAAAGCTGCTTTCCCGCTGCGGATCATAAACCATGGCAATTACTTTAGGTATCTTAAAGGCAAGTCGTGCTGTTTGAGCCACCATCAGATTCGTGTTCTCCTCACGGGTCAGCGCCAGCAGAACGTCTGCGTTTTCTGCTTCCGCTTGGCGGAGCAAGTCTGGATCCACGGCGTCGCCTGCCATCATGCGCAGACCAGGCTGCAGTGGTTCCTTCTCCATCGACCGCCGGTCTTTATCAATGACCACGATGGAGTGATTTTTCCCAGCCAACAGGCGCACAATCTGTTTCCCAACACGTCCATAGCCGACGATAATGATCTTCATGTTATGTATTTATTCCTTTCGCAATTCTATTGCGGTCACAACTCATCCACGATTGCGGTACTTGATCGCTTGGCGAGCCTCGCGGTCAGCGGTTTTGCGGCGTTCCGTCTCTCGTTTATCGTGGAGTTTTTTGCCTTTGGCCAACGCAAATTCACATTTAACCCGTCCGTTTTTCAAGTACAGCCGAGTCGGTATTAGCGTCAGACCGCGCTGTTCAACTTTACCGGTTAATCGCCGGATTTCTTCGCGGTGCAACAGCAGCTTGCGTTTGCGCAACGGGTCGGAGTTTTCCCGATTGCCATATGCATAAGGGCTGATGTGGCAATTCATCAGCCAGGCCTCTCCTTCACGGATTGTTGCGTAACTATCTTTTAAGTTCGCTCCGCCTTTACGGATAGACTTCACTTCGGTTCCGGCGAGTTCCAATCCAGCCTCGAACCGCTCCAGCAGGTGATATAGATGCCCCGCTGGTCGATTGACTGATAGGTCTTTTTCTTCCATTGAATTGGCCCGGCGAGTCTGCTGATTTACTGCTGTGCAGAACAATATCTCATTATCGATACTCATTGCGATCATAGCATATGCAGCCAATATCAGGCCTTGTGGCAGAAGTATTCTGCTTGGCAATCGGAGCATGGCGAGGTACATTGGAACCAGCTTGGCAAACATTCTAAACTATGCAAGTTTATTTCTAATGCGCAGTAGGCGGATTTCATTTCTCAGAGGAAAATTGAGCCGACTATCACCCAACGTGGATTCTTTCCTAGTGCTGTTGCTGGCGGCATCTCTTGCAGCCAGCAGCGGTTGCCGTCAGCAGGGCGAATATTATGGCAAGACGGAACCGTCTTCAGGAAATGTTTTTCGGTTCAATAATGGCGCGGAGCCGGAGTATGTGGACCCTGCGTTGATTGTCGGGCAACTCGACGGTCGCATTGCTAGTTTGCTATTTGAGGGGTTGACGAATACCGACCCTAAAACACTCGCGCAGATCCCTGGCGTTGCTGAACGGTGGGATATTTCTCCCGATGGCCTGAATTATAAGTTTTACCTTCGCACGAACGCAAAATGGTCCGACGGCCGCCCGCTGACGGCAAAGGATTTTGTGTATTCCTGGACGCGTGTTCTGGCTCCACTTACTGTTTCCCGTTACGCAAGTCATCTCTATCACCTGGTGAACGGTGAGGAATTCAATCAAGGCCGCATCTCAGACCCGTCATTGCTTGGCATTCGCGCGCTGGACGATTACACCCTGGAAGTTCGCCTGCGTCAGCCCACGCCCTATTTTCTTTTCCTGACCTCTTTCGTTACATTATTTCCTGTTCCGTCGCACATCGTTGAAAAACATGGCGTGCGCTGGACTGCGCCGGAAAATATCGTCGGCAACGGCCCTTTTTTATTGTCGGAGCATCAAAGTCATGCGCGCTTTGAATTTGTTCCGAATCCACGCTACTGGAACCGCGATAAAGTCCGGCTGGATAGAATCATTGCTTACTCAGTGGATGACAATTACACTTCCGCGAATATGTATGAATCGGGCATGGTCGACTGGCTCCCAAGCTATTTCCCCGCCGAGTATGTTCCTCATCTCAAATCATTCCGTGATTTCGCATCCACCCCATACCTGGCTAATTACTATTATTCTTTTAACGTCAACAAGCCGCCGCTCGACAACCCTCTGGTGCGACGGGCTTTGTCGCTGGCGGTAAACCGCCGGGCAATTACCGATGACCTGCTGCGTGGAGGGCAAATACCAGGAGCGCACTTCGTTCCACTCGGCTTTCCAAATTATCAATCCCCGCCTGCCGAAGAGTACAACCCACAAGAGGCTGTGCGGTTGCTTGCCGAAGCGGGATATCCCGGCGGGCAGGGATTTCCAGAAATCGAAATTCTATTCAATACGCTGGAAAGCCATAAAAAAATTGCGGAATCTATCCAGCAAATGTGGATAGAAAATCTCAATATTCATGTCACGTTGCGCAATGAAGAGTGGGCTTCCTATCTCAAATCACTCACCAATTTGGAGTACCAAATAGCGCGCTCGGGATGGATCGGGGATTACCCTGATCCCACAACATTTTTGGATTTGATGGAGAGCACCAACGGCAATAACCACACTGGTTGGAAAAACTCCGAATACGATCGGTTGACTATGTTGGCCCGCCAGGAGACAGACGCGGGCAAGCGCATGGAAATTCTGCAACGCAGCGAGGCGATCCTGATGTATCAAGCTCCTGTAATGCCGATCTATACATCCGCCAGCAACTCGCTGCTTAAACCCTACATCCGGGGCTTTTTCCCGAACTCCTTGGATCACTATCCTCTCAATGAAGTTTGGATCGACCAGCAATGGTCCAGGGATCAGCCGTCCGGAGGAGAAGTTCGTTGACGAAGTTTATTTTGCGGCGAATCGTTATCTCTATTCCGGTGATTTTTCTTGTTGCCACCACCACTTTTTTCATTCTCCGCCTCGCCCCTGGAGGCCCGTTCCTTTCAGAACGAGCTATACCTCCGGAGATTCAAGCAAACCTTCAAGCCAAATATGGCCTCGACCAGCCACTATTGGTTCAATATGGCCGATACCTGAGTAGCCTGCTTCGACTGGATTTAGGGCCTTCCTACAAGTATCCCGAACGAACCGTAAATGACATCATCCGCGAGGGCTTCCCGGTGAGTCTCCAGTTAGGTCTGGCAGCACTGGTCATTGCTTTGCTGCTGGGCATTCCGGCCGGGGTCTTCGCAGCCGTTAAGCACAGGGCAGTTCTTGACCGCTTGACGATGTCTGTCGTTATGTTAGGCATTTCTCTGCCAACTTTCGTCGTCGGACCTATGCTCATCTTCGTTTTTTCGCTGACGCTTTATTGGTTCCCGCCTGCCCTGTGGGGGGAGCCTTCTCAGCTTGTGCTGCCGGCGATCACTTTGGCATTGCCATATTCCGTATACATCGCGCGCCTGACCCGAACGGAAATGCTGGAGATTCTTGATCAGGATTACATTCGCACGGCGCGAGCAAAAGGCGCGGGAGAGTTCCGCGTTTTGTGGAGGCACGCCTTGAATGGCGGTCTGCTGCCGGTTGTTTCTTTTTTAGGGCCTGCCGTCGCCGACCTGACTACTGGCTCGATTGTCATCGAGAAGATATTCGCCATTCCCGGCCTTGGCCGGTTTTTTGTCGAGAGCGCTTTCAGCAGGGATTACACAACCGTGATGGGCACGGTGCTCTTCTATTCCGTTTTGCTGATCGGCGCGAACTTGGTCGTGGACATTCTTTACCGCGTGTTGGACCCGCGCATCGAATATCGTTGAGCAAGTCGGATTTCTTGCGGAGGATGAAAATCAGAGTGGCCTCGATTCCACAACTAGCGCCGGACCCTGTCATCTCTAGCCTCAGCCCCCGCGCCGTGGTCTGGTCACGCCTGAGCCGCGATCCGTGGATGATGACATGCGCGATTGCTTTGGGAGCCGTTCTTTTATCAACGATTCTTGCGCCGTGGATTGCCCCTTACCCATACGATCAAATCGAACTGCGCCTGGGCGCTTCCGCGCCAAGCTGGAATCACTGGATGGGCACCGATACATTGGGCCGGGATTTGCTAAGCCGTTGTTTTTATGGCGGGCAAATTTCCATCGCCGTTGGTGTGGTCGGCACATTGGTCAGCCTTGTAATCGGTGTTTTGTACGGCTCGATTTCAGGTTACCGTGGCGGTCGGACTGACGAGTTAATGATGCGCTTTGTGGACCTTCTTTACTCGCTGCCTTACCTGTTCCTGGTAATTATTTTGCTCGTGTTTTTCTCGAGCAGCATATTGATGCTATTTGTCGCCCTGGGTTTGGTGCAATGGCTGACCATGGCTCGCATCGTGCGCGGACAAGTTCTTTCTCTCAAAAACGCTGAATTCATCCAAGCTGCGCGGGTCTCTGGAACAAACGATATCGGCATTCTCTTCCGGCATTTGCTGCCCAACATGGCGGGTCCGATTGTGGTTTATGCCACATTGACGGTTCCGTCGGTGATTCTACAAGAAGCATTCCTGAGTTTCCTCGGATTGGGTGTGCAGCCGCCTCGCTCAAGCTGGGGTACGCTCATCAGCGACGGCGCAGGCGTGATGGGATTATTTCCCTGGCTGGTGTTCTTCCCTGCGATAGCTTTGGCAGTTGTTTTATTCGCGCTCAATTTTTTGGGCGATGGTTTGCGTGACGCCTTGGACCCGCGCCAACGCCATGACTAAGGAGTTGTTTTGTCAGTCGATGCAGTGCTCTCCATTCAGGGTCTGAAAACATATTTCTTTACGCGTTCGGGAATTGCCCGCGCCGTAGACGATGTTAGCCTGGAAGTCCGCCCCGGAGAGACCCTGGGCATCGTCGGCGAAAGCGGCAGCGGCAAGAGTGTCACTTTCCTCTCGGTGCTGCGCTTGGTTCCGCCTCCTGGCAAAACCGTTTCTGGCGAAATTATATTCGAAGGCCAGGATTTGTTGCAGATGCCATTGCAAAAGTTGCGCAATATCCGCGGCAAGCGCATTGGCATAGTTTTTCAAGACCCCATGACTTCCTTAAACCCTTTCTTGCGGATTGGCGATCAAGTCGCCGAGACGTTGCTGGTTCATGAAAAGATTAGCCGCAATAAAGCCTTGGATCGGGCCGTCGGTATTTTGGAAAAGGTGGGAATTTCCGACGCCGCCAGCCGGTTGGAAGATTATCCTCATCGTTTCAGCGGAGGCATGAGGCAGCGCGTTATGATCGCATCTGCGTTAATCGCTAATCCTAGTCTCCTGATTGCAGACGAGCCAACCACCGCACTGGACGTAACCATCCAGGCGCAGGTGCTCGATTTATTCACGCACATCAAAAGTGAATTCAGCACTGCGATTGTGCTCATCACACACAATCTGGGAATCGTCGCAGGCATGGCGGATCACGCAGCAGTCATGTATTCCGGTCGAGTCGTTGAGTATGCAAAAACAACCGATTTGTTCGCTCATCCGCGTCATCCCTATACGCTTGCGTTGCTGAAAACACTCCCCAGGCCCGGCGATATGCAACCATCGGTTCAGCCTATTCCGGGAATGCCCCCTGATCTCACTTGTCTCCCCCGTGGCTGCTCATTTTTTGATCGTTGTGCATTCCGCATGGATCGTTGCCTTGAGGAATCTCCTCCTCTTATATCCTTCGGACCAGGGCATCAGGCCAGTTGCTGGGTCGATATAGAGAAGGGACAGAATCCAGTATCCGAGTAATTGTGATCAATGATGCATTCAACCTCTCCATTACTTGAAGTAAATAATCTAAGGGTCTATTTCCCTTACCATGGCAAAAAATCTGCTGGCAGTCAGCGAGAGGTCCGGGCTGTCGACAACTTAAGTTTCTCTCTACAGCAAGGCGAAACTTTAGGTTTGGTGGGGGAAAGCGGCTGCGGCAAATCCACGCTGGCTCGCGCTATCGTCCGCCTCTTCCGCCCGCATTCAGGGGAAATTCTTTTTCGCGGTCGTGATTTGGCGGTTATGGAAGGTGAACCTTTGCGACAAGTTCGCAGCGAATTGCAGATGGTCTTTCAAGACCCTTATTCCTCGCTGAATCCTCGCATGACGGTCAGGGACATCGTGGCCGAACCGCTGCGCAACTTCGGCCGCACGGAGGGGTTAGTAGTCCGTGTGAGGGAATTGCTGGGAACGGTTGGGCTGGATGCCTCCGCCATGAACCGATATCCACACGAGTTCAGTGGCGGGCAGCGCCAGCGTATTGGCATCGCCCGCGCTTTGGCGCTAAACCCTGCTGTGGTCGTCGCTGATGAGCCTGCTTCCGCATTGGATGTTTCTGTCCAGGCGCAAATCGTCACCTTGTTGAAAGAACTGCAAGCGACGCTCCGGTTGAGTTTCTTGTTTATCTCACATGACTTGAGTTTGGTTTCTCTGCTCAGCCACCGTGTTGCCGTAATGTACCTTGGAGAAATCGTCGAAACGGGTCCCGCGACCGCAATATTTTCAAATCCTTGGCATCCTTATTCCGAAGCATTGATTTCCGCGATCCCCATTCCCGATCCGGAAAAAGAACGTTTGAAGACTAGAATTGTTCTCCGAGGCGATGTGCCAAGCCCTTTGAGCAAGCCTCCAGGTTGTCCATTTCACCCGCGCTGCCCCTATGTTTTTGATCGATGTAGAATTGAGCATCCTGCTTTGAAAGCTTATGGCTCAGAAAGATGGGTCTCCTGCCACTTGTTGGATGAGCCGAATCGATCACCTCGTCCAGCTTCTGCCCATCTCCCAACTGCATCTCTATGATATCTTTTAGTTTCTATGTGCTTTTCTCGGAAACGGGTTGACAGGCTCGCTATGCCGATAATACATAAGGGGTGTGCTCGATAACTATGGTAAAATTCCGAGAAGGTAAGTCCACACCCCCTGCCGGAAAAGATATTGTCCGGGCCTTTAGAGCGAGGTTTCGCCATATGCCGATGCAATGGTTTCAGCGAGATAGATTCAAAATATTTAACGTAGTCTGTCTTGCCTTGTTACTGACATGCGGATTCTCGTCTCTGGCCTTTGCCGCACAAGGTGATGAGGAATTCAATAGAGGGCGCGAAGCCGAGGCTAGGCAGGATTTTGATGAAGCTTTTGCCCAGTATGAAAAAGCACTTCAAGTTGACCCTAGCAACCCGCAGTTCGATATCGCTTATCGCCGCGCTCGATTTATTGCTGGGCAATTGCATATGGAGCGCGGATTTGATCTGCGCTTGCAAGGAAGCTTGCAGGAAGCTCTGGCTGAATTTGAAACAGCCGCCAAAATCGACACCACCAATCCGGCTGCTCAGCAGGAAATGGACCGCACCAGGGAATTGATCGAAGCGCAGAGTAATCCTCCTGCAATTGATGAGGGGATGCCTTCAGTTGAGGACGCTCAGGGGCCTCCCTTGCTGATTCCTTTATCAAGGGAGCCAATTAACTTAAGGGTAACTAACGACAGTAAAATCGTTTATACAACCATCGGTCGTCTTGCCGGCATAAATGTTCTTTTTGACCCGGACTTTACCGCCCAGCGGGTGACTGTAGAACTGGAAAATGTGACCTTGGAAGAGGCCCTGGACCAGCTCTCACTGCTTTCGAAATCATTCTGGAAGACGCTGACTCGCAATACCATTCTGGTCATACCAGACACCGCGGTCAAGCGCCGTGAGCAGGAGCAGCAGGTTCTGAAGACATTTTATTTGTCGAATACCATCACGCCCCAGGAATTGACGGAAGTGGTTACAGCGATTCGCACTTTGCTGGAAACCCGCCGCATTCAGCAGATCAATTCCATGAATGCTATTTTAGTGCGCGATACCCCCGACAAAGTCGCGCTGGCTGAAAAAATCATTCGTGATATTGATAAGGCAAAGCCTGAGGTCGTTGTGGATGTCGCGGTCATGGAAATCCGCCGTGATGAAGCGCAAAGATTAGGATTCTTCCCTACTTCTTCCGGCGGGGCAGGCATCTCAACGTCGATTAACCCGACGCCTCGCGGCAGCACAACCGGAACCGGAACTAGTCAGACCACGAGCCCTAACTTACCTCTGAACCGCCTGGGTTCACTCAGTGCAGCGGATTTTTCCATCATCCTCCCCGGGGCTCAGCTAAACGCTCTGATGAGCGATGCCAACAGTAAGGTTCTCCAGCGACCGGAAATTCGAGCCTCTGATGGTCAAAAGGCTACTTTGCGCATCGGCGACCGCATCCCAATTGCTACGGGCAGTTATCAGCCCGGTGTCGGCGGAGCCGTCGTAAGCTCGCTTGTGCAAACGCAATTTCAATACACCGATGTCGGCGTGAATCTCGACATCACGCCCAAGGTTCACGCCGAGCGTGAAATCACCTTGAAGGTTCGAGTGGAAATTTCAGCCGTCACCAATGAGAAGAACATCGGCGGCATTACGCAGCCGGTCATCGGGCAGCGCGTCATTGAACATGACATCCGCTTGAAAGAAGGCGAAATCAATATCCTGGGCGGAATTTTCCAGAGGCAAACCGTGGAATCCGTTAGCGGCATTCCCGGACTGTCTTCTATTCCATTGCTCCGGTATCTGTTTTCCAATGTGAGTGACACGATTGCTGAAAATGAAATTCTCATCGTCCTCCGTCCTTATGTGGTCCGCCGCATGGAAATTTCCGATCTCAACCGGATGGCGCTGGATACCGGAACCGAAGGGTCGGTAAGATTACGGCTCACACAGCCTCCGCTAGCGGTCGGGGAAAATGTTCCGGTGGAAACACCAGCTTCCCCGGTAGATACGCCTGCGCAAGTACCCGGTCCCGGCGCGAAACTCCTGTTGAATAATCCAGTCGCGAACCCAAAGCCTGGTGAGACGGTCGAGTTGCCTCTGATGGTCGAAAATGCGAATGACGTTTCCACTGTTTCTCTAGAAGTTCAATACGACCCGGCGATATTACAATTGTTGCGCGTATCCAGCGGCGGTTTCCTTGGCCAAGGGAACCAGCCGGTAACCATCGTTGAGAGAGCAGAAGAAAATTCTGGGAAGTTGCAGGTAACGTTATCTCGTCCGCCAAAGAGCGAACCAGTATCCGGGCAAGGCACGCTCGCTGTCCTGATCTTCCAAGCTGCGCAGTCTGGCGTTTCGCCATTGCAGATCACTTCATCGTTGGTTGGCAGTTCATCCAGTTCGAAAATTCCCGTCCCTGGGACACAGGCAACAGTCACTGTCCAATAATGCATTGAGGGCATAGCGGTTGATTCGGAAGAAATCACAAGAAAATGGATTAACGCTCATCGAGCTGATTGTTGCTGCGGCCATTTTGTCTATTCTCTCCGTAGCTGCGTTGCCATTGGCACGAGTACAAGTCAAGCGGGAGCGCGAGAAGGAGCTTCGTTATGCTCTGCGGGAGATTCGCGAAGCGATTGACCGGTACAAAGATTCTGCTGATCGCGGTTTGATTCAAGTGGAGTTGATGACGGAAGGCTACCCGCCTGACCTTGAAGCGCTGGTGGAAGGGATTCCGATGGCGAATTCACCGGACGGCAAGGTTCTCAAGTTTCTGCGCCGAATTCCCCGCGATCCCATGACCAATTCCACGGAATGGGGTTTAAGGTCTTACCAGGATCGTCCCGATTCTACGGGCTGGGGCGGCCAGAATGTATACGATGTTTATTCCAGAAGTCAGGGCGAAGCGCTTGATGACAGCAGGTATTCCGAATGGTGAAATTTCAGACAGCATCTGCTAAAAAGACTTGTCGGTCTTGCATTCGCCTATTCCCAAGTGGTTTTCTTGCGCGTGCCAGACGGAAGCTTATACAGGAATCACGCTCTCAGCGCGGATTCACGCTCATCGAATTGGTGGTTGTAATATCGATCATCTTGATCCTGATTTCCATTGCCGCTCCGATCTACCGCAATTCCATTATTAGCTCTAAAGAAGCCGTTCTCAGGGATAATCTTTTCACCATGCGTTCGTTGATTGATCAGTACACGCTCGATAAACAAGAGGCGCCGCAGGACCTTGAGAATTTGGTTAGCGAGGGATATATTCGCCAGCTCCCGAATGACCCTTTTACCGGCTCCAATACAACATGGGAACCTGTTTTTGAAGATACCGTTCTGATGAGTCCCGATCAATTATCGCCGGGCCTCGTGGATGTGCATAGTGGCTCATCTCTGAATAGCCTGTCTGGCGAACCCTACAGTTCTTGGTAGTTTAGTCTGCTAACGGAACCACCTGCTGCATTTGCCCCCCTGACTTTTCCTGCCGTAATCGTATATAATCCGGGTTTTATTCCATGCGGAATTTGCCAGCTTCATTTATGGTGGCGGTTCCATACCATATCAGAATAGGAAACAGGCCATGATCAACGATAACCGTACCAAGCAGGACCGCAGAGGATCGGACCGCCGAAGGTCTTCCAGGAAATACATTGGAACCGATCGGCGATGTTCCGAGAGCCGACGCAGTGAAATTGACCGCCGGGAAATGTCTAAACAGAAACAATAACTTCTGCTGCCAGCACTGCGTTATTGAATCTTTTCCATTAATTCAGCGATAGCGGACAAAGGCATTCCTTTATCCCTTACGATTTTCCACTATTCTGCCGATTGCGATGACCGATCTCTTCTTGCAGGTCCGAATAGATGTTCGGATTGCCATCTGCTGCCTTCTGCCGGAAAACGCGCCTGCACATGTCTCCTGTAAAATGGCGCAATCTGTTCCAGCAATTGAAGAGCGGCATGGAAATTCCGTCGCGTGATCTGCTCGATGTTGATCCCCAATGCGGGCGGGTGCTCGGGCAGATTATTAAAAACGTCGGTCAGAATGCCGGTGGCCAGTGCAATGGATTTCTCTAACGCTTTTTCAGTTCCCCCAGCTTGTTCAATAGCCCACATCACGTTATTGGGCACGTCCACCCCCAGGTGTTTCAGAAACTGAAGATCACGCACATTGCTGACAGGCGCCAGGCTGAGCATGATGCGCACGTCAATTCCATTCAAATCCTGGATCAGGTCGACGATGTCATTGGAATCCAGCAGCACCTGGGTCGTGAAGAATGCAACCCCTTGCTGGTGTTTATCCCTGATGCGCGTGCCTTCTCTGGAGCGGCTTGGAATGGTAATCCCGCCCAGCAGAAAATCCAGTTTCTCTTCCCGCGCGCATTTCGCCATGGCCTCAACGCTTGGACCAGGATAGGGAATATCACTGGACTCCCCTCCCACCAGAATTAGATTGCGAATTGCGTAGTCCTGATAACATTCCTGCAGCCATTTGCGCTGTGATGCTTCGGATTCTCTAACCGTGATCCTGTTGATGATCGTTTCTAAGCCTGTGGCGGATTGAATCTCGCTTCCAAATCTCCGCGGCTCCAAACGCTCTGGCGTTTTCTTCCCGCCGGCTCCCCAGCGGGTCTCTTCCACGATTTCCGGTATATTGATCGCATCCACTTTTCCAGAAAGGGCCCGGCAAGTTTCTATCAATCGCTCCAGTTCCGCGCTGTCTCCCAGTTTAGGCGGGATCAATTCATAGAAGACAAGCGGGCAGGCGGGATTCAGGATTTTGTCTCGCAAATTCATAATCGATGCAGTCTGCTATCGGATACCGATCGCACTCCATCTCATCATACATCCCGCCAACACACCTTAGAAGCTCGTTCTCTCCCTAGCGTGACGAGTAGAATTTATTGATACAGCCTGTTACTTGGGCCTGTTGTTCATCAGAAAGTTCCGGGTAGATCGGTATGGATAGCACTTCGCTCGCCGCCCGCTCGCTTTCTGGACAGGCATCGTTTGCGTAGTTCAGGCAGGAGAATACAGGTTGCCGATGCAGCGGCAGCGGGTAATATATGGCTGTTCCAATGCCATGCGACGCCAGATAATCTGCCATCTCCTTCCTTCGCGCAACACGCAAAGTGTATTGGTTAAACACATGGTAATTCCCCGGTTGCGTGTAAGGCAGCACGACAGGAAATTTAGCCGTTGGATAAACTGCATCGGGATCGCAAATCCCTGCGCCCAGAAACAGTTTCTGATAGAATGCGGCCTTTTGCTGTCGCTGCTCAGTCCATCCGGGAAGATGTTTGGCCTTCGTCAGTAGTACGGCTGCTTGCAGCGTGTCCAATCGGCTATTGATTCCCGCCAAAATATGAAAATTTCTTTCCCTAGCGCCGTGGTCCCGCAGCAGGTGCAATAGTTCCGCCAATTTCGAGTCATTCGTGAGAATCATGCCGCCGTCGCCCGCCCCACCCAAATTTTTTGTAGGGAAAAAGCTCAGACAGCCGCAGTTGCCCATGGACCCCGCCGGACGCCCGCCGTACCGCGCCAGAATCGATTGCGCAGCATCTTCGACCACAGGCAGCGAGTGCTGCTTAGCCAGACTTAACAAACGATCCATGTCAGCGCATTGTCCATAAAGATGTACAGGAATGATCGCCTTGATTATGTCCTTCTGGTCATGGTCTGCCAAAGCTTGCTCAACCGTGCTGGGACTAATATTCATCGTGCGCGGGTCTATATCCACAAATACCGGAGTCGCTCCGGCTCGTACCACCGAACCGGCTGTGGCGAAAAAAGTGAAGGAAGGAACAATCACTTTGTCTCCCGGCCCTATTCCCAAGGCCAGCAGTGAAAGCAATAAAGCGTCCGATCCGGAAGCGCAGCCCACGCCGTGGGCGCAGTTATGCAGCCGTGCAATGAGTTCTTCCATTTCTTTTACTTCATCACCCAGGATGAACGATTGCCGCTCCAGGACTTTGTGAATGCCGGCTTCGACTTCTTCGCGGATCGATGCGTATTGCGATTTCAAATGGATGAAAGGGATGTTTGTTTCCATTAGCTTCTAAATAGGGCGCAATTTTATCTTGCTTGACGATTCTATCTATTACGCGTCAAATTTGGCAAATGCACGGTAGTAAATAACTTGCTGTCCGTTTGGCAACCATTCCTCATTGTTTTACTTCAAATGGTATGCAAGGTGAACCTTACGAAGTGCGCTGGAGAGGCTGTAATTCATGCAAAGGTCGGCAGTACAAAGAATACAGCGCCTGATATGGACAGCGACAGCAATTATACTACTGGTGCATTCCACGCCCATTGCAGCCCAAATTCCCAAATCGGCGAATACGCAGACAACAAATGTAGAAATCCAAAAAAGTTTGGAAATGATTACAAAGGTCTATCACCTCCTCGCTACCCAGTTTGCCGACCCCATCGATCCTCAGACCACGATTTATCAAGGTGCTATCCGTGGCGCATTAGCAAGCCTCGATCCATTTTCCGTATTCCTTGATGCGGATCAGTTTGGGGGTCTTAAAGACCAGCAGCGCGGGGTGCAGCAAGGTTTTGGAGCGGTTCTCAGTATTCAGTCAGGACAAGTTCTGGTTTTGCAAGCTCTGCCGGAAACTCCCTTTTCGCGAGCTGGTTTAGGTCCAGGAGACCGTATACTTCGCATCAATGGACAACGGATCGCTAATCTGAACTTGCAGGAATTGCTTCAGGTATTGCAGGACGCAAAAAAAGGGAAGGCGTCATTATCTGTACTGCGCAGTGGCAAGGTAGTCGCAGAGGATTTCGAGTTGAACCCCGCCGAGTTGGAAAGCTCGGCTGTGGATCGCGTGTTTCTGTTGGAACCGGGCATCGGTTATCTGCATATTAGCGGAATGGAACAAGCCACTTCGCAGGAAATTCGTTCTGCTTTAGAATCTTGGCAGGCGAACAAGAAACTCACCGGGATTATTCTTGACCTGCGGGACAATCCGGGAGGCTCGCTGGACGCTGCTGTCGACATCGCTGGATTATTTCTCCCGAAAGGTAGTTTGGTTGTAAGCCTGCGGGGTCGGTCGATTCCCGGCCAGGAGTATCGAGTTTCTTCCGACCCGGCATTTCCTGTCGTCCCGATTGTTGTCGTCATCAATGAGCGCTCTGCTAGCGCCTCCGAAATCCTAGCTGCTGCTTTGCAGGAGTTTGACCGGGCCTGGATTTTAGGGCAGCCCAGTTTTGGAAAAGGGGTGGCTGAGTCGGTTTTGCCTTTAAGTGAGGGAACCGCGCTGGTTTTAACAACGGCTCGCCATTTTACCCCCAAGGGACGTTCTGTACAACGCCCCTTGCCGGACACGGCTTTGGCTGGTATCCTTAAAAATGAAGTGCATGGGGTATTAAGTGAACGGGGACGATCTCTTAGTTCATCTGGAGGCGTTCACCCCGATCAGATCGCTTCCTCATGGCAATTATCCGACTGGGCTGTTTGGCTGGATCAAAGTACTGCTTATATCAACTTTGCCCAGAAGTGCCTGGAGCGCATTGGCAAAGTTGCGCAGGATTTTGCCGCGGATGATCGGATCATGTCCGATTTTCTGCAATATTTAACGGAAGCAGACGTGCGCGTTCCGCCGCTGGATTGGAAGAGCAACCAGGGTTATTTGAAAATGCGCATTGAGATGGAAATATTTAATCTGGTATATGGTATGGAGAGGGGGAATCGCGCTGAAGTGGAAGCAGACCCTCAGGTTATAATTGCTCGGGAAGCCATAACGGAGATGCCACAACTTCTTCCATGAGCGGTTCGTAAGTTTGTGGCAAAGGACAAGAAATTAGCTAAAGACCGGATTCTGAAATAACTCAGTAGGAGGAAAGGGAATTGACTCAGGAAAGGTTTCAAAAAATAATCGGCGGTTTTGCCGCCATAGCAATAGCCGCCATTCTGGCGGTACCAGCGTCAGCAAAAAGCAACTTGCGCTGCACGCTTACGGATGAAACTGGAAAGCCCCTCGAAAAGGCGCAGGCCGTTCTCGTTAGCGTGGAAAATAGCAAAGAAAAGAAAGAGAAGACGGACGAGCAGGGCGTGGTTTTGTTCAAAGGCATGGATGACGGGGCCTATCAGGTTTACGCTGTCGTTGAGGGGAGAATACCCAGCAAATCAGCGCACATTAGTCTCTCTGGAAATGCGGAGCAAACCTGCGCGCATATCGTTCCCACCCCCGCGTATGCTCAATCCCTTTTACAAGATGGCATGGGCATGCTTCAGCAAAATAAGTTTCCCGAAACCGTTGAGAAGGGTAAGCGCGCCGTTGAGGTGCTGCCTGGCATCGGAGATTCTTATTACATTTTGGCTGCGGGATATGCAGGCTTAGGGAACGCTGACGAAGCTCTCAAATCGATTAGCATGGCTGCAAAGCTGGATGCTGCAAAATTTGAAAAGCTGGTGCCTCAAGTGCACATCATGGCTTTGGACCGGCAGGCCATCCAGGCGGCGGATAAAGGCGATTTGGATACGGCGCTCAAGACTTACGAAGCCATGCTCAAGATCAATCCCAACGATGCCGAAACTTTCTACAGCATTGCAGTAGCTCATGCACGTAAGGAGAATTACTCAGAGGCACTCAAGAACATCGACAAAGCCATTATGTTGAACGCCAATGATCCGAAATTCTTGAAATCCAAGCTCGATATTCAGGACCGGCAGATGAAGTCCTTGGAACTGAAGAAGTAGTATCCGAATGAGTTTTATGATTTTGAGCAAAATGAATCAGAGACGGTAAAAAATATGCTGAATAAAAATATGATGACTAGTCTGTGTGAAAGTATGGCGGGGAAAATATCCGTCTTAGGAGGTTCGGTGAAAACAGCAATTCCAGCAATCGGGCTCGTTCTCGGCTTGACCTTGGGCATCAGCGCTTTCGCTCAGAACGCGGCGCCCAAATTGGCGATCATGAATATCCAGGCGGCTATCGCCCAAAGCACCGAAGGACAGTCGGCGGCGAAAGAGCTCCAGAACAAATTCGCACCAAAGCGGGCGGAATTGGAAAAACAGCAGAAGGAAATTATTGATCTGCAAAACCAATTGCGCACGCAAGATAATATGCTGAGCGAAGATGCCAAAACTCGTCTGCTTCGTTCCATTGACGATAAAACAAAGGCCTTCAATCGGACCAATGAGGATGCCACCTCGGAGTTCCAGCAGGCCGAACAGGATGCCGTCAACGAGATCGGACGCAAGATGATGGGCGTTGTCACCGACTATGCGAAAAAGAACAGTTATCAATTAGTTCTTGATGTCTCTCAAAGCCCCATTCTCTATGCCGATGCAGCCATCGACATTACCGAGAAAATAATGGAGCTTTACGATCAGACCTCGGCGCAAATCGGCGCAGCACCCGCAGCGACTGCGCCATCGGGTGCGACTACAGCAACCACGCCGGCCCCGCAGCCAGCTCCCGCTGCGACAACTCCGGCCACTACGCCTTAATTGCATCCTCGTGCAGGGATGCCTGGATTACGAGCCTGGCTTTGTTCTAACCCAATGTCTCTCCTTGAGCATCGGAAAGGATTAAATGCCAGGCTTTCTTTTGTCTTTTAATGGCTCATGGCTTCGATGCGAGTTTCCGATATGACTGAGGGAGGGAAGTAATGTTGCGACATCGGGTTGGTTTTCTGTTGATAGCTTTTGCGCTCACCTTCTCTGCTAGGGCAACTGTTTATGAATTACTTGCCTTGGATGATTTGACCGAAGAGTCACAAACGGTTGTTTATGGCAATGTCCTTGCCAGCCATGTGGAATGGAACTCGGCGCGAACCATGATTTACACGGTTTATGACGTCCAGGCTCTGGAGTATCTAAAAGGCAATCTCGGTCCGGTTTTTCAACTTCACGAGCCTGGCGGCGAACTGGAAGGAATGGCGATGATCGTCTCCGGCGTACCTCAGTTCACAGCAGGCCAGGAAGCTGTCTTCTTTGTCTGGACCTCGCCCCAAGGTTTGCGGCAGGTTACTGGATTCGAGCAAGGCAACCTCCCCGTCATAACCGATCCAGTTACCGGCTTGAAAAGCGTAAGTCGCAGCATCCCACTCGGCTCTGCTAGAACCCCGCTTTTCTTGGGCCTGCAAGCTCCAGTCACCAGTCGTCAGTTGCCGCAGTTACTCCGCCAAATAAGAAGATCGGCTGTCAGGCAAAACCAGCCCACGGCGAATCAGTAAGGGTCATCATCAATGAAAATCACAGACTCCCGCGCTTTGGTTCTCGTCTCATCTCTTCTCGCCTTCTCGTTCTTTCCTAATCTTGCTAACGCTGGTTCCTTTATTGTTAATTCACAAGGACAGCCAGTCCGATGGCAAGGCATGCCAATTTCCTGCGCCGTCAATCCGGGCGGAGTATCTGGTTTTACGGGAGAACTCCAGCAGCTCGTTGTGTTGGGCGCTATCAATGACGCCTTCCGCACCTGGACTCAAGCTTCCGGAGCGGCAATTGTTTTTGGTCCTCTTGAATCAGAATGCTCTCTCAATAAACAACTGGTCAACGCCAATCCAAACGATGGCGTAAACTTAGTTACGTTTCAAGATTCTTCTGGGGCTCTTCCCACGGGAGTATTGGCTGCCGCCATTACCGCCGCCAGCGGCACCAGAATTGTCGATGTGGATATTGTTTTCAGCCGTACGGCTGGAAACTTTACGCCCGTCGGGGCGAACAATGCCACTGACCTCGTCGCTGTCGCCATTCACGAAATCGGCCATCTGCTCGGCCTCGATCATAGTGGCATTCTCAGTTCAATGATGAATCCGTTTGGGGAGTCGGGTACCGGCATCGCCAGCAGAGACCTTCAGTCCGATGACATGATTACCATCGCCACAGTCTACCCTGTGCAGACTTTTGCGCCCAGCACGAGCACGATTTCCGGCAAGGTGACAACCTCTACCGGAACCAATGTTAAGTCTGCTCACGTCGTCGCGGTCAGCCAGACCGGAGGCGTTCCTGTTGCTTCACAGCTAACCACCGCAACAGGAGACTATGTTCTGGGCGGCTTGCCGCCGGGCACGTACCGCGTTTTGGTTGAACCGCTCGATGGACCAATTTCTCTCTCCAACGGCTGGCCGGGGCCAAACAGCTACTATGTTGATGGCAATAACAATTTTGCTACAACGTTTTTAGGTGGCCAGGCCAATCCCACCTCGATTGCTTTGGCTGCCGGACAAGGAGCCACGGCGAATGTCGTCCTCCCCGCTAACGCCGCCAGCCAGTTAAATATCGAATTGCTCGGCCTGATCATCGGGAACTCTATAACGGCTTCCGGTTCCCCACTTCATCTGCCTCGCAACAAAACCCACCGCGTTTTGGTAACCGGCACGAACTTGACCAGTGATTCCAACTTTTCTTTTGCAGGTACAGGACTCTCCGCGGGCGCTACTTCCGGCGGCACATTGCAGAACGGCCAGCCATTCCGAGAAGCGAATCTCACGCTCAGCGCTTCTGCTGCTTTAGGCCCGTCAAATTTGACCCTCAGCAATGCTACCTCTACCTCCGCTGCTCCCGGCGGCGTCATCGCCACGGTAAATCCCACCGTCGGTTTGCCGGTCCGTGAAGGCGCAGGTTTTGGAACCACTCTCGCTCCCGGTACTATTTTTTCTATCGGCGGTTCGGATTTGGCATTCGGAAAAGGCAGCAATGGTTTGGAAGAGGCTGTGGCACGTCCATTGCCCACTTGGCTTGGTGGGGTCAGCGTTAAAGTCGGAAACCGTTTCGCGCCGCTCATGTTTGTAAGCCCAGGGCAGATCAACGCGGTGATCCCTTATGAAATCACTGGTTCCTCCGCCGACATCACCGTCTTCACAGGTCCCGGTGCTGCTGGCAACACCATTAATGTGACTCTCAGCCCCACGGCTCCGGGAATTTTCGAAGTTCCTTCCACCAATCCCGATCAAGGCGCTGTTTTGATTGGCAATGACGATATCATTGCCGCTCCGGCGGGCAGTGTTGCGGGCCGTGTAGTGCGCCCTGCTAATGCAGGTGATGTTATTGTTGTTTACTGCTCTGGACTTGGATCGGTTACTCCCACCTTCCCCAGCGGTATCGCTCCTGTAATGAATGGCGCTCCAGTCCCGCAAATGGTCAACAAGCCTGCTGTCCGTATTGGTGGAACTGCAATCCCCGCGGCCAATGTCCTGTTTGCTGGCCTGGCTCCATTTTTCGTAGGCCTGTATCAGCTCAACATTCAGTTGCCTGCCGGCCTACCCACAGGAAACACGGTCTCCTTGCAACTCACCACATTCGAGGGGCAAACCAGCAATACAGTAACCATTGCTGTCGCGCCATAATCGTTCGGTTATAGGCCGCCGGTTTCAGAATAGGTGATAGTATCCCCCGCAAGTAGCTCCAGCGTCCCGCTGACCAATTAGCCGACAGGTTGGCGGCTCATCATCAAGCCGTCCTTTACATTTACAAAAAAATTCCATATCGGAGAAAATGATTCTCCTTGCTGGCGGTTTTCTATATCTATGCACATTTCCTCAAAATCCACTACAATGGATTTCAGGGCATTACGAGATATCGGGCAGTGTCAGGATGCTACCGCATCGGAAGGGGCGCTATGGAATTGGATGACAATCTGAAGCATCTGATGAAAGATCTTGGCGCAGCGATTAATGATTCCCTGACCGATTCCGAGCCGATTTCTGAGGCCATCGCCAATATTAAGAGTGCCGGTTACGATGTCTTTCTTATTCTCGAAGCCACCATCGGTTTCAACCGCCGCGAGGATTTGACTCAGGACCAGGAGGATATCGTAGAGCAGAACATCAGCACGGATTTTACGCCCTCCGATTCCCAATTCTTGAAATCTCTTCGGATTAGCCTTTCAAGTCCTGAAACGGGCACGGATAGCTCGTCTTTAATTTGATCCTTTGGTTTCCTTCCTTCGCGACTCAATCAGCGCTTTGCGTTGCTCGGCGTTCAGCAGTTTTATTAATCGCGAAAGGTGCTGATCTTCCATCTCCTTCAACTTTGCTGCATCCGGTTGGGCTGCATCCGCCTGACTGCTAACTGCCGGGCGCAGCGCGCGTCGCTGATCGAAATAATCACGATATTCGGATTGCACGGCTAATGCCTGTTCTTCGCTGAGCGGGCTTCCTGCTTCTTCCAGCATTAATCGCAGTGCCGGATACCCTCCCCGCCTCCGGATTTCTGCCGTCTGGTATTCCTTCCAGACTTTTTGTTGATCGGGTGTCAGAATGGAAAGCAGGCTTTCCTGGAAGGCTTCCATGCGGTTCGCCATTTGCGTCGGCATTCCACTGCCCCGCCGCCCGCCTGGACCTGCACCAGCTCTTCCCGGCTGGCCGCTCCCTGGCCCTCCGCGCTGGCCTTCCGCCGGTCCCCCTCCCGGAATTGCTTCCCTCATACTTTTCCGCTGTTCTTCCATCTTGGCGGTGAGCAATGTTCGCTGCTCCTCGCTGAGAGGTATTCCTGCCTGGCCGAGCACTTCGTCGAACTGCGCCAGCGGGTTGCCCTGGGGATTATTCCCCCTCTGGCCCTGCTGGCCCGAGCTGTCCCCGTAGCCTCCAAAGATGTCAGCCGGGTCGTCCCCGTCCCCTTCAAAATCCCCCTCCTGCGCCACCGCCGGAATCACAAACGCCAGAACTATCAGAACCCGAAGCCATTTTCTTCGCATGGATTGCCTCTCTATACCATTTTCCCAAATTGTGTAGACTCGCAAGATTCCGAATCCGAGCCGCGATACTAAACGACATATAGATCTCGTTTAGGGAGCGACCACCCACCGTTGATGTATAACTATTCAAGTTTAGCCCCGGATGGGGCGCAAGAGTCTAGCCCACGGCTCAATACCGGGGTCCCTGGCACATTCCGATGTGCTGGGGGGGGGAGCCGTGGGAACAAGAGCAATTAAACCCGCAAGCCCCGGAAGGGCGACAGAAATCACCCTCTCACGCCCACTACATAGCAACTGTAAAAACGGCCTAGAAATTGAACCGCAACCCAACTTCAATCTCGCGCGGATTGCGGACCGAATTCGCCCGTCCAAAAAAGGACGAAGTCAAAACCCCGTTGAAGCGCGTGAAGTTCGTGTGGTTCAGAAGATTGTTGATATTGGCGGTAATCGCCACCGTCGGCCCGCTGGAACGTCCGCCCCCGCCTCCGCCGCCCGGAAATCCCGGTCCACCGCCTGGGAACCCTCCTCCACCCTGAAATCCCGGTCCTCCTTGGAAACTCTGTCCTCCACCGAATCCCCCCGCTTGCGGATTCTGTGAGCCTCCGCGTCCGGCGCTCGATTCCTGAGTGCGTCGCAGCGGAATCGTTTTCGTAAAGCTCAAATCCATATCAAAAAATCCAGGCCCCTGGCCGGAGTTCCGGGAAAATCCCGCAGGACGGTCATTCGTCAGCGTGTCGCCGTTGTCGTCGAATCCCGTGGTGATGTTGAACGGCCCTCCGGAGTTTGCCTGCGCCCGGAGGTTGGAACTGATATTCCACGGTAGCCTTGAGGTCAGGCCCATCGAAAAACGGTGCCGCTGGTCATTCGGCGACCGTCCCCATTCGCTGCGCAGGTCGTAGTTGCTGGCAGGGAGGCTGAAGGGTCCGTCGGTGTTGTTGTGATTCGAGGAAAGCGAATAATTGCCAAAAAAGGACATTGGCCCGAAACGCTGGTTCAAGCGTAAATGGAGCGCGTGCGACGTGGAAGTCGCTGTCGATTCCAGCAATTCGATATTGCCTCGCAAGGGGTCTGGCCGGACGGTCTGGCCCGGCAGAGGGGCATTCAAGTTGCGGCTGCGGAGCAGGTGAATACCGCGAATCAACTCATAGGTTGCGGAAATGGTCGTCGCGGCAGATAGACGGCTTTCCAGAGATAGCGACGAATTTACGGTATAGGGCTGCGCCAGATCATCCGCACGGACCCGAAGCGACGACGGAATCGTGCTCTGGCCACCGGTCCCTGCGAAAGGATCAGGATACGACGGAGAGCTGATTACAGTTTGCAGTTGCCGAGTGCCGTCCAGGCGCATCAATGACTCCACCGTTCCTCCCTCCAGCCGCTGATGGAACATTCCCGCGCCGCCTCGCAGGACGGTTCCGTTGCCCAAGCTGTAAGCGAAACTAACTCGTGGGTCCAGATTATTCTTGTCGCCGCTATTGGTCTGCGCTTCATACCGCAGCCCGAAGGAAAGCATCCACTTTTGCGTCACCCGCCAATCGTTTTGGACGAACAAACCCATCTCAAATTGGTTGAAATCCAAAACCGGATTGCCGCTGTTGATCGTAAACGTCGTCGGTTTGCCCGCCAGGTAGGATGCCAGATCCGAAAAGACGAAAGTGCCCAGGAAATTTTCTTCTGACCGTGTGCTTCGTTGCTGGTAGTTGCCCTGGAATCCTGCCCTCAGTGTAAGTTTCTCCCTGGAGTTCGTTAAGAGGTTTCCGAACTGGTAGCTGTTGGTGGTCTGGTTGGCGCGATTCTGCGCTCCCCCGCTGCGAAAGGCATCCAGCACATTGATCGCCCGCGCATCGGTCAATGGATTCGATGAAGACGAATCGCGGCTGTATTGGAAGCGGGTTTCATGCAGCGTTCCTGAAGATAGAACCGTGGTCTCGCGGATGCGATATTCCCCATCCCGCGAGCTTGACTCCGACGCCCTTTCCGGCAGCGTGAATCCCCCCACACCCTGGTTCTTGCGGACGTTCGATCCGAATTCCGAGCTGAGATCCAGCGTATGCCTGTCCGATATCATGTACTGTAGCCGGACATTGTACATGCGGCGGTCGGCAGGGATCACCACGCTTTGGGAAAGCGCTTCCCCCTCTGGTGTCAGGGCTTGAATTGTATCGCTGTTTTCCTGGTCGGACCGCATCAGGAAAAGGGAAAACGAGAGCTTGTCTTTCAGCAGCGGCCCGCTGAAATTGCTCCGGAAATTCCTCTGCTGGTAGGGAGGCTTGAAATTCGCCATGGCCCGGCGGGCATCTAGGGATTCGTCTCGCAGGTTAAACGCCAAATTCCCCCGCAGCAAGCCTGTTCCAGGGCGGGTGACGATTTCTATGCGGTTCCGGCCCGGTCGGCTGTATTCGGCGCTGAAGGGGCTGCTGTTGATGCGAATTTCCTGAATCTGGTCTTTCGGAGGGGCGTTTTGGCCGGTGAAACCATCCACCACTATCTCGGCTTCTCCCCCGGCACCAGGCCCAGCCAGCTCCCGCAGAATATCGGCAAGTTCCTGCTCATCGTCCGGCAGGTCCTTTATTGTTTCCTGGTCGAGCACTAGTACGCCTATGTTGCGGTCCGATTCCAGCGCAATCGACAGCGGCTCCTCTTGCACGTCCACCGATTGTTGCATCGTCGCCAGGCGGAGCGTGACATTCAGCGGTTTCATGCCGCTGCTGACTCGAATGGTCTCGGAGTAGCTTTGGAAATTCGTTGCTGCAATTTCGATTCGGTATTCTCCCACCGCAACTGAAAGGGAAAACTCTCCATTGGTTGCCGTCACCGCTTGTCCTGCGACTGCATCTCCTGAGTAAATGGAAACTGTAGCAGCCGGGATCGAAGCTCCGCTCCCATCCAGAACTCGACCGCGGAATGCAATCTGGCTCCAGGCCGCGTCTGGCACAAGCAAGAGATAAATAGCAAATACAATACCCAGGGAACCCATCAAAATTTTATTTTTCATTCTGGCTTTACTCGTTCTTACTATGATTTCCTTTCGAGAGTGGCTGCTTAGTTAATTGGACTGGTAGCTGATAAAAATGGTTTCAGGACTTGCGCAAATCATATGGATTACATTAAACAGCCATACAATCAGCAACACGGAAAGAGCAACAAAGTTGCGGCTAAATTCTTTAGTCTTGAAGTATCCTGGCAGGTACAATAGACAATTTCAACCCGTCTTAACTATTTGAGCGAGATCCTCTGCGCCAAGTTCGCTATAGGATAATGCGCCTGCGATTGCAAGAACACCCCCCAAAACCCAGATCGACAGCACAGCAAACGGGCTTCCTAAATCGCGTGCTAAGAATCCCGGCGTAGTAAAGATTCCTACTCCGATCACATTGGCAATAACCACGCAGGTGGCCGTGAAAAACCCGATGGAACGCTCTAGACTCCCTGTGGTACTTTGTTTAAGCAGGGGAGCAGTTGCCATGGTGCTTCCATTATCTTTTAACCAGTATCAAGCTACAATAAACAGTACAAAGACCTGATATAATTCAACTCTAAGTTGAGATTATGAAATTGAGATGTTACGCTGACCCTGGAAATTGAGATGTAAAAGTATCATAAGGTTTTGGTATTCTGATACCAGGTAGCAAGAGTGTCATATTCTGAGAAGGAGGAAAGATGGCAAATAAAACAGTCGTTCCGAACTGGGCATTTCTGATTGTATTGCTGACAACAATTTTGTTGTTTTCTCGGGACGGCGTAACTCAGCAGCGAACCCAGGTTGAATTGCTATCGGCTAAGGTTTCCGCGACCCAAACCAGCCTCGAATTGGTTGGGCAAGTCAAGAACATTTCCGGTCGCCCTGTAGAAGGCGTGGATGTAGCCATCGATTTCCAGGATGCTAGCGGCAAAAGTGTTCAAGTTGTTAAGGGTAAACTCGCGAAGGATCCCCTTCCTGCCGATGGAGTATCAGATTTCAAAGTGAGCACGCCTTATGATGCATCCATCAAGCGATTCAACGTGGTATTTTCCACGCTTTTTGGTGGACGGCTGGCAATGAAGGACAGTCGGAAATAAAGCATTTGGGCTGACTGGCGGTGGCATCGTCTTGCTGACCGCCAGTTTGGCCTATGGTTTAAGTTCAGGAAACAATGGATGGATTGCCATTTACGAGCCAATTGCTTCTCATTTGCACGCACCGCATTTGATCTTCAAGCCCGTTCTCCGAAATAAATAATCGAACGGAAGCGGTCTGGTTACAACATAATAGGCCAGCTTCTCTGCAGAACAAAAAATCCTCACATAGCAATTTATTCTGCTGTCCGCTTTTCGTACTTCACTTGTTTGCGAAGATCGCCAACCCGATGTCAGGCTGATAGCAAAGGCTAAATATTTTATGAATCATCCAAAGCACACCAACCGTCTCATCCACGAAACTAGCCCTTATCTACTTCAGCATGCGCATAATCCCGTGAATTGGTTTCCGTGGGGACCCGAAGCTATCGCAGAAGCTCGCGCAAACAACAAGCCGATTTTCTTGAGTATTGGATATTCGGCCTGCCATTGGTGCCATGTGATGGAGCACGAGAGTTTTGAAAACGAAGAAGTGGCGCAAGTGTTGAATGATCTGTTTGTTCCAGTGAAAGTGGACCGCGAGGAGCGCCCGGACCTCGACGAAATCTACATGAACGCGACGATTTTATTCACTCGTGGACAAGGCGGCTGGCCAATGAGTGTTTGGCTGACGCCCGACGGACGGCCATTCTTCGCAGGGACTTACTTCCCCCCCGATGACTATTACGGGCGGCCAGGTTTCAAAAACGTACTGTTGCGCGTAGCCGGTTTGTGGAAAGAGCGCAGCCAGGAAATAGCCATGGACGCAAGCCGGGTGACTGATGCTTTGCAGCAAATGCATTCCCCCATGCAGAGTGGTATCGCCACACGCGATTCTGTATCGATGGCGGCTTGGCAGATGACGCGCGTATACGATCCTAAGCACGGAGGCGTTTCTAGCGGTTCCAATAAGTTCCCTCCGTCCATGTCCATGAGCTTGCTTCTGCGGGAATATCGGAAGACCCGCAATCACGAGTTCCTGGCCCCCGTGGAATTAACCCTTACAAAAATGGGGCAGGGAGGAATCCACGATCAATTGGGCGGCGGCATTCACCGTTACAGCACCGACCCTTTATGGCACGTTCCTCATTTCGAGAAAATGCTTTACGACCAGGCTTTGGTTAGCTCGATTTACCTCGAAGGTTTTCAGATAACAGGCCGAGAAGATTTTGCGGAAGCAGCCAAAGGAATTTATGACTATGTTCTTAGGTGCCTGAGGAGCGAAGAGGACGGTTTCTTCTCTGCCGAGGACGCCGATAGCGAAGGGATGGAAGGGAAGTTTTATCTTTGGACGCTCGATGAGATTCAACAATCGCTTGGAGAAGATGAAGCAAGGTTGTTTGCTGCCCATTTCGATATTTCATCAGCGGGCAATTGGGACCACCCGGGAGATGCTCACGTACCCGCTGGTCCAAAAAATATTCTGCGCGTCCTGCGGCCACTCAATGAGACAGCGCAGCAATTAGAGATCGCCTCGGAGGAGCTTCAACAGCGGTTGCAGGCCGCCCGCGCCAAGATGTTCATGGTCAGGGAAGCGCGCGTCAAACCAGCCCTCGACGACAAGATACTCGCCGCGTGGAACGGCCTCATGATTTCCAGCTTAGCTGCTGGTTCTGCGGTTCTGAATGAGCGGAAATACTTCGATGCCGCGTCACAAGCAGCACGTTTTCTTCTCAACCGCATGATGAACGACGGGCGCTTGCTTCGCTCCTACCGAAGCGGCAAGGCCCATTTGACGGCCTATGTGGACGATTACGCCTTTATGATCGACGGTCTGATCACTTTATTTGAAGTAAGCGGCGACATTTCCTGGTTGAACGAATCGGAGCGGCTCCTCGAAATCGCCATTCGTTTCTATTGGGATGATCAGGACGGAGGATTTTTCTTCACCGCATCGGATCATGAGAAATTGATTCTGCGGAGCAAATTGGCGGGAGACAGTGCGATCCCATCCGGCAATTCCGTCATGATCGGAAACCTGCTGCGTATGGCGCAGTTGCTCGGGAAACACGACTATCGAGATAAAGCCGGGGCCATCCTGAGCTTGTTCAGCGGCAACGCCACACAATCGCCGTTCGGGCATGAGCGTTTTTTGAGCGGGTTGGAAACATGGCACGAGGGTTATAAGGAAATTGCGATTGTCGGTCCGCTGGATGATCCCCGCACGCAGGAATTGCGGCAAGTAGTTTACAGGCAGCATTTGCCAAATAGGCTGGTCGTGTTGCTCGACCCGTCGAATTCATCTGCAGATACCATTATTTCGCGTGTCCCATTGCTTGCTGGGAAGCAGATGATCAGCAGCAAACCTGCCGCCTATGTCTGCCGCAACTATGCATGCCAGCAGCCCGTCACCGACCCGCTGGATTTAAGCCGACAACTGACCGGGGATCACTGATGTGCCTGAAATCCATCGCGCCCCCTGTTTGCGCTATTTTGCGCTATACTGATCTTTTTCAAAGTGATTGAAACCGAATCATAATCCGCCAATGAGAGAACCTCGGAAATTGCAAATCCAGGTGTTTCTTCTCCGGCCCATTCGAGGTGATAGATGAAAACTAACCGCAAGATGAAGCATCGAAGCTGGCAAGTCGCGGAAGGCCCCGAACGCGCGCCGCATCGCGCCATGTTCCACGCCATGGGTTTCACGGATGAACAGATCGCGCGCCCGCACATCGGTGTAGCTTCCAGTTGGAATGAGATTACGCCGTGCAATTTCCACCTGGGTCACTTGGCCAAGAAAGCAAAGGAAGGAGTCACGGCAGCGGGCGGCACGCCGTTTGAGTTCGGCACCATCGCGGTCAGCGATGCTATTGCCATGGGCCATGAAGGCATGAAAGCCTCGCTGGTCAGCCGCGAAGTCATCGCCGACTCCGTGGAGTTGATGGCTTTAGCGGAACGCTTCGATGGCCTGGTGACCATCGCGGGTTGCGACAAAAGTCTGCCCGGCATGGTCATGGCTCTGGCGCGATTGAATATTCCCGGAGTCTTCCTTTACGGCGGCAGTATTCTGCCCGGAACCTATTGCGGCAAGGACGTCACCATCCAGGATGTTTTTGAGGCCGTCGGCGCTCATGCACGGGGCAAGATGACATCGGATGAATTGAATGCTCTTGAGCACGTGGCCTGTCCTGGCGCTGGTTCTTGCGCCGGTCTTTACACGGCAAACACCATGGCGGAGGCTATTGAAGCATTGGGTCTCGCATTGCCCGGTTCGGCTGCGATTCCCGCGGTCGATGAACGCCGGCAGGAGGCCAGTTTCCGCGCTGGCGAAGCCGTGCTGAACCTGTTGGAAAAGGAGATTCGCCCGCGCGACATCCTGACGCGCAAAGCATTTGAAAACGCTATCACGGTTGTTGTTTCCACGGGCGGTTCCACCAACGCCGTTCTCCACTTGCTGGCGATCGCGCGTGAAGCGGGAGTTCCGCTGAACATTGACGACTTTAATAAAATCACCCGCCGCACACCGCACATCGCCGACATGCGTCCCGGCGGTCAGTACGTTATGGCTGACTTTTACAAGGCTGGCGGCGTGCAGGTGCTGATGAAGATTCTCCTGGATGCCAATCTGCTCCATGGCGACTGCATCACCGCTACTGGGAAAACTCTGAAGGAAAATCTGAAAGGCATCAAGGTTACCAATACATTGAACGTAATTCATTCTGTCTCTAAACCCATTTCGCCCACCGGAACGCTGGTAGTCCTAAAAGGCAACCTCGCGCCCGAAGGCGCTGTCGTGAAAACCGCAGGCGTAAAGAACTTGAGACTGGAAGGTCCCGCCCGCGTCTTCGATGGCGAAGAAGCCACCATGAAGGCGATTCTCAATGGCAAAGTCAAGGCAGGGGATATCGTGGTCATTCGCTATGAAGGCCCAAAGGGTGGTCCCGGAATGCGCGAAATGCTGGCCGTAACGGGCGCCATCATCGGCGAGGGATTAGGCGATAAGGTTGCCTTAATGACCGATGGCCGTTTCTCCGGCGCTACGCACGGTTTGATGGCTGGTCACGTTGCGCCAGAGGCCTTTGTCGGTGGGCCGATTGCGGCTCTCAAGGAAGGCGACCGCATTACTTTCGATGCCGTGAATGGCGAACTATCCGTGGCTTTGAGCGACAGCGAAATCAAGAAACGCCTGGCCAAGTGGAAGCAGCCTAGCCCGAAGTATACAACCGGCGCTTTGGCCAAGTACGCCAAATTGGTCTCTTCGGCATCGGAAGGCGCAATTTGCCGATAACGCATTTTCTAATGTAATTAATCCTGCTTTTATTTTCGGCGAGAAAAATCGCCGTTGTTGGGGATTCCGTGCATCGCGTCCGTTTGCGCATAAATCTCAGTGGAACCTACGGCAACCAGGCGTGGGAAGAATTGCAGCACTTCTCTGATGTTCTCGGCGGAGAGTTCGGTCCCGATCTCGGCTCAAGCGGCCCCTGCGATCATTCCGCAGCTTCCCCGCATTTAGAAGGCGAGTGGTGCGCGGCGCTCATCGAAGTCGAAACCCATCTGCTGGCGGAATACGCTGTCGCGCACTACCTTGAGCAGCCTCGCGTCATCGACGCATTTATCGAGGCGGGGGGTTAAACTGCGAGAAATAAATCAATAACCATTATCCCGAAACACCACTCTCCCACCCACCGCAGTTAATAGCGTCCTGATGCTGTGAATCTGATTTTCCGGGATCGTGAAGTAATCTTTGTCGATCACGATGAAGTCGGCGAGCTTCCCCACTTCCAGCGAACCTATATTTTTTTCGTTCAGCACTTGCTCTGCACCCCAAACAGTTGCCGCTTTCATCAAATTCACGCGGTCCATCGCTTCTTTAGGATTAAAGGCTGGACCGTTGCTGGTTAGCCTGCGTGTAACAAAGAACTCAAAGAACGCCCAGAAATTGCCGTCCCATTCTGAAGGGTAATCGTTGTCCTTGGACTCCGGTGGCACTTTGTGCAAATGAATGTCGGTGTTGAGCACTGGATGGACGCCCGCATCCACTAGGCTTTTCATCGGCACCATCCAGGACATATAACGGTCGCCGTAATTTTTCAAGAAAGCTCCGCCTTTGATGTCGCCCTGAATCTGGTAGCCGTTGAGTCCAGGCCGTATGTCATATTTGGCGATCTTGGCGATCTGATCGGGCCGGATCATGGGGTTGTGTTCGGTGCCGATGCGCAGTGCCCGCGCCTGCTCCAATGTCGTGCGGCCCGCGGCGATTTCGTCATCCAGCATTTTCACCAGCGCGTCCAGCGTCCCGTCGCTATAGTGGTGCAGATACCCCACCCGCAAACCCAGGCGCAATGCCGCTTGGATATTCTTATACCCTCCGTATTGCTGCAAATTAGGCATCATCTTTTCGCAGGGCATATATAATTCCGCCGGATTCGCAGTTGGCAGCGGAGTGGCCTCGGTACAGGTGCCGATACCCCCTTTGCCTTGCGGTCCCCATTCCCAGGTCTGGTTCGCCACGCCAACGTTCCATATGTAGTCGCTGCCCACGGACTGAAAATCCCCCAGCGTGTAGTAGTAAGCGAATGGATCGGGGTCCTGATTGCTGCCGGGCAGCGCGGGCGCGCCTCCGAACCACCACGCCCAGCGCACCGGCAGATCATCGTGAGCTTCCAAGTATTTGTGAATCTTCAGCGTGGAATATGAACCGGAGTAATCATTCGCAAAGCTGGTGATCCCCTGCGCCGCCAGGCACTCCAGCAATTCGCGCTTTAGGAAATCGGCGGCATCGGCTGTTCGGTTGCGAAAAAAAATGTCGAAGACGATGGCTGCCCGCGCTTGAATTTGCAGCATGTCTCCGCTGACCAAGTACTTTTCCATCTCTGTTTTAGCTCGCGTGTTGGAGAACGACGGCCCTGTGACCTCGCCGGTCATGAGGATCAGCGGATGATTCGGCGCCAGCGTGTCCAAAAACTGTCGCGTGATCACCACGCCGGTTCCGACGCTCGCGCCCGGCCGGGGCATCAGCGGATAGACGATCTTGCGCGATTCCACCAAGCTCTTGCCTCCGAACAGATTCACCCAAATCCACTTGTCTGGGCTAAGAACTTGCTGCCTCTCCCGCACGATCCGCTCCAATTCGCGCAGCAGCGTAACTTGGTCATTGCCTTTGGCGTAAAAAATCTGCAACTGAGGATCGTTGTAACGCTTCGCCGCGAAATCGCCATTCGCTCCCAGCCAGTGCTCAACGGCCCACAGCGGAGGATGCGTGTGGCTGTCGATCAAGCCTGGAAGCACGGTTCTGCCCTTGGCGTCCACAATTTCCGTCTTTGGCCCGGCGAGCCGCCGGATTTCGTCATTTGTGCCGAGCGCGATAATGCGGCGATTTTTCACGGCCAGTGCCTGAGCTTGCCTGAGTTGCCCATCCATCGTGTAAATTTTGCCATTGACCAAAATGATTTCTGGATATGCATTCAGCATTTCCAGTTTCATTTGAGCGTCGTTTTGTCCCTGGCTAAATTGTGAAGTCAAAAGCAAAAAAAATATCGGCAGGATCAGAAGAAGGCAGCGATTGCGAATCCAATGTTTCATTTTGAGCCCTGGTGTTGCTTATTTTATTTTGAAACGCACAAGCGTTTCTCAGCTAACATTACGAACTCTTTAGAGTCTACCAGATCAGATGCCTCCGCCATGCTGATCTGTTGCTCCGCAAACAGACAGCATTTGTTGACATGGCCATATAGCTTACCTATGATGAAAATTCATATCTAAGACAAGCAGCAACATCAAATATGCCTACTAGCGAAGAAAAAAGAATCCGGGTGATTGTGGCCAAGCCGGGTTTGGATGGCCATGATCGAGGAGCAAAGATCATCGCCCGCGCGCTGCGGGATGCTGGCATGGAGGTTATTTACACCGGCCTGCGCCAGACTCCCGATCAGATCGTGACCGCTGCTTTGCAGGAAGACGCAGATGTGATCGGTCTTTCCATTTTATCCGGAGCGCATACGACCATTGTTCCGCGTGTCGTGGCTCTGCTGAAAGAAAACAAGATGGACGATGTTCTTGTCGTGCTCGGCGGGATTGTTCCCGACTCCGACATTGCGCAGATGAAGGCGGTTGGAGTCGCAGGCATCTTTCAGCCTGGAACTCCCCTGCAAACCATTGTTGAGTTCATCCGCAGTCATGTGCGGCAAAGAGTTTGATTACGCAAGGATGCTTTTCATCAATATTTTTGTCTCTTGCATTGTGCCATTTTCAGAGGCTTTCTCGATTTTTGGCAGCAACATCGGGTTGAAATAAATAGAAATCCCTATTCTGCGATGACTTTTCTACGTTGACACTGATTTCTTCGCTGTGTTAAAAATCATAGGTTCTAGGTTTTTCTATAGTCCAGACAGTGCGGGCCGGTTTCAGATCGTAATGGCAGACGAACAAAAAAAGGAAGAAGGGGCTGGCGCGCCTGCGGCTCCTGCTGGCGGTCACGCAAACCCAGCCGCTCCCGCAGCTCCTGCAATGGAGCCGTGGGATAGTGAGGTTGTTCAGTCACTCAGGAAATCATTCCCCGGCGTCGACTTGGAAGCTTTCAGTTTTCGCGGGCAAAACCTCATCATAGTTCCGCGAGAAAGCATTCTGCCGGTAGCGCATTTCTTTAAATCAGAACTTAAATTTGACTTTCTGTCGGACTTGACGGCTGCGGATTATCCTCAGAAAGAAAAACGTTTTGAAGTGGTTTATCAGCTTTACTCCTTCAAGCGCAATGAGCGGGTTCGCCTGAAAGTCCCTGTGGGCGAGACGGAGTCGCTCGAAAGCGTTGTGCCGGTTTGGATCACGGCCGATTGGATGGAGCGCGAAGTTTACGACATGTTCGGCATCCACTTCGATCATCACCCCAACCTCAAGCGGATTTTGCTGCCGGATGAATGGCAGGGATTTCCCTTGCGGAAGGATTACGGCATCTTGCAGCAGGATGTGAAGTGGGTGCAGGAAAATTTGCATATTCAAAGCGGCCAGTAAGCCGTTTTTTTTCTGTTGTTGACGGGATTGCTCCAACTTTTAGACGATTTGAGACGATGATCGCATGATCGAGACTTCCCCAACTTCGACATTTCTGGATGCCAACGAGCTGGTCATCAACATGGGGCCGCAGCATCCCTCCACGCACGGGGTTCTGCGCGTCATCCTCAAGCTGGATGGCGAAAAGATTTTGGGTACCGAATGCGTCATCGGCTACCTGCACCGCGGTGTGGAGAAGATCGCGGAAAACCGCACGTACATGCAGTTTGCTCCCTATGTGGACCGCATGGATTACGTCGCGGCTGTTTCCAACGGCCTCGGCTATTGCGAAGCAGTGGAAAAACTGATGGCCATTGAGGTTCCGCCGCGCGCCAAGTATGTTCGAACCGTCCTCACCGAGTTGAATCGCATTACCAGCCATTTGCTTTGGCTGGGAACCCATGCGCTGGACATCGGCGCCATCACTCCGCTGTTTTATTGTTTTCGTGAGCGCGAAGAAATTCTTAAAATATTCGAGAATTATTGCGGCGCTCGCCTGACGACCCATGCTTTCCGTATCGGCGGGTTGCAATACGAAACCTACAATGGCTTCGAGGAGCAAGTCAGAGCGGTTTGCGATACGTTTCCGGGCAGGCTGGATGAATACGAAATGCTTTTGACGAACAACCGCATTTGGCTGGAACGGACCAAAAGCGTGGGCATCTTGAAGGCGGACGAAGCCATCGATTTTGGCGTAACCGGCCCCGTCCTGCGCGCCAGTGGAGTTAAATGGGACATCCGCAAAGCCATGCCTTATGCTGCCTACGAGGAAATGGACTTTGACATACCCACCGGCGAGAACGGCGATACCTATGATCGGTATTTGGTCCGCATGGAGGAGATGCGCCAGTCTTTGCGCATCGCCCGCCAGGGCGTTGACCGTCTGCCCGCCGGCCCGATCATCGGGAAAGTTCCCAAGGTCATAAAGCCTCCCGTCGGTGAGGTATATCACTCCATCGAAGCTCCCAAGGGTGAACTGGGTTATTACATTGTCAGTGATGGCAGTACGCAGCCCTATCGGGTGCGAGTTCGTCCGCCCAGCTTTGTCAACCTTCAGGCTTTGGATCGCATGGTCCGCGGCCTCTTGATTGCCGATGTGGTCGCAGTCATCGGAACGATCGATATCGTATTAGGAGAAGTGGACCGGTGACATTCTGGAGTATTTCCTTAAAGCGGGAGGATGACTGAGTTGCCATTTTCATTCCCTCCTTCCATCGAACCATTTGTTCTGCCAGCGCTTTACATCGTTATCTTAGTCGCCGTTTTCCCGCTCATTGCCGGCTACATCGTTTTGCTGGAGCGCAAGGTGATGGCGGATATCCAGGTTCGCTTGGGTCCCATGCGCGTTGGCCCGCATGGGTTGCTACAGCCCATAGCGGACGCGGTAAAGCTGCTGATCAAAGAAGACATCATCCCCGCCAAAGCGGACCGCATGGTCTTTTGGCTGGCGCCCGTCATTTCCGTTGTGACGGCCCTGGTAGCTCTCTCGCTGGTCCCCTTTAGCAAATATTTCTTCGTCGCCGACACCAACGTAGGTCTTTTATTCCTATTGTCGATCACCTCGGTCGGTATCCTAGGCATCATCCTGGGCGGCTGGAGTTCCAACAGCCATTACCCGCTGTTGGGCGCGCTGCGCTCCACGGCTCAATTGGTGAGCTACGAAGTGGCATTAGGCTTCGCTCTCATCGGCGGATTGATGGTCGCTGGCACTCTCAGCATGCAACAAATGGTGCACGCTCAGCTTGAACAGCAAATGTGGTTTATCTTTTACCAGCCGGTTGCCTTTGTGATCTACTTCATCGCCGCGCTGGCTGAAACCAACCGCACTCCCTTCGATATGCCAGAGGCGGAATCGGAAATCGTCGCCGGTTACCACACCGAATACAGCGGATTCCGCTTTGCCCTCTATTTCCTCGCGGAGTACGCCAACATGGTGGTGGTTTCTTCGATTGCCGTCACGCTTTTCCTGGGCGGATGGCTGCGGCCGTTCCCGAATGTCCGCCTTCTGGATTTCCTGAACTATGCTCCCATCCTCGCCATGTTCGTGCTTGCTTTTTTCGTCTTTCTTGGCGCATCCAGGGAGCGCCGTCCGATCGACAAAATGGGCTTGGCGGGGCTGGGAGCCGTTTGCGCTCTGATCGGCTTGCTGTTTCTCGTTCCTGCGGTATTGGACTGGGTGCAGGGTCTATTCTGGTTTGTGCTGAAAGTATTCCTGGTCTTGTACACTTTCATCTGGATTCGTTTCACGGTGCCGCGTTACCGGTACGACCAATTGATGCGCATCGGCTGGCGCTGGCTGATTCCGTTGGCGATGGCGAATGTGATTGTGACCGCTATCGTCATGATTTTATTTTGAGGCAATTTTTGAGAGCGTTGGATGCCTGAGTCGATATTAAACGGTTTGTTTTTCTATGTGCTGGCGGTCGTCATTCTTGGCGGCGCCATCATGACCATCACGCGCCGAAACGCCGTGCACAGCGCCATTTGGCTGGTCGTTACGCTCATGGGCGTGGCTGGCTTATACCTGCATCTGAACGCGGAGTTCCTCGCCGCAGTCCAGATTCTTGTCTATATCGGCGGCATCATGGTTCTGTTCCTGTTCGTCATCATGCTGGTCAATCTCGACGAAGCCGCCAAGCAGCGGCAGTTCAACCGGCAGTGGAGCCTCGCTTTAATCTGCACCCTGGTTGTTCTGGTCGAATTCGGATTCTTCCTCATGCGGGGTGCTGGCTCCTTCGCTTTTGCTGAGCCGGGCCAGGGTGCTCTCAAACCCAATACGGAGTTAATGGCGGTAGCGTTATTTCAGGATTACCTGCTTCCATTTGAAATCGCTTCTCTGCTTTTGCTTGTGGCAATTTTGGGCGCTGTGCTTATGGCCAAGAAGGAGATATAGATAAGGGTTCGGGATTCTTTCCAACCTAGAGATTCAGACATGCCCGAGATCACAACAGCACATTACGTAATGCTCAGCGCGGCGCTGTTTTCCATCGGAACCATCGGGGTTCTCACGCGCCGCAATGTCGTCATTATCTTGATGTCCATTGAGCTGATCTTGAATGCTGTCAACATCAATCTGGTGGCTTTCTCGAATCAATTGATGAATATGTCTGGCCAGGCATTTGCCGTTTTTGTAATCGTGGATGCCGCGGCGGAGGCGGCTGTCGGTCTCGGCATTATTATTGCCCTGTTCCGTAATAAAGAAACCGTGAACGCGGACGAAATTGATCTGATGAAATGGTAGATTGATGAACTTTCTGGAATCCATCTGGCTCATCCCGCTGTTCCCCGCTGCCGGGGCGCTGATTATGCTGTTGTTCGGCAAGAAGCTCCCGAACAAAATCGTGAGCATCATCTGCCCTGGTTCTGTGCTGATCTCTTTTATTTTCGCGTTGGGCGCGGTGATGCAACTTTCCGGCCTCGCTGAGCGCCGCTACGAAAAGATTCTTTACACTTGGCTGCCCAGCGCTGGTTTCCATATGGCCAATGGCGACATGTCGCGCATCGGCGCCGACTGGGGCTTCCTGCTTGATCCCTTGTCCTCTGTCATGGTGCTCGTGGTAACGGGGGTCGGCTTCCTCATCCACGTTTACTCGGTCGGCTACATGGGGCATGAAGGCGGCTATTATCGTTTCTTCGGTTATCTGAATCTCTTCATGTTCTCCATGCTGACGCTGGTGCTGGGGAATAATTACCTCCTTTTGTTCGTCGGCTGGGAAGGTGTAGGGTTGTGCTCCTACCTATTGATCGGTTTCTACTTCCACAAGAAATCTGCGGGTGACGCTGGCAAGAAGGCTTTCGTCGTCAATCGGATCGGTGACGGCGGCTTCGTTCTGGGGATGTTTCTCATTTTGGCCACATTCGGCACGCTTCGTTTTACCAGTGTCACGGAGCAAGCAGCGAGCGGCCACTTCTCTATTGGCGATCCCGTGTTCACCCTCATCGCGCTTGGCCTGTTCGTTGGCGCTATGGGTAAGTCCGCGCAATTCCCTCTTTACGTCTGGTTGCCTGATGCCATGGAAGGCCCCACGCCCGTCAGCGCCTTGATCCACGCCGCCACCATGGTGACCGCCGGTGTTTACATGATTGCCCGCTCCAACGTTCTCTATACCCTGTCGCCGGATGCCATGGCTGTGGTAGCGAGCGTCGGAGCCTTTACCGCCTTGTTTGCCGCCACCATCGGCATTGCGCAAAACGACATCAAAAAGGTTCTCGCTTATTCCACTGTCAGCCAGTTGGGCTACATGGTTCTGGCCTGCGGTGTCGGCGCTTTCGGCGCAGGCATCTTCCACTTGATGACCCACGCTTTTTTCAAAGCCCTGCTCTTCTTGGGCGCTGGCAGCGTCATCCACGCTCTCTCCGGTGAACAGGATTTGTACAAAATGGGTGCGCTGAAAAACAAAATCCCGGTCACCTACGGAACGTTCATGGTCGCCTCGCTAGCCATCATCGGATTGCCTCCCTTCGCTGGCTTTTTCAGCAAGGATGAGATTCTCTGGCTAACCTGGAATAGCAGCGTGGGAATTAGCTGGCTATTGTGGATGATTGGTTTTATTACCGCTGGTTTAACGGCTTGCTACATCTGGCGTCTTGTGTTTCTTGCATTTTTTGGCAAGTCACGCGTCGACCACCATGTTGAGCACCATATTCACGAATCACCCAAGTCGATGACCATCCCGCTGATAGTGCTCGCCGTGCTATCCGCCATCGGTGGCTGGATCGGCTGGCCTGCTGCATTGGGCGGAAGCAATCGCCTGGAACATTGGCTGGAGCCGGTGTTTGAGCCGTCGCATCACATTCTGGCAGCCGGGGGGCATGCGGCGGAGCTTGCAGCCAGCCATGCGCAGGAGTATATGTTCATGGGTCTGTCGGTCGCCGTAGCCTGTTTCGGCGTTTTTCTGGCCTATTACTTCTTCTTGAAGAATCCCGCTGCATCAGAAAGTCTGGCTACGAATTTCAGCGGAATCCACCGCGTGCTCCAGAACAAATATTATGTGGATGAGTTTTACAATAAATATTTAGTGGAAGGCTTTTGCAAAGGCGGCGGCAATGCCTTGTGGCGCTTTGACTCGAGCGTCATTGACGGTGGCGTAAATGGCTCGGCCTGGCTCACTCGCCTATTCTCCCGCGCTTCCATCTGGTGGGATACCTGGGTCATCGATGGTTTTGTGCGCGCCAGCGCTTTTGCGGTCCGGGTGCTTTCTTATCCGGTGCGGCTGCTGCAAACCGGTTTGGTGCAGGGATCTGCGCTGTTCATTCTGTTTGGTATTCTGATCTTTATGAGTTATTTCCTGCTGGGCTGACGTTTGCGCATGATAAATCTGGCTCTCCTGGAGAGAGAAAAGGACTGAACGAGGATGTTTCACGAGCATATATTAAGCATCATTCTTTTCTTCCCCCTTGCGGGGGCCATCTTGCTGATGTTGCTTCCGGGCGGGAATACCAACCTGATCCGCTGGACGGCAAATATCATTGGGTTTGCCGGCTTCCTGATCTCGCTCCCGCTGGTTTTCTGGTTTGACAGTTCGATTGGCGATTTCCAATTTACGGAAAAAGTGGATTGGATTCCCTCCATCGGCGCCAGCTTCTCTCTCGGCATCGACGGCATCAGTTTTCTGCTCATCATGCTGACCACCGTCCTCGGGTTCATCGCCATCCTCTGCTCCTGGTCGTCCATCGCGGAGCGCGTCAAGGAATTCTACGTTTACATACTCATCCTCCAGGCCGGGATGCTGGGCGTTTTCATGTCGCTCGACTTCTTCCTCTTTTACGTTTTCTGGGAAGTGATGCTCGTTCCCATGTACTTCCTCATCGGCATCTGGGGCGGACCGCAGAAGCTGTACGCCGCGATTAAGTTCTTCCTATATACGTTGGTCGGTTCCGTGCTCATGCTGCTCGGCATCCTGACCATTTATTTCTGGAACCATTCGCAGACCGGCGTTTATTCCTTCGATGTCGTCACCTTGCAGAACCTGAATATGCCGCTCAATTTGCAGTTGTGGCTGTTCCTGGCTTTTTTTGTAGGATTTGCGATCAAGGTTCCCATGTTCCCCTTCCACACCTGGCTTCCCGACGCCCACGTGCAGGCTCCCACCGCAGGTTCCGTGATCCTGGCGGGCGTTTTGCTGAAGATGGGAACTTATGGGTTCGTGAGATTCTCCCTGCCCATGCTCCCCGATGCGTCGCGCGATGATCGCATCGTGACGGCGATGGTCACGCTCTCCATCATCGGCATTATTTACGGAGCGCTGGTTTCGCTGATGCAGAAGGACTGGAAGAAGCTGGTCGCTTACTCTTCGGTCAGCCACCTGGGCTTTTGCACTTTGGGTATTTTTGCTCTGAATCCCAACGGTCTTACCGGTAGCTTGATTCAGCAGATCAACCACGGCATCTCCACGGGCGCGCTCTTCTTGATCGTCGGCATCATCTACGAGCGCCGCCATACTAAGGAAATTTCAGAATTCGGCGGCCTTTCCACCGTCATGCCGGTTTACGCCACCCTGTTTTTGATCATTGCAATGTCGTCTCTAGGACTGCCCACTCTGAATGGCTTCATCGGTGAGTTTGTTATCCTGCAAGGCGCTTACGAAGAAAACTGGGTCTGGGCGGCTTTCGGTGTCTCCGGCATTGTCCTCGGCGCCGCCTACCTGCTCTGGCTCTACCAGCGCACGATGTTCGGCACGCTCGATAATCCTGAAAATAAAGTGCTCAAAGACCTGAATTTCCGCGAGGTCATGACCCTGGTCCCGCTGATTATTTGGGCCTTCTGGATCGGCCTTTATCCGAAGCCTTATTTCACGATCCTGGAAAAACCGGTACAAAAGATTGTCCAGCGCGTGCGCCCGGATTACTACGCAGCCAAAGAATATGTGCCGCCCGAGCCGATTGCGGAAGCGAATACAGAGGGTGCTGAGCAAGCCGCTCCGGCCGCCCAATAGGCGGCAAGGATAGGATGATACGCCGACTCTTATGAACGAATACTTTTCACCCATTGACTTCCTAGTCCTGAAGCCGGTGATCCTGCTCACCCTGTTCGGCATCGGTGTGATGCTGACAGACCTTTTTCTCGACCAGCAGCATAAATACATGAATGCCGTCACTGCGTTGGTCGGGTTGGCGTTCGCCGCCGTGCAGCTCTGGCTGATTCAGTCCGAAATGGCGGCTCAGGGCGTTGCTCAGATTGAAGCCTTTCGCGGCGCCGTCGTTCTCGACCGCTTTGCCATTTATTTTTCCTGGATTTTCCTGATTTCATCCGCCATTGCCATTCTCATCGCCATCCGCTATCTCGAAATTGAGCAGGAGCACCACGGCGAGCATTACGCGATTATGCTGTTTGCCGCGGTGGGCATGATGGTTCTGGTTATGGGAATGGATTTGGTGACTCTGTTCATTGCCCTCGAGCTGATGGTGCTGTCCGTTTATATTCTGACTGGTTTTCTCCGCCGCGACCGCCGCTCCAATGAAGCTGCTTTGAAGTATCTGCTGCTGGGAGCTTTTTCTTCCGGCATTCTGGCCTATGGCATGTCGCTGTTGTATGGCATGAGCGGTTCCACCAACCTCAATGTCATCGCCGACTCCCTCGCCGCCCGGCCTGCGGGTGATCCGCTGGTTCTGATCGCTATTACGGCCATTGCCGCCGGACTTTTCTTCAAAGTGGGCGCCGTGCCCTTCCACCAATGGCTTCCCGACGCTTATGAAGGCGCGCCAACTTCGGTTACGGCATTCATGTCGGTGGGCCCCAAGGCCGCCTCTTTCGCATTCTTGTTGCGGATGTTTTTGGTCCCGCTGGGCAGCGCCCGCGAGGAATGGCTGCCGCTGTTGGTCGGCGTTTCCATTGCCACCATGACGTTGGGAAATCTCGCTGCCATCAGCCAGTCCAACGTGAAACGGCTGCTGGCCTACTCAGCCATTTCTCACGCCGGTTATCTTTTGCTCGGCTTGGTTTCCGGCAACGAGACGGGCATGAAAGGCATCGCCATCTACTTCCTTGTTTACACGTTCATGAACATGGGCGCATTTGCCGTGATTGTTGCCCTGCGCCGCCGCGACCTCATCGGCGATGAGATCGACGACATGGCTGGACTGATGTACAAATGTCCCACGGCCGCCGTCTTGATGCTCATCTTCCTGCTTTCTCTCGCCGGGATTCCCCCCACGGCGGGTTTCCTCGGCAAGTATTTTATTTTCCTCTCGCTGATTGAAACCGGCCATATCACGCTCGCGGTCATCGCGGTCTTATATGTGGCGGTCGCTTTGTATTATTATTTCCGAATCGTTGCGGTCATGTTCATGCGCGAGCCGGTCGACCAGGAGAAACTAAGTTTTTCGCCGGGCATCCGCATTGCTTTGGGCGTCACGGCGGCCATGACCATTCTGATTGGTCTCTATCCGGAGCCTTTCATCCAGTTTGCCGGTAGCACCGTTCTGTCCATTCTGCGATAATAAGATTTCAGTCAGGGCGCGTCCTTTCTGCCGCCTTTCGATCCCTGGTCTTATGGCTACCTCCAAGAAACGGTCCGCCTGGGCGCAATTCGGCGATTACGCTTCGCTGGGCATTGCTTTGCCCGCCACCACCGTTACCGGTTATTTCATCGGCGTGCTGCTCGACCGTTTTTTCCACACTACATTCCTCTATATCGTTTTTCTCATTTTAGGCATCGTGGCTGGCTTCCTGGAAATCTACAAAGTCGCCTCCAGAAATTCGGATTAGCCCATGTCAGCAGAGCAAGAGAACGGTTTTTCACAAATCCCCCAGGCTGAATTAAATCTCTTGCGCGGCGTTGACCGCCGCATTTATCGCGCGATGACTGTTCTGGGCACGGTTGGCACGTTATTATGCTCGCTGCTCGGCGGACTGGATTGGGGCGCAGGATTTCTCATTGGAGCGGCTCTGTCCGCGCTGAACTTCCACTGGATGAAGACCGCCGTCGATGTGATTGCGCAGGCCATGTCCACCGGGGCTGCTTCCCGCGGGGCTGCTGGCGCTATGGCTCGTTTTCTTTTCCGCTATGCGTTGATTGGGCTGGCCGGCTATGCTATATTCAAAAATTCTGCGATTAGCCTGCGGGCCTTCTTTTTAGGATTGTTCCTGTTCCTGGCGGCGATTCTCGCGGAATCGGTTTACGAAATCTACTTAGGTTTTCGGAAACAATAATTTCATGGAATTTTTTGAATTTATATCTGAGGGTCGATGGTTCACCACGATACTAAACAGCATT
>MEKX01000019.1:327-2074 GCA_001767075.1 Acidobacteria bacterium RIFCSPLOWO2_12_FULL_54_10 | reverse complement strand
CTGCTATGCTGACCTCGTTTGGATATCCCCCTGCGTCTCCGGATCAACCCATTTCCGATCATTTTGCCATGCAAATTTTAATCGCATTGTTGATCATCGCTATTCTCACTTGGGTCCGCAGCAGGCTTTCCGTGGAGCGCCCTGGAAAGTTTCAGCAGGTCTTCGAGTTGCTCATCGAAGGCTTAAACTCGCAAGGCGAGGAGATCGTCGGACACGGGGCTAAAAAATTCGTTCCCATTTTGTTTACCCTGGCGATTTTCATTTTTCTTAGCAACGTCGCCGGTATCGTCCCGTTCTTGATGACCCCCACCGACCAGATTTCGGTGACGCTCGGCTGCGCCCTGGTGGCGTTCCTTTATTACCATTATTGGGGCTTCCGTCATCATGGCTTTCTTGGATATTTAAGGACCTTCATGGGTCCCGTGATGGCCATTGGCCCCCTCATGTTCGTCATTGAGATCGTCAGCCACCTGGCCCGCGCTCTTTCGCTGTCCGTGCGCTTGATGGCCAACATGATCGCCGGCCATAACATCTCGGTGATTTTTGCCGGCCTGGTTCCGCTCGGCGTTCCGGTCGTTTTTGAGGGGCTGCACATGGTCGTCGGCGCGCTTCAGGCTTACATCTTCGTTCTGCTGTCCATGGTCTATTTGGCCGGAGCGGTTTCTGAGGAGCACTAGTTTTTTGTTTGTACCGGAGGCGGGCTTTGCTCTGCTTCCAAATGGCCTTAGCGTGAGGCTCTGCTGCTAGAGGGATGCAGGGCAACCACCCACTGGGGCCAATTCATTCCACTGTTTAAGGAGCTAATTAATGAAGAAAGTATTTTGGACTTTAGCGGGCTTGGCGTTTGTTTTCGCCGGTGTGCCGCTGTTCGCGCAGGAAGCCGGTGCGGAAACTGCCGCATCTGCCACTAACTGGGTCGCCATCACCTCCGGCTTCTCCATGGCCATCGCCTCTTCCATCTGCGGACTGGCGCAGGGCAGAGCCACTGCGGCTGCTGCGGAAGGCATTGCCCGCAACCCCAGCGCCACGGCGGCCATCCGCCTGGCTTTGATTCTCGGTCTGGCATTCATTGAATCGCTGGCTCTGTACACCTTCGTGATCATCTTCATTAAGGTTGTCTAATCTATTTGCTTTAAGAAATTCGAAGAGGACGTTTGGTCACGCCAGACGTCCTCTTTATTGCTTTTGAGTTTTGCATTTCTGACAAACCATGAGTTTCAACAGAGGCTTCTTCAAGACCATTGCCGATCTCTTACAGGAATACTACAAAGTATATCCCTGCTCCGCCGTCACGCTCACGCTGCAAGTGGGCAACCAGGAGTATAACGTCGCCAAAATTCTGAAATGCGACGAGGATCTGCTAACCTTCAGCTACTTTTCCGCTGAAAAATCCTATCCGATTGACAAGAAAAGTGCCTCTGGCGAAACCGTTGCCCTTCCGGCCCTTACGGTTCCGTATATGACTATTTTTGGCGTGGAATTTAATCCCCGAAAAGCCGCCAGCGAAAGAGAAATCGGCTTCACCGCCGAAAAAGATTAGGCCGGTTCAGCTCTTCGCTGCCTCCAGCTTCCCGCCCTTCAGCACGCGGAATCGCGCCCCCCGCCATTCAATCTCTTTTCCAAACATTCCCCAGCACCAAATGACGAAGCCTGCTAAATCTTGAACTGGCGTCAGCCACCAATAGCGTCGAAAGGCAGCGTCGTTGAGCAGCGGCGCCGCCGTCATCCACACCAGCGCCGCCCGCGC
>MEKX01000019.1:0-134 GCA_001767075.1 Acidobacteria bacterium RIFCSPLOWO2_12_FULL_54_10 | reverse complement strand
TGGTCTGGGATGTGGGTGGTGAGCACAACGCGATATCCCGCCTGTGCAATAAATTCGCCCAGCACGAAGTCGTCCGCCAGATATTCTCCCAGCCTCCCAAACCCTCCCATCTCCTTTATTTGGCCCTTCCTGGT
>MEKX01000018.1 GCA_001767075.1 Acidobacteria bacterium RIFCSPLOWO2_12_FULL_54_10 | reverse complement strand
ATCTCTGCTCCCGCGACCGAAGGGAACCAATGCTGCCTCCATCGCCCGGCGCACTTCTTCCGGTTCCCGGATATTCTCTGCCAAAGGCGAGACTTCCAGCGCTCCAGCAGAAAATGGCCGAAAGGTAATCGTTTCGAATCGCGGCGAGTTCGTGCCCCAGCGCGCCACGCTGATTCCAGCAGAAGATATTTCCACACCCATCACAGGCGATGGACTTCTCAACACCCGCTTCCAAATAGGAATACCGGTGCTTGCCGTTGCTGCCGGATTTGTATTGGGCGTCATCCCGCCTTGCATCCTTCCGTGTCCTTATTATCCTCTGCTTCTGGCTGCATCCTCTACAGGATTTGTTCAATGAAGGTGACTTTATTAATTTCCTTCAAAGTAGTCGTGCCTTCCCGCGCTTTCAAAACAGCGGCTTCCCGCAGCGAAGTCATACCTTCTTCTTTCGCCACCCGCCGAATCTCGGAGGATGGCCGCTTGTTCAAAATCAGATCGCGGATGCGGTCCGTCATGCCCAGCAGTTCGCTGATGGCTGTTCGACCGCGATAGCCTGTCCCGGCGCACTCGATGCATCCCAGCCCTTCATAAAACGGCGTGTCTGCGAATTGAGCGGGAGATAATCCCGATTCTTCCAGAACCGCGGGAGAATAGAACTGCTTTGTCCGGCAATTGGGGCAGATGACGCGCACCAGCCTCTGCGCCAGGATGCAGTTCAGGCTCGAAACAAAATTGTATGGCTCCACGCCCATGTTCAGGAAGCGTCCCAGCACGTCCACCACGTTGTTGGCATGGACCGTCGTGAACACCAGGTGGCCGGTCAGCGCCGACTGGATGGCGATCTGCGCCGTCTCCGTGTCACGGATTTCGCCGACCATGATCTTGTCCGGATCGTGCCTCAGAATCGACCGCAGGCCCCTTGAGAAAGTCAGCCCTTTTTTCTCGTTCACGGGGATTTGGGTGACGCCTTGCAGTTGATATTCCACCGGGTCTTCGATGGTGATGATTTTATCTTCGTCCGTCCGTATTTCATTTAGCGCCGCATAAAGGGTGGTTGTCTTGCCGCTCCCCGTCGGCCCGGTGACCAGCACCATGCCGTAAGGCTCGTGCGTAAAGCGACGGAATCTTTTCAATTCCACTTCGGGGAAACCGACCACATCCAGCGTCAGGTTGTGGAATTGCTCGCTCATGGATTCTTTGTCCAGCACGCGCAAAACAGCGTCTTCGCCGTGAATGGCCGGCATGATGGAAACGCGGAAGTCGATGTAGCGGCCCTTGTAGCGCACCCGGAACCGGCCGTCCTGCGGAATGCGCCGCTCGGCGATGTCCAGTTCCGACATCACCTTGATGCGCGAGATGATCGCCGACTGGAATTCCTTGCTGATAGGCTGCATGGCATGGTGTAGCACGCCGTCAATGCGGTATTTGATAATGACTTCGGTGTCGCGCGTCTCGATGTGGATATCGCTCGCCCGCCGTTCCAATGCGCTGAAGATGATCGTATCCACCAGGCGTATTACCGGACTGGCTTCCGTCGAGCGGGTCAGGCGGTCGATGGATAGCGTTTCCTCGCCGTTTTCCTCATCGCGCACGATGTCGAGCATGAAGCCTTCACTGGCTTCTTCCAGCACGCGCTGCGCCTGCTGCGTTTTCTTGAGATAATCATTGATCTGCGTTAAGGTCGCCACCCTCACCGTCAGCCGCTGCCCCAGCAGCAGGGAAACCTCATCGATCAGCATCAACTGGCTGGGATCGGCCATGGCAATCTCCAGGGCCTCGTTCTCCACGCGCAACGGCACAAAGTTGTAGCGGAACATCATATCGACAGGGATGGATTTGAACAGATCGGGATCGATCTTGTGTTCCTTCAAGTTGATGAACTCGCAACGGTACCGCGTTGCTAACTGGCGGCTGCGTTGTTCTTCTGCCGCCGGATCATCGGTCGCTGCGCCGCTCTTGGGGTCCCTTACATGACCATTGTCCATGCTTTTGTTCCTTTACAGCCTTTTCTGCTCGCAATCGTGCATCTCGTCCCACTCTACTTTAACACCTAGCCCTGTATTCAGGCGGACCTGTCCCTTATAAACTCCCTGCCAGGGAGAATATCGGCAAATAAAGCGCAATTAGCACTAAAGCTACCACCACACCCATAAAAAGCAGGATTACGGGCTCAATAAGTGACAGGGCCGCGCTCATATAGTTGCTGACATCCTCTTCGAAAAATTCCGCAACGCTGGCCAGCATGGGCGCCAGCGCCCCGCTGGATTCGCCCACCTGGATCATTTCAATCGCCATCCCCGGGAAAAAGCCGGTCTCAGACAACCCCTCCCAAAGTGCTTTCCCCCCTTGCACCTTTATTTTTGCGTTCTCCAGAGCCTGTCGCAATAGCGCCGAGCTGACCGACTGTCGCGCCGTATCCAGCGCCTGTACCATGGGGATGCCCCCCGCCAGCAATGTTCCCAGAATGCGCGAGAATTGCGCGACCTGATATTTCGTCCAGATTTCGCCGGCGATTGGAAACTTCGCCTTGGCGCGATCCAGGGATTTTCCTCCAGCATCGGATTTGCTCCAGGTCCACAATCCAGCCACGGTTCCGGCCGTCACAATCATCAAACCGATCCAGTATTCCTGGAATGCGTCCGAAAAGGCGATCAGCGCCCTTGTCATCGGCGGCAGCTCTTGCGACAGCGTGTTGTACAGTTGTGCGAAGTTCGGGATGACATAGGACACCAGGAACGTAATCATGATCAGCACGAGAGTTATGAGCAACGTAGGATAGACCAGCGAGGAAATCAGTTTTTTCTTCAGGCTCAGCGCCGTTTTTTGATAGGTGATGTAGCGCACAAGAACATCGCCCAGATTTCCGCTCTTTTCGCCAGCCATCACCGACGTCGTATAGATTTCCGGAAACACTCCCTGATTGCGGAAAGCCTCCGATAGCAGCGCCCCCCCTTTAACTTCCTCGCGGATTTCTTTGATCTTGGTCCGCATCGTTGGCTGCGCAATGTGCTCGCCCAGCAACTCCAGCGCTTTTAGAATCGGCAGCCCGGCCTTAATCAGCGTCACAAACTGCTGGTTGAAGATGAGGAATTCAGAAAGCTTGATCTTCTTGGACTCGTTGGAGCCGGAAATCGAGAACCACCCGGCAGCGGTGCGGGGCTTGACCGAATAGATATAGAACCCCTGCTGTGCCAATCTCGCGCGCATTTCTGACTCAGATGCGGCAGACTCCACCTGCTTCAATATCTGTCCTCGCTCGTTGGCAAACTTGCAAACAAATTCGCGCATCGGTTGGTTATCTCTCCACGCTTTTCATTGAAAACCCTGCTCGCGCACAATCTCGGTTCCGCTCGGCGGCTCAAAGCGAAATAAACTCGCCGCTACTGGGATGTTTCGCTCCTCTTGCTCAAACCGGAATTCCGTTTGCATCCCTCCGGGCTCGGCTACGATAATCCGGCGGATCTCGGATTTCGGGTTGATCTCAAAGACCACCCATTCCAGCCGCCCTTCGAAGTGCTTCGGAGTCGCTTTCAGCACCGTGTTGCCGGCCTCCAGCGGAGGCAAGTCGAATGGCCCCTGAATGATCTCGTCAAACTCCTCCTGCAACCGCAATTGCCCCAGCAGCAGACTGAGCGGCGTTCTCAGATCGCCGCTATTCTTTAGCTGCGTTTCCGTCATGCGATTTTCCGACGGCACATAAAGCAACAGCTTCTGGCCGTCGCTCAAAAACAGCTTCGGCTCCGGCGTCTCATATTCCCAGCGCATCTGCCCGGGCTTGCTCAAGTATAAAGTCCCTTCTTCGCGGCGCAAGGTCTGCCGTCCCTGGCGGTACAATTGTTGGAACCTCATGCGCACGCTGCGCAGCCGGTTGTACTTGCTTTCTATTCCTTGCAGTAGGTCAACAGCACTGGGCTGGGGGGTGGCCGGAGCAGCTACAACGATCTGGCTGACTGCCGCAAGCAGGAGACCGGTCAAAAGGAAAAGCGCAGTGATCGACAGACAATAGTTTCGCCGTCTGCAACCCATTAACATGTGGAAGAATAGCATAGTTTTGGGCCTCCTAGGTATAGCCCTTTGTGCGCCGGACAAGTCCAGGTACCAATCCCTGCATCCCTTAGTCTTTTATGGGATTTCATTCCTAGCATTGACAAATCCCAACTCCGCAAGGGAATATTAGTTCGAATGAATTAGATGCCCCCGAGTCTGCCCAGGGTCATCTTAAGTTTTCCTCAAAGGTCCCGTATGTCTGCCAATACCGAGTCTCCCGCCTCTGAGGTCGTCCTCGCCGCCCTTCGCCAAGTGGTGGAGAAGAAGGACTTAACCAAAGATCAGGCGGAAGCTGTAATGAATGAAATTCTTTCCGGCGGCGCCAGCACGACCGCCATCGCCGCGCTGTTGACCGCTCTCCGCATGAAGGGCGAAACCGTGGAGGAGCTAACTGGTTTTGCTACCGTCATGCGCGCCAAGGCTGCTCATGTGCGGCCCAAGCTCACTGTTGAAGAAGCCATCGCCGATACTGGCCGCGACGCCCTCGTGGACACCTGCGGCACAGGCGGCGATGCCAGCGGCACCTTTAATATCTCCACGGCAGCGGCTTTCGTGGTCGCTGGCTGCGGAGTGCGCGTCGCCAAGCACGGCAACCGCTCCATTTCCAGCCGTTGCGGCAGCGCGGACGTCTTGGAGGCGCTCGGCGTCAACCTCGGCCTTTCGCCCGACGGTATTGCCCGTTGCATTGAAGAAGTGGGCATCGGATTTCTCTTCGCGCCTGCCTTGCATCCCGCAATGAAGTTTGCCATGCCCGCCCGCAGGGAACTCAAGATTCGCACGGTCTTCAATCTGCTTGGGCCTCTATCCAATCCCGCTGGAGCCTCCGCTCAGGTTGTAGGCGTCTATGACGCCAAGCTGACCGGCATGATTGCCCGCGTGCTGGCTGCGCTGGGTCTCAAGCGCGGTTTTGTCGTCCACGGTTCAGATGGACTCGATGAAATCACCAACACGGGCGAAACCTCCATCGCAGAAATCGTCAACGGCAGCGTGAAAGAATGGACGCTGCGGCCCGAGGCGGTCGGAATTGCGCGCTGTCAATTGTCCGATCTCCAAGGCGGCGACGTGAACGAGAACGTTCGCATCATTCGCGAAATTCTCGAAGGCAAGCTCGGACCTAAGCGCGACATCGTGCTAATGAACGCCGCCGCCGCGCTCGTTGCCGCAGGTCATGCTTCCGATATGAAAGACGGCATCCTGCTCGCCGCGCAATCCATCGACTCCGGCGCAGCGAAGCGCAAACTCGAAGCCCTGGTGGAGGCTTCACGGAAATATTCGTAGGCAGGAAATTAATGTCGCAATTGCTCTCCTATTCGATTTCATTTTTTATTCTCACTTCGATTTCTTCTCTCGCGCAGTCTCCCCCAATCCAAGCCCTCACCCGCTCGCTTGGCCCCTTCGACCTCAACGGCCAGAAATTCTCCGTCACGCTGCACATCCAACAGATTCGCACCGGCAATGCTGTCCCCGACCCCGATTTCCAGGAAACTTTGTCAAAGCTCGAAATCAAGGACGACCAGGGCAATATCCATTTCAGCGAAGACATCCCTGTTTCTGAAACCGAGGACGAGAGCTTCATAGAAACCACCAGCGTTTCGGCGGAACTGCTGCGCGGCAAGCAAGCGAGCGGCCTGCTGCTCACCTACGGAATCCTGCCTTCAACGCCTCTCGGCGGCCTTTCCTGGCAAGTGCTGGGTCTCTTTAATAGCAAGCTTGTACCCTTCAGCAAACCCATATTTCTAGAGGGCGATCTCGTAAACGCGCCCGCTGCGGATCAATCCATCCCCACCGCGCAGGAGCCGAACCTCCAAGGCGAGGTCCTGCACTTTCGCGTGTGGACCGGAAACTTCTTCATGATTTTTCCAGTAAAAATAGACTGGCTCCAGGCGAAGCTTTCGCCTGCATGGATTTGCCGCAAGTTGACCGCTTCCGGCCCGCAGCCGTTGTGCCGCTATCGAGTGGAGGCTGACCGCGTTCCGCAGGAAGAGGACGAGACTTTCGTGCGCCTTTTTTCCGAACCTGGAGAGGATGCTGGCAACCCTGCGCATATCGTTGTGCGCAAGGCTTCCCAAATCGAATTTCTGGAAAGCGAAGCAGAGGTTTACTGGGAGGAAGACGATCAAGGCATCGGCGTTTCCGCCTCAGACGATCCCTGGCTCAAGGTCCGCATCGACGGCAAGGAGGGCTGGATTCACACCCAGGAGGATTTCGCCGCCATCGGCCTCCCCCAGGCCGGATAGCGAATTCTCCCCGCCTCGCCGAATAAACTACGCTTGCCAACACTGCAACAACAACCACCATCAAAATCTTGACGACTAGCGAAACCGGGGTCTATAGTACAGTTAGATTTCCGAGCATGTTAGCTCGCTGGCGGATTTTTCTTTTTCAACTCGGAGGTGTTTTATGGCTACAACAACTGCACCGGTGAAAAGCCGGACTCAATACAAAATCAAGGCGCATAGCGTTGAGGCCTGCAATTGCCAACATGGCTGCAATTGTCAGTTCGACGGTTTCCCGAACGAAGGTTTTTGTGAGTTTATCATCGGTTTTTTGGTCGAAGATGGATATGTAGGAGACGTGAATTTGCGTGGCCTCCAGGCCGTAATTGCGGGGAAATATCCAAACGCCATTCACGAAGGCAACGGCCATATAGTGTTGTTCGTGGATGAGAAGGCCAACCAGCAGAAAGTAGATGCTTTCGCGTCAGTTCTGTCGGGCCAGTTGGGCGGCATGCCGTGGGAGGCGTTAGCGGGCACCATTGCTCGTCTTGAGGGTCCTCTGCGAAGACCCATCCAAATTAAAATCGACAAGGAACATTCCAGCGTGCACGTCGATGGGGCGGTAGAGCTTCAGCTCACCCCGCTCAAAGACCCGGTGACGGGGAAAGACAAAACCGTGCAGATCGTTTATCCCGAGGGCGGCTTCTTTTGGGATGCTGGAAACATTGCTACCTCCGAGCATATGCACGCCGAGCATGGCGACTTCAAGTTGGAGTGGCCCGCCAAGTTCGCAGCGGTTGCTGAGGTAAACTGGACCAATCAACCGTGAGATCATGGCATCCCCGAGCGCTAATCTGTGGCCTGTGGAGAGACTGCTGCGCCACGATCGCGTGATCTTGGCCGCGTCACTTTTGCTTCTCACTCTTCTATCCTGGATCTATCTGTTCCGAATGGCGGCGAGCATGACCTCGCATTCGGCAATGGCAGGCATGGATATGCCCGGCATGGCCATGCCGGACATGCGTGCATGGGGTCCCTCAGACATCGTCTACCTGTTCGGCATGTGGGCCTTGATGATGGTGGCCATGATGCTGCCCTCGGCTGCTCCTGTCATCTTGCTCGTGCTGGCAACGCATCGCAGACGCGGCGGGCAGGGCAGCCTTTTTGTAGCTGCCTGCTTTGTTGCCGGTTATTTGGCTATTTGGACCGCTTTCAGTTTCGGGGCCGCCCTTGCTCAATGGGTGTTCCATCGGACTGCGCTGCTATCACCGCAAATGTCCGCTTCCAGCGCCTATTTTTCTGCCGTGATCCTTCTTGCAGCAGGAATTTACCAGTGGCTGCCTTTCAAAGATGTTTGCCTCGCTCATTGCCGATCCCCCTTGGCTTTCCTGAGCGCTGCATGGCGGGAAGGCACCGTCGGCGCCTTTCTCATGGGATCTCGCCACGGCTTGTTCTGTACCGGGTGCTGCTGGGCGCTCATGGCGCTGCTGTTCGTGGCAGGCGTGATGAACTTACTCTGGGTAGCGGTCATTGCCGCCTTCGTTTTGGTAGAAAAGTTGGCGCCACGCGGTCCGTGGGTCGGACGCTTTGCTGGTGTGCTGCTGGTGATCTGGGGTTTAGGGTTGCTTCTAGGCTCGCTATAAGCAGATGTTCTGCCATTCCGTGCGGACTTATCTATTTATATTTCCAGTTGCGCACTTTTATAGCGCTGTTCTGTCAAACGCTTCCTGAACGAGTTCATCACAGCCTAGCAACACAAATTTAGATCGGTCATTTTCCCTAGGATGAAATCCGGGTAAAAGTGGTGCACGTTCTGATAAACTAAGCTGGCAAATACGGTCCCCGGCTGCTGAGCACTTTAGTGATTGATACGACACAAGAGGTGGAGCCTGACCATGCGAAGCATTATTCTAATAGCACTGTTCCTGGCACTCTTGGACCAATCTCTATACGCGCATGGCGGTGGGTTGGATGGGCTTGGCTGTCATTACGATAGGCGTCGAGGTGGTTATCACTGCCATCGCGGTCCTCTTGCTGGCCAATCGTTTGCCTCAAAAGAAGAGGCAGAGAAAAAACTGAAATCCATGCGGGAAGAAAAACCAGCCCAACCGCCAAGCCGCTAAGGAGCCCTCATGATGAAACACAATCTATCTTGGCTAATAATCATGGCAATGACTTTTGCTCCCACTCTATTTGCGGCTGATATCACCATTCCGCTCGAAGACGGGTCGTTGGTTCTAAAAGACATTCGTTTCCTCGCACCCATCGGATTTGGGGATACCCCTTTCTATTCGCCAGGGCTCGCTTTCACTCTGGTGAATCAAACCAAACAAGCTTGGATGAAGCTGGATTTACGTCTAACTATCGCTGGCACTTGTGCTAGCGGTCCGGTCCAATGGACGCGTGATATTACTACATCTGTGGGTTATATGAATTATATAGCGGCGACAACCAAATATTCCGAGCGGTTTGAAGACCTCAGTGAGAAAGTCGCCGGATGCACGGCTTCGGCTTTTCAGGCGAAGTTGATTTCCGCCGAGAATTTCGACTGGCGAATAAGCGGAGTAACGGGCATGCGGACTGATTTAGCAGCCGAGAAGGCCGCAGCAGAAAGACTCGACGAGAAAGTGCGTGCCGCCAGAATTAAACTGGAAGAAGAAGTAAAAAAGAAAGCTGCTGAGGCTGAGGCAAAGCGCCGCGAAAGAGATATCACCATCCCGCTGGAGGATGGCACCCTGGTACTGCAAGATATCAGCTTCATCGAAACCAACCAGATTGGAGACACAGCGTTTACCTACCCGCAGCTCTCTTTCACGCTGGTGAATCAAACCAAACAAGCTTGGATGAAGCTGGATTTGCGTGTGACTATCGATGGTACCTGCGCCAGTGGCCCGGTTCAATGGACGCGTGATATCACCACTTCTGTTGATTATACGAAATACGCGATATATGTGGCGACAACTAAATATTCCGAGCGCTTCGAAGACCTCAAAGGAAAAGTTGACGGATGCAAGGCTACGGCCTACCAAGCGAAACTGATCTCTGCCGAGAATTCTGAATGGCGAATCAACAGTGTAACGGGTGTGCGGATAGACAAAGCAGCCGAAAGGGCAGCAGAAGCAAAGCGTGCCGAACAGGCGCGTAAGAAG
>MEKX01000017.1:6353-10365 GCA_001767075.1 Acidobacteria bacterium RIFCSPLOWO2_12_FULL_54_10 | reverse complement strand
AGGCGAGCTGATCCAAACGTAGTTCCTTCCTGATCCTCCGTGTCTGTGACGCCGTCCGTGTACAGGAGGAGCAAATCGCCCGGCTGAAGTTGGATCGAGCCCTGCAAGTACGCGGCACTCTCCTGGAAGCCTACCAGGAGCCCGCCGTCACACAGTTCCGTGACTCGTCCGTCGGTTTGAATCCAAAGCGGGGGGTTATGACCGCCGTTTGTATACCGGAGGTGCCCTGTGCGGTCCAGAGTCGCCAAAAAGGCCGTAACACAATTGCCTTCCACCGCTCGCTTCAGAATACATTCGTTTAAGGTAACCATGAGAGAAGAAGGTTCGAGACAGTATCGTGAGACCCCGTGAACGATGCCCTGTACCATCGTCGCCTGGAGCGCTGCTGGCGGCCCTTTTCCCATCACATCGGCAATCACCAACAGCGCCAAATCCGAACCCATGGGAATCAAATCGAAATAGTCCCCGCCAATCTCATAGCAGGGCTCGCTGATTCCGGCCGCATCGAAAAAGTCGGCAAAGGAAAAATCGTGCGGCAACAGGGATCGCTGGATGTTCCGGGCCAGTTCCAATTCGTTCACCAGGCGTTGCTTCTCCAGTTCCGAGCGTTGGAGACGAACGTTTTCCAACTCCACCGCCGTCACCGATGCCACCGCACTGATGAGCTTCTGATCGGCAGAAAGGAAGATGCTGCCTGTCTGGTGGCGACCCAGGCACATGTAACCGCGCGAGTTCCGTCCCACGGCCAAAGAAGATGCCACGAAGCGTGCCGGGACATCTGCCTCGCTGAGCCTGCATTCCTCTTTCAGAGAATGCGACAAGAATTCGCTCTTGCCGCCGCGGGACAAGGGTTCGAGCACCGCTCGGCTGATGTGGCTAACGGTCCCCGCTTCGATTCCGATGCGGCAGCCATCCGGGATCTGGAATCGTTCCCCGTCCAAAAGGGCCACCCACCCACAATTGGCTGACAACACGTCCATTGCTTCTTGCAGCGCCACGGCAGCAATTTGACCCTCGTCAGCCAGCGGACCAATCTGGCGTCCCAGGGAATAGAGCAGAATCAGCTCCTCGTAGACCCGGAGGAGTTCTTCGGTCAGGCTCTGCACGCTGCGGCGTAGCCATTCGACCCCGTCTTGATGAGGCTGTGTCATGGGATGGCGTCCAGTAAGTCGTGCAGTTTCTTCCGCAATTTCCGAGAGCTGAACGGTTTGGTCATGTATTCGTCGGCCCCACACTGTATTCCCTCCTGCATATCGCGTTCCTGTCCCATGGCAGTCAGTAGAATAATGTGAATCCGGGCGGTCGCCGGGTCGGACTTCAGAGCCCGACATACCTCCAGGCCGTTCATTTTCGGCATCATGATGTCGAGCAGCACCAGGTCTGGCAGTTCCGCCCTGGCCAACTGCAAGGCTGTCTCCCCATCCTCCGCTGTGATCACAGGGTAGCCCTCTTCGCTGACCACACGACCAACCGCCTGCAAAATATAGAGCTCATCGTCGCATACCAGGACCTTCTTGGGCATCTATGCCTTCCCCGCTTCGGATTCAGAGGCGCCCACTACGACAAGGGTGCAGGGTGTATGCAACGGCAAAGTGAAGTAGAAGGTGCTGCCAACTCCGGGTTCGGAGGCCACCCAGATTTCTCCCTGGTGATGCAATACGACTTCCCTGGAAATTGTCAGTCCCAGACCTGTACCCAACCGGGGGGAACGGTTCGTAGAGCCCTGGTAGAATTTTTCAAACACGCGCTCGCACTCTTCCGGGTGCAGCCCTGGGCCGTTGTCCGCAACCGCCACCCGCACATACTGACCGGGCAAGCCATTGTGGGGTCCGCTGGTGGTGACCCGGTCCAGCCGGAGTTCAACCCGCCCACCTTCCGAGCAGAATTTGATGGCGTTGCCGAGCAAGTTCGTGACGACTTCCTGAATACGGTCGGCATCCGCCCAAACCGGCTGGGGCTCTGCTTCGATCAGCTTCAGCCGAATCCCCTTTTCGAGAGCATGCGGGGCCAAGAGTTCTGTGCAGTGTCTGACGTTTTCCTGGAGGTCCGTATGGCTCATTATCCAGTAGGCTGCCCCACTTTCAATCTTTGCCAGGTCCAAATGGTCTGCGATCAGTCGCGACATGCGGTCCGTCTCCTTCTCGATGATGCCCAGGAATTGTGCTTCCGTTTTCGGATCCAGATCTCGTGAATCCACCAAGAGTTCGGTATAGGTTTTGATGGAGGTCAGCGGCGTGCGCAGTTCATGGGAGACGGTGGAAAGAAAATCTGACTTCAACTGGTCCAGTTCCTGCAGCCTGCGATTCGCTTGCTCTAACTCCTTGGTTCGCTCCCGCACTTTTTCCTCCAGCCCCGAGTAAAGCAGATTCATTTCCTCCCGATTCTCCTCCAGCCGCACAGCCATCTGGTTGAAGTTGCGGACGAGGTCCCCCACTTCGTCCTTTAGATTGACACCCCGCTCCACCCGCTCGGAAAGATGGCCGGCAGCAATCTGGTTCGCTGCCCTGGCCATCAGCGTGATGGGAGTCACCATCCGCCTGGCAAACACGAAGCTGAGCCCGACGGCCAGAAAAATTAAGACAGCGGTTAGCGCTACATTTTTCTCCACTAAGACGCCAACGCTTTGGTCGAACTCGTCCCGATCTACTCCTACCCGGATCTCGCCCAAGGTTGGGTTCTGGGCGGCGGCCACCCCAAACGCCGCCTCCAGATCAGCGCTCATGCCCGTACCGGAGGCTGAAATGGGAGTTGTGAGTTCGAAGTAGTGGAGACTCCTGGTATCCTTCATTTCTTTCCAGCGCATCCTGCCGTTGGACCCCTCCATCGTGGACCGCTCCTCCACAAGGCCTTGCGGGACTCCGACTTCGGCCCGCCGGCGCCCGCCCGCGTCGTAGAGGAGCACGTAGGCGATTCCCTCCCGTCGTTTCAACTCGCCAATGAGTCGATCCAGAATCTGAGTGTCCTCCGAAAGAATAATCTGCGAAGTGTTTGCCTCAATCCAGTTTGATGTCTGTGCCTCCACTCGTTGGATCATCTGTTGATACAGCAATGCCCGAAGCTGTGAAACGGAATAGATGGTCACAGCAAGCCCCAGCCCCACCAGGATGCAGGCTGAGCTGAGGACAAGTCTTGCGGTGATGCCCGGTCTCATCATGGGGCCCTCGCGCCGGCCGCCGGCGCCAGAACTTCCGCAGGCAATTCGGGTGGGATGGTGATCCCGAGCCGTTGCGCCACTCCTCCGTTGATGGTCACGACGGCCACCAACGGGCGCACCGCCGCGAAATCTCCTGGCTGCGCCTCGCTTCGAAGCACCCGCTGCGCCATGGCTGCGGCCTGTCGGCCGGCCTGTTCGTAATTGGCTCCGACACTGATCAGCGCTCCGGCTTCGACAAAGGGTCTAGCGGGCGCGATCAGCGGCACCCGATAGGTAAGGCTCAGTTCGACCAACCGTCTGAAATTGGCGGTGTTAGCGGTCACTGAATCCCAAACCAACCAGAAAGCATCCTGGGTGCTGAGGACACTCGTCATCAGCTCTTCGATCTTGCGGGCCGCCTCCTGCGGCGTATTGACCTGGCGCTCCTCCAGTGTAACGCCCGCTTTCAGATACCGGGAGGCCTGCATAACGATGGAACCGCTGGTCAGCTTGTTGTAGACCACTCCGATCCGCCGGAGATTCGGAAGCGCCTGCTGAATCTTCTCGAATTGTTGGGAAAGATCAACGTCCAGGGCAATGCCGCCGATGTTGGCTCCTACCAGCTCATTCTGGTCCGGTTGCAGAGCCAGGCAGTAGAGAATGGGAGTATTAGCGGGGAGACGCGCCTTCGCGATCCGGGCGGCCTGGGTGCCAATCGCTACCACCAGTCGGGGCGGGTTATTGCGGAGCGAGGCGAAACTCGCCTCCAAGGCCCGGTTATCTCCGTTCAGATAGAGCCGCTGAACCGGGTCGGTGCTGGAAAAAGCTTGCTGAAATCCCTGGGCCGCCTGCTGGTAGATCGAGGCCCGGCTTTCCACC
>MEKX01000017.1:0-6326 GCA_001767075.1 Acidobacteria bacterium RIFCSPLOWO2_12_FULL_54_10 | reverse complement strand
GGCGCGATCGTGCAACACAACAGCGCCGTCAACGCCACCACACGGGGAAGCGTTGTCCACCTGGAGGGCGGTGCGCTCACACCGTCAACTGGGAGATCCCGGGAACTCTGGGCCCGCTGTCTGCGAAACTCCATGAATGCATCCGTTTACTCCGCTGACCTCGGGGGGAGCCTGGCCTGGGTCGCCCGGTCCATGCCGGGCTGGTCGCGGCTCAGAACTCAAACCTCAACCCGAACTGGATCCTCCGAGACGGGTTCTCCAATGGCAGATCCCCGAACCGAGAAAAGGTCCGGTTCAGACCATAATACGCCCGCCCAAAGTCCTCCTCCGTAAATAAGGAGACGGGAGGCGACAGATTGGGGTGATTGAAAAGATTATAGAACTCGGCTCGGAACTGCAGCCGCAGGCCATCGTCCGTTAGCGGGAAGTTGCGCAACAGGGCGAAATCGTAATTCCAAGAGCCCGGTCCTTTGATCGCTCCCCGGCCCAGGTTCCCCACACGGCCCGTTACCGGGCGAAGCAGAGTTGCATCCAGCCACTGCACTCCCCCCGCGACCGGCGTGGGGTCTGCGAGGTGAGCCTGCTGACCTTCGCTTCCCTGGAAATCCAGGCGGTTATTGCGCAGGGTAGTCGAGGGATTTCGCGTGAAGCCGATGGCGGTCACCGGAAATCCCGCGCGGTATGCCCCAATCACGCTGACAGTCCATCCTTGCAGAAACTCATTCGCCCAGGCCACGCGGAAATCAGGTTTGGGAAGGTCCCAAATCGTATTGAACACTAGGTTGTGCCGCTGGTCGAAGTTGGCGTTGCCGCGATCCACCCGCGAGTCGAACTGGCGCGTGAAGGTGGCCAGCGCAAAATACTGCCTTCCCGGCCTTCCCGGTCCCGTTCGGGCGCCCTCGAAAACGTCACTCTGATTGTCAATAGCATGACTATACGTATAAGAAAACTGGTATTGCAGCCCTCGGGTGAATCGGCGGCGCAAGCCTGCTTCCAGCGCCAGGTAGTTGGAATTCCCGGCGTTCGACAGAAACGTATCTTCTCCAATCCGAACATTCAGCCGGGGAACGCCTCGGGTGGTGCGATTGATGTCATCCCGGCTGATCAGCTTTCTGCCCACCGACCCGGCGTGTCCAACCTCAACGAGGAAATTGGGGGTGATGTTATGTTGCACCCCGATATACCAATTTTGGGCATAGGGCGTGCGCTGCTTCTCGTCCAGTTGTACCAGCGAAGCCGCCCCCAGGGTTTGATTCAACCGGGGCAACAGGCGCTCGGCCGGAATCAGGAAACTCGGCGTGCAGACCGGCGGCAGACACGACACTAACTGGAGGTTGTTCGAGCGCAGATCTCTCACCGTGTCGAGGATTCGATCCAACGCGATCGCGTATCCGGCCCGCACAACGGTCCGGGCTCGTCCGAAGGGGTCCCACGCCACACCGAGGGAGGGGGCGAAGTTCCACCGGTCGCGCCGATAGAGCAGGCCCTCGAGATCTCCCGGATTCTGATCGGTGGACCGAAGGACTCCATTCGCCAGTTTTTCCTCGATCGTGGAGCCGGGGCCAAAGTAGAAGTTTACGTCCTGGGATCGGTCCGTACTATGGGGCACTCCGTAGTACTCGTACCGCAGGCCCAGGTTCAAGGCGAATCGCGGACTCAGCTTGAGGTCGTCGTGCATGAACAGGGCGTACTCGGTGGATCGGTATTCCCGCCGCAGATCCGGCAACCGCAATGGGCCCGATGAGAACCGATCCACCCCGATGGAGAAAAACACCGGCTGCGCTCTTCCAAAGGCGGCCAGGTCGTCGAATTCGTAAAAGCCATCGGGAAACCGCGCTGCCCCTCCCAGCGCCTCATTTTGCAAACCCAGCGTGACACTGTTGGCGAGGTTTCTGCGGAACTCAAATCCCAGGGCCAAAGCGGAACGCCCGCGCCGGATGGAAAGCGTATTGGAAACCTGAATCACGTTGTTGTTTTCTCGCTGGTCCGATTGCCGAAAGCTGGCGGGAAGAAAAACGCCATCGTCCGATTGCAAATTCGGAACATCGGACCGCGGCCGCGGCAGCCAGATTCGTTCCCGACTCCACCCGACGCGGAGATCATTCACCTGGCCTGCGTTAACGGAGTGGGTCCAGTCCAGCAGAGAGTTGTGTCCGCGAAAGCGATCGGACGGTACGAGGCTTCGGTAGCCAAATCCACCCGGTTCAGCGGTGGTGGAAGCCAGCGTATAGCGGCCCGTCAGGCGATCCTTTGTATTGGGGAAGTGGTGGTCCAACCGTCCGGTAGCGAGAAGGTTGTCGATCCGATTGGGAACCTGGAACTGGGCGACTCCGATATGCGAGTCTTCGGCCGTGGGGGTAGTGGCAACCGGGGGGATCTCAGTTAATAAACGGCGTGCCACCGAATCCGCAGGCAGGCTTGCAATGAAGGACGCCGTAGGAAGCAGGAATTCATTGGGTGTTCCAAATCGCAGGCGCGAGAATTCCAGGCCGCTCCAGAAGAAGGTCTTGTTTCTCTGAACAGGCCCGCCCAGCGAATAGCCAAACTGATTTTGCCGCAGCGGCGGTTTGTTCATTTGCTTGGAATTCGTCTCGAAGGTATTCGCGTCCAGTTTGTCGTTGCCTAGGAATTCAAAGACGCTGCCGTGAAACCGGTTGCTTCCCGAACGGGTGACCACCTGGGCCACGAACGCGGTAGCCCGCCCGTTCTCTGCGGAAAAGCTGCTGTTGACCATCCGAAACTCTTGAATTGCCTCGGCGGAGGTCATCGCCACCGGCCCGGTCAGCACGATGTTGTTGTTGTCCGCGCCGTCCAACTGGTAGCTGCTCCCGGAAACGCGCTGCCCGTGGACCGAAAAGGACAACCCGCGAGCGGCGATCGCTCCCTGCGAGGTGACCCCGGGCTGTAGGAGAAATAGAGAATAGATGTTGCGGCTCGCCAGCGGGAGCTGCAGAATCTTGTTCTCTTCCACCACGACGGATACCGAGGAAGCGATGGTTTCCACCGGCAAGGACGGAGCCGGGGGGAGAATCTGGAAGAGTTCACCGATGGCTGCCTCCCCCGGCAACGTCGCGATGGGTGCCAACGTAAAGTTCTCTTCATGTCTGGCGCCCACTGCCAGTTCAACGCCTTGCTTTTCCAGCCCACGGTAGCCGGCCATTTCCACTTTCAGGCTGTACAGGCCTCGTGGAAGTGACCCAAAGTAGTATTCGCCTTGAGAGTCGGTCGCGGCTGCTTGCGCAAAGCCGGTTTCCGGGTAGGTGGCGGTCACCTGCGCTCCTGCCAGCGGTTGCCCTTCGTTATTGCTCACCACTCCGCGGACCGAGGCGTCAGGGGCCTGTGCTGGCAGGGCAGTAACCGAAAACACCAAGGCTAGAGCTGCTGCCAGCCACCGCCACCTTGCTTGAGAGTCTAACGTTCGGTGGTTCTTCCGATTCGACATTGTCTTCAACATCGTCGCGCCAGTGCTACCTTGTTTTACCCGCAGCAATAGGGATCGTCGGGGTCGTCATGACACCACCTTCGGCAATTAGCGTTGCCATTGCAAACTTGTACTTCCAAACCACTTCTCTGTGCCTCTGTGTAACCACTTGCTGGGTTTCCAAGCCAGTTGCCGAGCCGCTTCATGAACGCGTGCTGGTCGGCGTTGAGTTGAGAGGTTCCAGCAGCGTGTTTTTTCGAGAGCCTGTCTGTCTTGTCGGGTTTTGCTTCTTCCTTGTGACAGGGGTTTGCCATAGTCTCCTCCTTGAGATTCGTGTTTGACCGCTCATTCACCCTGTAAGGAATGCCAGGCTCTCCTCGTACCTCATAACTTGGGCAAGTAGGAACGGGAACGAACCCTGCCTCCCTATACTAGGTGAGTTCAGCGGGCACAATGTTACTCTAAGCCAAGGGCTTTGTTGTCAAGATTTTTTGTAAACTTTATACTGATAGTCCTGTGACTGTCATGCCCACCGCAGCCAAGAAAGGTACTTGCCCATCTCGCCACCCACTGTAAGTTCTGCCGATACGGGGTGAAAGCTTGTCGGTGTCGGAGTATAATTCACATGGCATCAAGGAGTTATGAAACTTGGAAATTGATCCCGGCACGCTGGAGCACTACCGACGGAAGCTCCGTTACAAGGTGCGTTACCACCTGGGCAGTTTTTGTCCGGACGTGGACGATGCGGTCCAGGAAACCTTGGTACGGTTTCTGCGGGCCCTGAAAGAAGAGAAGATCCGCAATCCGGAGAGCACGGGCGCCTTTCTAAGTGGCATCTGCAACAACGTGATTCAGGAGTACCGGCGTCGCCAGTGGAAGGAACCGCTGCTTGATCCTGACTCGAGCCCGCCGGAACGCCCCGCGCCTCCCGAAGCCGATCTGCTCGAACTGCGCCAAGCCATCTCGATCGCCATGACCCAGTTGTCACAGCGGGATCGAGACATCCTGCGGGCCTTCTTTCTAGAAGAAAGGGATAAGGAAGAAATCTGCCAGGCAATGGACCTTTCCGATGCTCAATTTCGGGTTGCCTTATTCCGGGCCAAGCAAAGGTTCCGAAGAATCTACCAAGAGGAATTGAAACAAAAACCTCGGCGGGAACACTAGGTGAGTGATATGGATAAGATGCAGATCCACGAGAACCCCCTGTTTCGGGAGGAACTGATCCGAGACTACTTGCTAAAGCGGCTGGATGCCGAAACGGTGGAAGCCTTCGAAAGCCATTATCTGTCTTGCGAGGAGTGCTTTGAGGAACTCCGGGCCAGCCAGATGCTCATGGCGGGGCTGGGCCAGAGTAAGGTTGAGGCGCGTCGGGTGGAAGACATACTGGTGCTTCAGTTCGCTGGGCCGGCGCAGTTGACCCGGCAGTCATTTGAACTGCAGGAACTCCAGCGAGCGTTTCAGCAGCCGGACACCAAGGTGCTCATTGATCTCGGTCGGGTTACGAAAATTGATAGTGCCGGGCTGGGTCAACTGATGGCCTGTTATTCCCATGCGGTTAAGAACCAGGGCATGCTCAAGCTGCTCAATCCCACTGCGGAAGTGCGGTCGCTGCTTCGCCTGACAAAGATTGATTCCGTGCTGGAGACCTACGACGACGAGCGGCAGGCGTTAGGCAGCTTTGACCGTCCCTGAAAGGTGGAGAGCAGGGACGACATGAATTTGTTTCTGATCTGAGAAGGGGAAGTTTGTGCACTATCTGTTCCCGACAATAAGGGAAGGGGGACGGAGTATCCATGGAATACTACTTGGTTTCTGCGATCCCGAGGCTCAACCGAATGGATGATCTCGAAACGCGCCTAGCGGCGGACGAGTTCGTGCAACTCCGGCCATTTGGGCCGGCACTCTGTGGCTCATTGCGTAACGCCCGGCTCAGTGCCAGCGGCCTGGCGGTTTGGGAGGAAGAGGACTACTGCAGTCCGCCGCTGGCCGAAGAGCGTGCAGCGGTGCTCGATCACTACTTCGACCAGCTTCTAACAAGCCAGGTCAGGCAGGGAGAAGGCTGGGAACGCATGGGGCCATTGCGCCCCCTCTTTCCCGCCCTGGCAGGACGATGATTGGCCTAGGAGGATGTGAAAATGCGGCTGAAAGTGAATATCCGTGAGGTTGGGGATGTCACCATTGTTGATTTGAGTGGCAGGATCGTCATGGGCGAGGAGACGGCCAGCTTGCGCGAAACCGTGGCCAAGATGCTCCAGGAGGGCAAGAAAAACATTCTTCTTAATCTGGCTGACGTCAGCTTCATTGATAGCACGGGAGTGGGGCAATTGGTCTCCTGCTACGTGACGGCGGAGAACCGCGGGGCGATGCTGCGGTTGCTGAACACGCAGAAACATATCCCCGACGTGCTTCGAATTACACGAGTGGACACGATCATCCCTCGCTATGCGGACGAGAAAGCCGCCGTGGCCAGTTTTTCCTCTTAAGTCTATGCCGCCGATTGGGGCGTGGCAGATACCGCGTAATAGGTCGTTCAGAACCAACCCCACCAAGCAGGCCAGCGTGTATTCCGATTCTCGGATGAAGCCTTCGGGTTTCTGAGCCCGAGGCTTGTGGCCCACTTTCCCCGGAAGAGACAGAGGAAAGAAAGTCTGCGGCGGGGTGGGCATTGCTAGAACCGGTCTCAAAAATGCGTGCAAAGACGCCATTGGCAAAATCGGAAGTTCCCTCATTGGCCTGAAGCCCCTGTTTTTTCGCCTTTTCATACGGCACGGCTGAATCCGTGCCCACAGGTTGACAAAGAAGACCATTTTTGAGACCGGCTCTAGCCCCCGGTGAAGACGTCTATCTACGAGAGCAGGAGAAGGGGGCCGAAGCTTTCTTTTCAGGGCCTGCAACGAAATGCTCG
>MEKX01000016.1:5080-12145 GCA_001767075.1 Acidobacteria bacterium RIFCSPLOWO2_12_FULL_54_10 | reverse complement strand
CTCCTCTGCGATTCACATGGCGTGGGTCAAACAAGTTTGCGGGCGATTGGAATCTCGTTACCGCTACTCAAACAGTCTGGTCTACAACAATTTCCCATGGCCGGAGCCGACCGCGAAACAGCGTGCAGCAGTGGAAGCCGCCGCGCAAGCGGTCCTAGACGCGCGCAAGAAATTTCCGGACGCGACGCTGGCCGACCTCTACGATCCTTTGTCCATGCCGCCCGCGCTGGTCAAAGCCCACGCCGCCCTCGACCGCGCCGTGGACCGCTGTTACCGCTCGCAACCTTTCGAAAACGACCGCCAGCGCGTCGAACACCTCTTCTCCCTCTATGAAAAACTCACCGTGCCCCTGCTCCCCTCCGCCAAAAAATCCCGCCGCAAAACCTAGTAGCACCAGCGTCCCGCCTGCCCCCCTAGCTGTCATCCCGAGCTTGTCCTGAGCGAAGTCGAAGGGCCGGAGCGCGGCCGTAGGCGCAGCGGCTCTCCTCCCCCACTCCCCATTCCCTACTCCCCACTCCCTCGCTCCTAACTTCTTCGTGTCCTTTCTCTCATCACTTATCACTTGTCACTCGCCACTTCCCTCCCCTCGCTCTTTTTTCTTGAATTTCTTTACTTTTCTCCCTAAACAGCAGTAATATTCAGGGTTGGATTTTGGTAGACTTAATGTTCTCAGTTTGTTTCCCGGCCCTCGGTCTGGGCTGGGCTTCAGCAGGTACAGCAGGCAGTCGCTGCATTTAGGATAGACGCTCGCGGCGAATTCTGCCGATGATAATATACTGATCTACGAAATTTACTAAAGGGACGGACAGCTCTTATGACAACGGCCAATACAAACACAAATACAGAAACCGCCACGATTGCCGTCGGCGGTAAATCACTCCAATACCCCATCATCACCGGGTCTGAGAACGAAAAAGGGATTGATATATCGAAGCTGCGCGCCGATACGGGCTGCGTCACGCTCGATCCAGGCTATGTCAACACCGGAGCCTGCACCAGTGCCGTCACTTTCATTGACGGCGACTTGGGCATATTGCGCTACCGCGGCATCCCCATCGACCAACTCGCGGAGCATTCTACTTTTACGGAAGTCTCCTATTTGCTCATCTACGGCAAGCTCCCCACGCGCGCTCAACTGGACGACTTCAATTACCAGTTATGTCATCATTCCATGATCCATGAGGACATGAAGCGCTTCTATGACGGCTATCCGAGCACCGCGCACCCCATGGGCATCCTCTCCGCGATGGTCTGCTCCATGTCCAGCTATTACCCGGAGGCTTTGGACCCTTCCAATCGTACTCATCTCAACGACACCATCGTCCGCCTGCTGGCCAAGCTCCCGACGATTGCTGCTTTGTCGCACAAGAAATCGCGCGGCCAGCCCTTCGTTTATCCGGACAATTCATTGAGCTACTCGGCGAATCTTTTGCAGATGTTCTTTGCCGTGCCTGCGGATAAATATAAATTGGATGAAGATGTCGCCCGCGTTCTCGATCTGCTTCTTATCTTGCATGCGGACCATGAGCAGAATTGCAGCACCTCTACTGTTCGCCTGGTCGGCAGCAGCCAGGCCAACCTGTTCGCCTGCATCGCCGCCGGCATTTGCGCTCTCTGGGGCCCGCTCCACGGCGGAGCCAACCAGGAAGTCATGACCATGCTGGAGTTGATCAACCAGGATGGCGGTAATGTCGATAAGTACGTCGCTATGGCCAAGGATAAGAAATCCAGTTTCCGCCTGATGGGCTTCGGGCATCGCGTTTACAAAAACTTTGATCCGCGCGCCAAGATCATCAAGAAGGCCTGCGACACGGTGCTCAACAAGCTCGGCATTCGCGATCCGCTGCTGGACATCGCCAAGAAGCTCGAAGAGCGCGCATTGAGCGACAGCTATTTCGTCGATCACAAGCTCTATCCCAACGTGGACTTTTATAGCGGCATCATCTACAAGGCCATCGGCATACCCAACAATATGTTCACCGTCATGTTCGCTTTGGGAAGATTGCCGGGCTGGATCGCGCATTGGAAAGAGATGACCGAATCCGGCGCTCCGAAAATCGGTCGCCCTCGCCAGATTTACACGGGCGCAACGCTGCAAGATTATGTTCCCATCGCCAACAGGACTTGATCGAACCGAGCCAACCGAAGGAACCGATGGAACCGATTTAACTGTGGGAACCGAGAGAACCGAGAGGATTGAGTAATTAGGGGAGAGTTTCGAACAGTAACTGGAGACTTTTTTGCACCCAGTTCTGCTACCGAACCATCCCTTTTTTTCCTCCCATGGCCGTACCCGCCTCTTTCTTCTATCGCTTCATCTTAAGACACCTATTGGGCATCGGCCGTCCCGGTGACCGCCTGCGCACGGTGTTGAGCATCCTCGCGGTAGGATTAGGAGTCGGCGTCATCCTCGCCGTTCAACTCGCCAATCGCGCCGCCATCGATTCTTTCCAAAACTCCTTAAACGACATCGCTGGCCGCACAAACCTTTCAATCCGCGGTCTCAACGGTATTGATGAAATGCTGTTGCCCGATCTCGCAAAATTATTCGGCCCAGAAGTTCGCATTTCTCCGATCATCGAATCCACCGCTGTTATTCCATCGACCCGCGAAGTCGTTCGCGTGCTAGGCATTGATATCGTGCAAGATCGCCCATTCCGTGATACCACACTTCAGGGCAATCAACTAAGTCCACGCGATTTTCTCCTGCTGCTTACTGATCCTCATTCAATCGTCATCGGTGAAGGTCTTGCACATCGTTATGGTCTGAGCGTGAATTCAGAAATTCTCCTGCTCGTCAATGATCGTCAGGAAGTGTTCACCGTGCGAGGGATTCTTACAGCGGAAGGCACAGGCAAGATCATGGCGGGGAATCTTATGATTCTTGATATTGCTGCCGCGCAGCTCGCCTTTGGGCGACTCGGCAAGCTCGACCGTGTGGATCTGATCGTTCCCCCAAATGATCTTGCCGCTTACGAAGTACGCCTGCCAGCGCAGCTACCTCCCGGTTTGCGTTCCGAGAGACCAGAAGCTCGCGCTGAACAGACTGAAAAAATGCTTCGTGCTTTCCGCTGGAATTTGACTGCTCTTAGCTACATCTCATTGGTGGTCGGAGCATTTCTGATCTACAACACCATCGCCATATCAGTGGTGCGCCGGAGACCGGAAATTGGGACATTGCGAGCACTGGGCGCTACATCCCGGCAAATTCTGAGCTTGTTCCTTGCCGAAGCAGTTTTGCTGGGAATGCTGGGCGCATTGACTGGAATTGCCCTTGGCCGAGTGCTCGCTGGAACAGCCCTGCGCATGGTTTCCGCAACGGTTAACGATCTCTACGCGAGTGCTCCACCGCCGCAGGTTGATATGGATGGATCAATCATTCTTACCTCTCTAATCATCGGCATGGGAGTTGCCTTTGTGTCTGCTTTCTTTCCAGCATTGGAAGCATCTGCGATTCAACCGGTGGAGGCCATGCGGAGAGGCGCTCACGAACACGGCCATCGGCTCAAGCGAAATAAATATGCTTTCGGTGGAGCGCTGACTCTTGTGTTGGCTGGGGGTGCCGCGCTATTGCCACCTGTCGGGCGCTTGCCTCTGTTTGGGTACTTGTCGGCGTTCTTCATCATTGCAGGGTTTTCACTACTCATGCCTCTTCTGCTGCACGCCTTTACACTTGCATTACATCCCCCTTTGCGATTTCTTTTTGGCGCCGAAGGACACCTAGCCTCCCGAAGCCTCAGCGCTTCTCCAGGCAGAATTTCTGTTTTGGCGATGTCGCTTGCGACAGCCGTGGCCATGATGGCTAGTGTCGCCATCATGGTCGAAAGCTTCCGCCAAACCGTACAAGTATGGGCAGACCAAACATTGCGCGCCGACCTTTTCCTGAAGCCATCCGCGCAAGTTGGAAACTCAAATGACTCTACAATTCCTGCAGCCGCCATCGAAATTGTGCGTGCAACGCCGGGTGTCGCGGCGGTCGATGGCTTTCGCAGCTTAGATTTTATTTACCAAGGAAATCTGGCGGTTTTGGGGGCTGGTGAATGGGCTACCTTGGTCCAGCATGGAAATCTACTGTTCACCGACGGTCGCTCGCCACGCGAAGTCATGTCAGGCGATGTTTCCGGCAAAGCGCTCGCCTCGGAACCTTTTGCAATTCATTATGGTATTTCCGCAGGTGATCACATCGCCATCGACACGCCATCGGGCAAGCGCATATTCCAAATCGCCGACATATACTATGATTACTCCAATGACCGCGGTACTGTCGTAATCGACCGTGGCACCTATCGAGAGCTTTTCCATGATGACGCCGCCAGCACATTAGCAATTTATCTGAATCCAGGCACCGATAGCAGTCGAGTCGCCGAAGAGCTTTACGAAAGCCTTGGGTCGATGGGCTATCAATTTTTAATCACGCCAAATGCCGCCTTGCAACAAGCTGTGTTACGAGTTTTTGACCGCACATTTTCCATAACCTATGCACTGGAAATAGTAGCCCTCGCGGTGGCGGCTTTGGGCATTGCCAATTCCCTGCTGGCTTTCGTTATTGAGCGAAGACGGGAGTTGGGGATTCTCAGAGTACTGGGCGCTACCCGTTCGCAATTGCGCAATATCATCCTCGCGGAAGCAGCCCTTGTCGGACTACTCGGGAACATTGCCGGATGGCTCATGGGCGTTCTTTTATCGCTGGTTCTAATCTTTACCATTAACAAACAGTCCTTCGGATGGACGATTCAATTTCTTTACCCTGGCACGTTCCTGGCTGTTTCCGGGCTCGCTATTTTGACGGTCTCTATTCTCGCCGGACTCTATCCATCGCGTGTCGCCGGGCAATTCAATCCTGCCGAGGTCATCGCAGTCGAATGAGAATGCTTCACGCGTTTATTCTATGCCAATTAACGATTGCGCCGGTGATTGCGTTTTCTCAATCTTCGGCTGCTCAAGGCGAGCGTTTCTGCCGGGCGCAAGCAGGATATAAATTTGAATTCCCGCGCGATCATTTTTCTCACCCTTGTTTCAAAACTGAGTGGTGGTACTTCACTGGAAATCTTCATACGGAAACCGGGCAAACGTTCGGGTTCGAACTTACATTTTTCCGGGAAGGAATCGATAATCCCTATCCAAATCCCTCTCTCTGGCGCGTTGATGATCTTTATGCTGCGCACTTTGCGATCAGCGATGGCTCATTGAAAAAACATTTCTATGCCGAAAGAATCCGCCGTGCTGGAATCGGCATGGCTGGGGTGGATGCGAATCAAGGGAAAATTTGGAATGGATCACAGCAGGAAGAATGGTCGGCAGCACTTGACGGCAACCAGTGGGATTTGAAGGCGCGGGATGGGAAGCATCAAATCTCATTAATTCTTGAGCCTCGCAAACCACCGATTCTCCAAGGTAATAACGGCTTCAGCCAAAAATCCTCAGGGGAAGGCAATGCATCCCATTACTACTCCCTTACTCGTCTTGCGACCCGTGGCCAAATCATGTTGGATGGAAGAACCTACGAAGTTTCCGGGTGGTCCTGGATGGATCACGAATTCGCTACAAACCAACTCTCGCCAGACCAAACGGGGTGGGATTGGGTGAGCTTACAAATGGAAGACGGCACGGAATTGATGCTTTACCAATTTCGCCGGAAAGGAGGGGAGGACGATCCATTCTCCTCCGGTAGTTTTGTGGAGGCCGATGGCAAGGTGACACAACTCACGTCCGAGGAATTCCAAATGGTCCCTATAGAAGTCTGGACCAGTCCACGCAGCCACGCACGCTATCCCATACGATGGCGCATCGCAGTGCCCCGGCTGGAAATAGAGGCAGAAATTAATGCGGCATTTCCAGAGCAGGAACTCGTCACCACGGCTTCAACAGGCGTTATTTATTGGGAAGGCAGCATTTCTGCAAGCGGCCAGAGAAAAGGTAAGCGATTGACTGGCCGGGGGTATCTTGAAATGACCGGATATGCAGGCCCTTTATTTCCAGGTTTGTAGACTTTGTCAATTCGATTAATCCGCACCTGCCGCTGACAATTCTTCACCCGTGTGCCTGCGTGCAGCAGCAATCGCTCTCCGTTCGCTTCGCTCTTCAGCAATTGCATACAAGGTTGGCACGAATAATAAAGTAATCGCCGTGGAAGCGATCAGACCGCCAATCACCACTCGCGCCATCGGAGCCTGCACTTCTCCGCCCTCTCCAAATCCAAGAGCCATTGGAAATAAACCCAGGGCAGTCGTGAGACTGGTCATAAGAATAGGCCGCAAGCGGCGGCGGCCAGCGACGGTTACTGCGTCGAAAACCGACAGGCCATCTCGCCGGCGCAGAATATTCGTGTAATCCACCAAAAGAATTGCATTGCTGACCGCAATTCCGCTGAGCATGATGACGCCTAGAAACGCTTGTATGCTGAAATTGCTTCCTGTAAAGAACAGCGCCCCAACCACGCCGACGGCTGCGACTGGAATGGAGAAGAGGATGATGAACGGATCACGCCAGGATTCATATTGCGCGGCCAGCACCATGTAAACCAGCGCCACAGCCAGCAACAGAGCAAACAACAGTTCCCGGAATGATTCCTGCTGGTCTTCATATTCCCCGCCGAACAAAATAGCAAAGTCGGGCGGCAACTGTGCGCGAATTGGCTCCAATCGCGTTTGGATGTCGCTGATTGTGGAGCCGAGATCCCTCTGAAACAGGTTCGCCGAGATGGTGATGATCCGCTCGCGATCATGCCGCTCCAGCGCTATCGGCCCTTCCTGCCGCTGAGTCGAGAACAAACTGCCCACTTCGATAACTTTGCCGCCAGGAGTGGATACTGGAATCATACCGACATTATTTAAACTGGAGCGATCTGCTTCCCGCAAGCGCACGACAATGTTGTACTCGTCGCCGCCTTGGCGAAACAAACCGGCTTCCTGGCCGCCGATGGCGGTTTCCAGGACCGCACCCATCTCGTTCACGTTCAGTCCGAGCATGGCTGCCTTCACCCGGTCCACATGGATGAGCATTTCCGGCACACCTTCGCGGCGACTGATTCTGGCATCGGTTACGCCTGGCACAGTTTCGACTATG
>MEKX01000016.1:1433-5037 GCA_001767075.1 Acidobacteria bacterium RIFCSPLOWO2_12_FULL_54_10 | reverse complement strand
AACCGCGTATTTCCAACGACACGCGTTCCCCTCCCCCGCCCATGCCCGGCAAATGCAAGCCTCCCGTAGAACGCGCTCTCGCCACCACACCCGGTTCGGTATTTAGGCTGCGATTCAGTAACGCGGCAATCTCCTGCGAGGATCGTTGCCTGCGTTTGCGTTCGACCAGTTCCAAACTGATTTGCCCCGTGTGCGTACCTGAACTTCCGCCGAAACCGCCGCCACCACCAAATCCGCCCCCGCCGATTTACGTAGACAGATTCTCGACTTCCGGAACTTCTTTGCGTATGAACTCCTCCGTACGTACAACGACTTCTTGTGTCACCGGCAGGCGAGTTCCCGCGGGCATTTCGATATTTACTGAAACTTCGCCTTCATCCGTCTCCGGCATCAATTCCACTCCGATATACGGAACCATTAGAAATGACACTGCCATAGCTACTGCTGAACCGAGAATCACCGTCTTACGATGGTGTAAAGCCCAAGCCAGCGCATTCTGATAGGCAATATCCATGCGCTCTAGCGTATTTCCCGTGCGAACTGCAATGCTTCGCAGGAATGGATGACGTTCCGCGGAAGGCGGCTCGACTCGCAAGTATTTCGAAGTCAATACGGGAATTAAAGTTAAAGCAACAAACAAAGAACACATGAGCGCAAAGGCCACGGTGAACGCCATAGGCCGGAACATTACGCTGGCGAGACCGCTAATAAATGCGATGGGAAGAAAAACAACCACCGTCGTCAAAGTGGCGGCAATGATTGCAGCTCCCACTTCCTGCGTCCCAATCGATGCCGCTTCTATCTTCGATTTACCTGCCTCACGATGCCGAAACGTGTTTTCCAATACGACGATGGCATCATCCACCAGCCGTCCCACGCCGAGCGCCAAGCCGCCGAGCGTTACGGTGTTCAAAGTAAAACCGCTGAAGTAGAGCAGAGCAAACGTGCCGATCAGCGAGATCGGAATTGCCAATGAAACGATGAGCGTGCTGCCCAGATTGCGCAGGAAAACCAGCAAGATGAGCACCGCGAGTCCAGCGCCTAAGATGGCATGTTCGCCGACTGTCCAGATGGAATTCTCAATGAACGTGGATGTATCCCGAAGAATCCAGACCCTGGTTGCCGGAAAATCCCGATTGATTTTTTCGATCTCATCACGCACGGCTCGCGCAACCGCCACGGTGTTTGATCCAGACTGTTTCTGGATGATCATGCGCACACCAGGTTGCCCGTTAATGCGGATGATCCTTCTTTCTTCCTCCGTTCCGTCTGCGATCTCAGCGACATCTCGCAAATAGACAGGGACCCCGCCGCGAGTTGTCAGTACCAGGTTCTGAACCTGATCCAGGCCTTCAAACTGCCCTTGCGTCCGCAGCAGAATTTCGAACCGCCCTTCCTGTACTGGACCCGCAGGCCGGTTGGCATTCTCGCTGCGAATGACGTTGACGACCTGATTGAGCGACAGATTGTATGCGCGCAATTTCTCCAGCGACAAATTGACTTGAATCTCCCGCCGCAAGCCGCCTTGCACGCTGGCTTGACCTACGCCCGGCACACGTTCAATGCGATATTGGATCTGATCTTCCGCGAACGTTCTCAAATCCTTGGAATTCATATTGCCCGTTACCGCAAGAAACAGGACCGGGAATTGTGACGTATCAAACTTGAAAAGCTGCGGCGGGTCGCTTCCATCGGGCAATTGATTTCGCACACGGTCCAAGCGGGTCCGCAATTCGTTTGTGGCTTCGTCCAGATCGGTACCCCAGGCGAAGGCAACAATCACTCGGCTTGAGCCTTCCTGCGAAGTAGAAGTAATTTCTTCCACGCCGGGCGCTGATCCGACGGCGTTTTCGATGCGGCGGGTAACGAGGGTTTCGATCTCCTCCGGCGCAGCTCCCGAATAGTTTGTATTCACGGTGATGCGCGGAAACTCAATATCGGGCATCAAGTCAATCGGCAGACGTTGGAACGAGATAGCGCCCAGCAAAACCACCAAGGCGCAACAAATGTAAATTGTCACAGAGCGGCGAATGGCTAGATCAGGAAGACTCATGATCGGTTTCCTCCACTGCGCGGTGCTTGAGCATCTTGCCTGGACCGTGGGTCGGTGCCCGCCTCATCCGCCCCTGGAACCGTAACCGCATCTCCGTCCCTCAAAGCTTGTGAACCACGAGTTATTACAGTCACCCCGAGTTCAAGGCCATCCAGTATTTCCACTCCCTCGTCCGTACTGAGCCCGGGTTGGATCGGGTGGAACTTCACTTTGTCGTCCTGGAGCACGTTCACGCCTGCCTGCTGGCCTCGCAGCACCACTGCCTCCCGCGGGACCAGAAGCACTGAGCGCTCCGTTCCCAAGTCCATCTGGATTCGGGCAAACATTTCAGCCTTCAGTTGCGCCGCTGGATTGGCAATCTCGATCTCCACAGCGCTCGTGCGCGTGGCCGTATCCAGGAGTGGTGAAATCCGAGCCACTTTTCCCTCAAAAACCTGTCCTTGCAAGGCATCCACTGAAATTTTCGCTGAATTTCCAACTCTCAACCGCGATAAGTATTGCTCAGGAACGCTGACTTCAGTAACCATCCGGGAAAGTTGCAAGACGGTAACGACAGGAGCATTCGGATTCAGTAATGCGCCTGGATCAAGATAGCGTCGTCCTACGTATCCGTCCATGGGAGACATCAATTTAGTCTGCTGCTTGCGAATCCGTAACTCTTGCAAGTCGGCAGTCGCTTGCTGAACTTGCGCCTGCGCCAATTTTAATTGTGATTCCACTACACGGTATCTGGTCTGAATGGTATCCCACGACTGCGGGGAGATCAGGCCTTCTTCTACTAAATTGGCAGCTCGCTCCCGCTCTGCGCGTGCATTTTCTAATTCTGCTTCGCGCTGCGAATGGTTGGCCTGAGTCACAGCCAACGACGCTTGGAATCTCAACTCCTGCTGTCCCAACTCATCGTCTTCAAGTTCCGCGATCAACTGCCCTTGCCTTACGGGGTCCCCAACCTGAACTAGAACAGTCTTCAACCTTCCGGTTATTTTTGGAGTCACATCCACGCGTTCAAGCGGTTTTAAGGACCCCACCAAGGAAACTTGTTCTCGAATCGATCCTTGGCGGACTGTCGCGACCTCCACCAATTGCGGTCGCCCGCCGCCAGCACCACCTGGAAAACCTCCCCCTCCAGGTCCGCTGCCACCGCCCGCTCCTGGCCTGTTATTGGCTCCACCTGCTGTTTGTCCGCCTCCACCAGGTCCTGAGCGAGCTTGCGGATTTCCTTGTGCTTGCGGCCCATTGCCAGCGTTTTTTGGCCTAGTAATTAGATAAGAAAGGAGGCCTCCTAGGGCGAACGCTGCTAGCACCACAAGGACCGATCGTTTGCTGTTTATTAAATTCACTGGATGATTTGCCTTTCGAGCAACTGCTGGGACAACTCTATATCCCTTATATGATAGAGATAAATGTCAAATTTGACACGCTCATTCAGGTGAGAATTGCGAGTATCAATATATTTAGACGCTATTGATATTGAATCGGTTTCCCTGCAAGGAATAGAAGTTGAACGTATTGACCGCTTTAAATAATCCCGTTAAACTGCGAAGAGTCGCA
>MEKX01000016.1:0-1403 GCA_001767075.1 Acidobacteria bacterium RIFCSPLOWO2_12_FULL_54_10 | reverse complement strand
ATTTTCAGGGCGCCCGTAGCTCAGATGGATAGAGCGACTGACTACGAATCAGTAGGTCGGCGGTTCGAATCCGTCCGGGCGCACCATTCTTCTTCAATACTATCAATTGATTGTCGCTGATCGGACTGTCTCCCCCTCAATTCCAATTTCTGCACTGTGCCCAGTTTTGTGCCCACTCCGCGCATTTTCCAGTGCCTGCCGGATAGTGCCTTCCTGTGGGTGTACGTAGCGACGTGTAGTGGACATATCGCGGTGCCCTGCTAAATATGCCAAGGTCCACGGGTCCATGTGTGGTGCCCATCGGGTCAGGCAGGTATGCCGCAGGGTGTAGAGCGGGAACGGTTTTACCTTGGCTTTCTTGCACGCATTCTGATGCTGCCGCTTGATGCTGCACGGTTCAATGTGGCCGCTGCCCGTATGCGCTGGGAAAACCCACTCGCTATCTGCACTCGCTTGCCGTATGTTCAAAATTGCTTCCACTCTCTGCGTCATTTGGATATTGCGCCGGGCCGCTGGGGTCTTGCCATGCTGCACTTCAATCTTTCCTTCCTTCACATTTTCCCAGCGTAGCCGGAAACATTCCTCCGGCCTCAGCCCACAATCAAACAGCATGGTCGTCACGTCCCGAAGCAGGGTGTCTGCCTTGCTCAAGTATTTTGCTTCGTCAGTCGCGGATAATACGCGGTCCCGATGCCGCTCCCCCGGCAGCATTCGCACCTTAGTCAATGCCTTCTCAGCCTTCCCCCATTCTTGGGCAAGGGTAAACATCCGCCGAAGCACCCGCAACTCGCCGTTAATCGCGCTCAGGCTGACGCCATGTTCTTTCCGCTTGGCTGCGTATCCGGCGATATGCTCCGTGGTAATGGCATCGAGAGAGGCCGTTGCTAGTGGGTCATAGGACAGGAGAGCCTTCACGCCATACTCGTAATATTTTCGGGTCTTGACCTTGGCTAGGAAGGTAGCCTTCACATAGGGCAGGTAATCACCTTCGGCAAATCTCGATAACGTCGGCACCGGCTTGCGGTCTCTTATCCCGACTTCCCCCTTTGCGAGTGAAGTCTTGTGCGCCGCTTCCATTTGCCGTGCCACTCGCGGATTACCCTGCTTGGTGCTCTCGCGGATCGGCTCGTTGTGCCAAGTAAACTTGTACCAATACACTTTCCCTCGCTTGTAAATCGCCATCGCTCACCGTCCTTTTGATCCTGCCCTGCTCTTAACCTTGCGCGGTCTGCCGCCCAGCTTTCCCCACTTCCGCATTCGCCGGACAAACTCTCGTCTGCCCCACTTCTGGCGACGAACATCTGCACTCTTGCGTCCTAAGATGCTCGCCGCGTTGCTGACGTTGCTCATGGAATAATAATAACCTAACGATAGGTTTATTGCAATGGAATATGGAACGCCGC
>MEKX01000015.1 GCA_001767075.1 Acidobacteria bacterium RIFCSPLOWO2_12_FULL_54_10 | reverse complement strand
AACATCATGCTGGGGACCATCAGGCGCAAAGTCTCTTCGTCAATTTCTTTTACGATTTTCAGCTTCTGCTCGCCGAAGCGAACCACCTCGATGGCCAGGTAATCGTCAATGAAGGACATCTCGTCGCTGAGCGAGGTGAAATTGTCCTGTTTTTTGAGAAGGCGCCGCAGGATGTTGGAAAGCTTCACGATCACCTGGCGGGCTGTTTCAGGATTCGTGCGGACCAGCGACGCAATCGAATTGAGCGTGTTGAACAGAAAGTGCGGATTGATTTGAGCAGTCAGCGCATCCAATCGAGCCTGGATCAGCAGCCGGTTTTGTTCCTCCAGTTGCAGCTCGATGCGAATGTTTTTCCAAATAGTGAGCGGGATAGCCACGGAAGCAATCGCCGCCAGGCAAATAGCAATGACGATCCAGGGGCTGCCATCGAGGAGGTAAAACAAACGCCCCGGCATGGCTCGGCCCAGGTGCATGCGGGCAGCCTCCAGGACGATGAGCAGCAGGAAGAAAAACATCTGCCAATCGCCGCGCGGGTAGCCAAACCGCTGGCGAAACCACCGGTACAGGTTGAGGTCAAAGAATGGCGAGAAGTGCCAGACGACTTCTTTGCTGGGCAGCATGAACCGGGCGAAAGCGCCCAGCGTTCCTGCGGCGATCAAGAACGGGAAAGAAAGAAATTCCTGGTTGGCCATTGCCGGCAGCGAAGCCAAAGCGCCTGCTACAATGCCTGCGATGTGCCCGAACAGGACACCTGCGAGCACGGTGCCTTCCACGCCTAAGTCCGGCGCCTGAAACCGCAGAGCAACGCGAAGGGAAGTGCCGATGAAGAGAGCTGTTCCCAGCGCCAGTCCAAAATAAAACTGGCTGCGAATTCCTGTATCGCCTTCAAACAGGAGCCGCTTGAAGGATGGAAAACGGCCCAGCAGGCTGGCCATGGAAGCGGCTGCCAGCATCTTGACGAGCAAGACGAGCAGCAATAATTCTCTCGCAAGGCTCAATTCCAAAGCGACAGTCTCCGGGACGCCTTCCGGCGGGATCGTTGCGCACCTGAGGCCAGCACGTTGTGCCTGCTAGCCGCAAACATTATAATGAAATTTCAAATGTCTCATGACATCAATCCGAATGCATTAAAATCCACGAATCGAATCCCGGTTGAAAAAGTTGCCGATGCGGACTTCCCCAGCCGCTCCGGGCATTTCCGAATCTGCGGGTTCCGGCTCGCTCCAGGAGAAGCCCCGGAGGAAACCGCGGTGGTTCTGGTCAAAGGGGAGCTTCGCCGCGGCTCTGTTCCTCTGGTGCGCATTCACTCCCAGTGCATGACGGGAGATGTGTTCGGCTCACTGCGCTGTGACTGCCGTGAACAACTGGAGATGGCGCTCAAGCAGATCGGCGCCAGCGAGTCGGGCCTGCTGATTTACGAGCAGCAGGAAGGTCGTGGGATCGGCTTGATGAGCAAATTGCAGGCTTACGAGCTGCAAGACGGCGGCATGGATACGGTGGAAGCCAACCAGGAGCTTGGCTTTCAGGCCGATTTGCGGCAATACCGCTTGCCGGTTGGCATTCTCCAATATTATGAAATAGCGGCTGTGCGGCTGCTTTCGAACAATCCTGAAAAAATACGGGCGCTGGAGGAAGGCGGCATTGAGGTGCGGGAGCGCGTGCCGATTTCCGCAACCGCTGAACCAAACCGCGAACGGTATCTGAAAACCAAACAGGATAAGATGGGCCATCTCATCCAGAAAAATGTTGAGTGAATCCTGCCGGCCATCCGTTAGTTAGAGATTTTGAAGCGAGCAACCAGAACAGAATATCAAAATAGATAACTTCCTTATCCCCCGCCGACAAAATGCACAATTTCCAAGCGATCGTGGTCTTTGATCTCCGTTTTTTCCCATAAATCCCTGCGGACGATCTCGCGGTTGAGTTCCACGGCAATGCGATCCTCGGGCAAAGCTAGAGCGCGCAGCAGCGACTGTAAGGTCATGACTGCTTCCAGCGGCCTGTTTTCTCCGTTGATGACAATTTCCATCCGAAATGTTCCTGGCTAAAGAGTCTGGTCTGCAACTCGGAACTGCGCGAAGCTCCGGCTGTCGGGGCCTGTCGCGCAAAGCAGCAGTATAGCCTCCGAAGTATTGGCTGGCGGCGGGAATTGAATCAGCGCGGTACCGTCTTCTCCCAACCGCACCTCCTGGGTTTGCGAAGTGCTGCTTCCATCGAACCAGCGCGCGTCGATGACCACCTCTGGTCCCGCTAATTGCCGCCTGGCATCGTGGACACAGATTTCAAATTGCAACATCCCGTTCTTAAAAAGGTCCGAGGGGTTCAGCAATTGGATAGGATCCCAGGGCGCCTCCGGAGCCTGTTCTGATTGTGACTGCGAGGCAAACTGACCGGCCCGAATCGTTTCCACCCATTCTTTGTGCTGGCGGCGGACCATTTCCTCGATGTCTGTTTTGGAAAGTTCACCCGGAGCGTATTTGGTCTGTTGCCGGTGGACGATCTTACCCTTTACATAAATGATGGTATCGACGACGGGGTGTTTTTCCCCGCGATCTTCCGTTTGGACATGATAAACCCCGTCCTTACCCGCAACGTCTGTATTAAAACCAAAGATCATATCTTGCAACCGCTTCCTTTTGGCCCGTTTCGGGCGATTCTTTTATCGTCGAGCTGGAAATTTTTCGTATGCGGCACCTATATTAATAACTAATGCTTTTTGCTGTTATTATAACATTTCAGTAATTGGTCCCTTTTCATGCAGAACGCTTACTTCCAAAATTATATCCCCGTTATTCTAATGCTCCTAGTGGTAGTTGCTCTTGCGGGAGCAATGCTAGCCCTTTCCTGGATTCTGGGCGAGCGCAAGCCCAGCCGCGCGAAACTGTCTGCCTATGAATGCGGAATCCAGCCTACCGGCGATGCTCGCCAGCGCTTCAGCGTGAAATTTTACCTGGTGGCGATGATCTTCATTTTGTTTGACGTAGAGGTCATCTTCTTGTTTCCGTGGGCGGTCATCTACCGGGAATTGAAGTGGTTTGGGTTCGTGGAAATGCTGCTGTTCATTCTGTTGGTGGGAGCCGGTTTCGCCTACGTTTGGAAGAAAGGCGCTTTGGACTGGACCAATGCAGACACTGGAGATTCCACATGATCCCCCCGGAGGTTGCCGCCACACCGGATGCAGCCACATTAACGGAACTAGCGCCGACTAGTATTGTTGATGCCAAGCTCGAGCTGGGAGAGTTAACTTTGGTGATTGACCCCGGCCAGATTCTTACCGTTTGCGAAATATTGAAAGCCCGGCGCGGTTACGCTTATTTGTCTGATGTGACCGCAGTTGATTGGCATCCTTCCGAGCCACGGTTTGAGGTTGTCTATCACCTGTTTTGTCATGAGCGCAAACAACCTTTGCGGCTGAAGTGCAGACTGGGCGGCGACCAACCCTCCATTGCTTCCGTGGTCCCCGTGTGGGGCGCGGCCAATTGGTGCGAGCGCGAGGTGTTCGACCTGTTCGGCATTCGCTTTGCGGGGCATCCCCACCTTCGGCGGTTGCTCATGCCAATTGACTGGGAGGGGCATCCCCTGTGTAAAGATTATCCGGTAACAGGTTACCGGTAATGTTCCAAGAGACCATCGCGCCGGTCGGCAAGCGCACCATGATTTTGAACATGGGGCCGCAGCACCCGTCCACGCATGGCGTGCTGCACCTGATTCTGGAACTGGACGGGGAAACGATTCTTAAAGCCACCGCCGACATTGGTTTTCTTCACACCGGAATCGAGAAGACCTGCGAGGCAAAAACCTACCACCAGGCGATTACACTGACCGAACGCATTGATTACCTGTGCCCGCTGACGAATAACCTTTGTTACGTTCTGGCGGTAGAAAAATTATTAGGCCTGGAGCCGCCGTCGCGTGCGCAGTGGATGCGCGTGATGCTGAACGAGCTGACGCGCATCGGCAGCCACCTGGTATGGCTCGGCACTCACGCCAATGATATCGGCGCGACGACGGTACTTTTGTACTGCTTCCGCGAGCGCGAAGAAATTCTGAATTTGTTTGAGGCCGTGTCCGGCCAGCGCATGATGACCAGCTATTTCCGCGTCGGCGGATTGGCGCTGGAGCCTCCGGCTGGGTTCCTCAAACGAGTTGAAAAAGTTATGGCAACGTTCCCGGACCATATCGACGAGTATGAGGAACTCTTGACGCGAAACCGCATTTGGATGGCGCGGACCAAGAGCGTGGGGATTTTGACCAAAGAAGATGCTTTGGACTTTGCTGTCAGCGGACCGACGGCGCGAGCATCGGGAATTGATTGGGATTTGCGGCGCGACAATCCTTATTCGAGCTACGACAAATTCTCCTTCCGCGTGCCGCTGCGCGCCGAGGGCGATATCTATGCGCGTTATATCGTGCGCATGGAAGAGATGCGCGAAAGCTTGAAGATCGTGCGTCAGGCTTTGGAAGGCATGCCCGAAGGGCCGATCCAAGTTAACGCGCCCGCCGTGGTGCTGCCGCAAGGCGACAATAGGAAGACCGAGATGGAAGCTCTCATCCAGCAATTCAAAATCGTCATAGACGGCTTTTGCGTGCCGCCGGGCGAGGTCTATCAGGCCGTGGAATCGCCTCGCGGCGAAATGGGTTATTACATTGTGAGTGACGGCACCGCGCACCCGTATCGCGTAAAAGTCCGCTCGCCTTCGTTCGCCAATTTGCAGGCGCTGCCTCGTCTGGCTGAAGGGCGTCTACTCAGCGACCTCGTCGCTTGCATCGGCAGCATCGACATCGTGCTGGGGGAGATTGACCGGTAAGATCAACACGCATATTATTTCTGAATTCTATTTTTCTGCCATGACGACTACCGTACTATTGTTCACGCTGTTGAAAGTCATTGTGATCGTGTTCGTGGTGCTCACCGCGGTGGCCTACGCAGTGTGGTTTGAGCGCAAAGTGGTCGCGCGTCTGCAATCGCGCTGGGGGCCAACGCGCGTAGGCCCGCACGGGCTGTTGCAACCTTTGGCCGATGCCATCAAGCTGCTGACCAAAGAAGACATCACGCCTGCAAACGTGTTCCGGCTCGTTTATTTTCTGGCTCCGGCGCTTTCCGTGATCACCGCACTGCTGGCGTTCGCTGCCATTCCGTTCGGGCCGGTTACGCTAGTTGGCGGCGTGGACCTGTTTCAGATTGCGAACCTCGATATTGGTGTGCTGTATATCTTGTCCATCAGTTCGATGGGTGTCTATGGGATTGCTCTGGCTGGCTGGTCCTCGAACAGCAAATACGCCCTGCTGGGCGGTCTGCGCAGCTCGGCCCAAATGATTAGTTACGCGCTGGCGGCGGGCTTGTCGCTGGTGGGCGTGCTGCTGCTTTCCGGCAGCTTGAATCTACGGGATATCGTCAATGCCCAGGCGGGCGCCACTTGGGGTTTTATTCCGCACTGGAATATTTTCCCGCAACTGCTCGGGTTTTTTTGCTTTTTGACGGCGGCCATAGCGCAGACCAACCGCCTGCCTTTTGATTTGCCCGAAGCCGAATCGGAATTGGTAGCTGGCTATCACACGGAATACAGCAGCATGAAGTTTGCCATGTTCTTCATGGCGGAGTACGCCAACATGCTCACCGTTTCCTGCATGGTGACTTTGCTCTTCCTAGGCGGCTGGCACGGCCCGGTGTTCGGCCCGGCACTGCTCCAAACCATGTTGCCGCTTTTGTGGTTTTCGCTGAAAGTGCTGGCGCTGTTGTTCCTCTATATTTGGATTCGAGGCACGCTGCCGCGTTTTCGTTATGATCAACTGATGGCCTTCGGGTGGAAGTTTTTATTCCCGCTGGCGCTGGTCAATGTCTTGCTGACCAGCCTGATCGTTGCCTATCGGGCAGACTGAGGATTTCGGGCAGCCGGTTTTATAAGCGAGATTTCTATGTACGAAGCATTTTTCTTTCTCTTTGCGCTTGCGGCGGTAGGGTTCGCCGTGAACCTGGTTTTGCAGAACCATCCCATCCACAGCGCCCTCTCGCTCATTGGCGTGATGGCTTCCCTGGCGTCCCTCTACTTGATGCTCGGCGCGGAGTTCATCGCCGCCGTGCAAGTGATTGTTTACGCCGGTGCGATCATGGTGTTGTTTGTGTTTGTCATCATGCTGCTGAACGCCGGGGAAGAAGAGCGCACGAATTTCAGCCGTCTGGCCGGTACGCTGGGCGTGCCGCTCATCCTGGTGCTGCTGGCTTCCATCGCCTCCATCGTTTATCGCATCGCTCCCAGTGACGAGATGGTTCGTTTCGGCGACTTCCACGGCCGCACGGCGGACATCGGCAGAATGTTGTTCCGGACTTATCTGCTTCCCTTCGAGATCGTTTCGATTCTGATCCTGGTTGCGCTTGTGGGCGCGGTGGTGTTGGCCCGCAAAGAATCCTGAAAGGCATTTCTGCCCGGCCTGTGCCGGAGAAATTTTAAGTATAACGATGATTCCGCTTTCCTACTATCTGGTGCTTTCCGCGATCCTGTTCTGCCTGGGCGTCGCTGGATTTCTTTTGCAGCGAAACATTGTGACCATTTTCATGTCCGTCGAGCTGATGTTGAACGCGGTGAACTTGAGCTTTGTGGCCTTGTCTTATCACTTCCGTTTGCTCGACGGGCAGATTTTTGTTTTCTTTGTCATGGTGGTGGCCGCTGCGGAGGCAGCCGTCGGGCTGGGAATAATCATCGCGGTTTTCCGCAACCGCGAGTCCCTCAACGTGGACAGAATGAACTTAATAAAATGGTAGGCTGACTTCGCCCGCAGACGGTTTTTCTGTAGCGCGGCTGAAACTTTCGCACTCATGGATACAAATCTTCAATTGTGGTTGATCCCGGTGCTCCCCCTCGTCGGAGCGTTGTGGAATGGCCTGACGGGCAAGGGCTGCACGAATCGCGCAATAGCGGCGGTAGGCATTGGTTCCGTAGCCTGCTCCTTCGCGCTGGCGGTGCGAGCGTTCTTTTCGCTAGGCGAAACAGCGCATCTGGAAACCTACAGTAACTGGATCGTCGCCGGTCCTCTCCAGATTCCATTCAACTTTTATCTTGATCCGTTATCCGCAGTCATGGCCTTGATCGTGGCCGGCGTTGGTCTTCTCATCCACATTTATACCGCCGGGTACATGGCCCGCGAGGGCGGTTTCTACAGGTTCTTCTGCTATATGAACCTGTTTCTGTTCTTTATGCTCATGCTGGTGCTCGCTGGCAATTACGCCCTCCTGTTTGTTGGGTGGGAAGGCGTGGGGCTGTGCTCTTATCTGTTGATCGGCTTCCAATATCACCAGCAGGATGCCGCCGGCACGGGAAAGAAAGCTTTCATCACCACGCGCATCGGGGACTTCGGATTCCTGCTCGGCATATTGCTGATCTACTCGAATTTCCACTCGCTGAATTTCACGGAGGTATTTTCATCTGCCGCATCGTGGCCGGTGGAGACGGATTATTACGGCACGCTGACGGTCATCTGCCTGCTGATCCTGGTGGGCGCTGCCGGGAAATCCGCGCAAGTTCCGCTCCATGCGTGGTTGCCCGACGCCATGCTGGGGCCAGCCCCGGTGAGCGCATTGATCCTCGCCGCGACCATGGTCACTGCGGGCGTTTACATCATTGCCCGGTCTTCCGTTCTTTATACGCACGCGCCGGAGGCCTTGCTGGTGGTCGCCATCGTCGGCGCCGTCACTGCGCTCTTTGCCGCAACCATCGGTCTGGCGCAAACCGACGGCTGGGCGATCATTCGCCCGCTGGGGTCGATCTCGCGCAATCTGCTCTGGAAGATCATAGACGTATGGGTGATTGACGGCATGACGCGCGGACTCGCCAGCCGCGTGCTGCGCTTTGGCGACTGGGCGCGCCGCTGGCAGTCCGGCAATATCCGCTCCTATGCAGCGTGGATGGTCATCGGCGCGATTCTGCTGATCGGCTTCATGACGGGGTTGATCGCATGAGCTGGCTGCTCAATCTCGTTCTCTATCTCCCAGCCGCAGGCGCGGTATTGCTGCTGGCGATTCCACGCAACCGCGAAAGTGCTCTCCGCAGCGTGGCGCTGGGCTGCACGCTGCTGACGTTCCTGCTGTCCTTGATCCTGCTGGCTCGCTTCGATGCTTCGTCCTCAGCCATGCAGTTTGAAACCGGCACGCTGTGGATCACCTCGCCTGCCATTCGCTACCACGTCGGGGTGGACGGCATCAGCATTTTTCTGCTATTGCTCACCACTTTTCTGAGCGTGCTTTGCGTGCTCATTTCCTGGAACTCGGTCGGCAAGCACGTCAAGGAGTTTTTCTTTTTCCTGCTGCTGCTGGAAACCGGAACGCTCGGAGTTTTTCTGGCCTTGGATTTGTTTTTGTTCTACGTGTTCTGGGAAGTCACGCTGATCCCCATGTTTTTCCTGATCGGCATTTGGGGTCATGAGCGGCGCGTTTATGCGGCCGTGAAGTTCGTGCTGTTTACTCTTGCCGGATCGCTGTTCATGCTGGTGGCCATTATCTGGCTATACAATCTGTTCGGCACCTTCGACTATCCGTCCATCCTCGAGCAGATCGCCAGCGGCGCATATAGCTTTTCCCCGCAGGAAGAATTCTGGCTGTTCCTGGCATTCTTCGCGGCTTTCGCCATCAAAGTTCCCCTGTTCCCGCTGCACACTTGGCTGCCGGACGCCCACGTCGAAGCGCCGACGGCAGGCTCTGTGATGTTGGCCGGAGTGATGCTGAAGATGGGCGCGTATGGTTTGCTGCGCTTCTGTCTGCCCTTATTTCCCGACGCCGCGCACGCGCTGGCGGGGCCGATCAGCGTCTTGGCGCTGGTTGGCATCGTATACGGGTCTCTGGTGGCGATGGTGCAGCCCGACCTCAAGAAGCTCATCGCTTACTCTTCGGTGGCTCATTTAGGTTTTGTGGTCCTGGGAATATTTTCCTTCAACCAAATCGCCGTTCAGGGCGCGCTGTATCAGATGCTCAACCACGGCGTATCGACTGGAGCCTTGTTCCTTCTGGTCGGTATGATCTATGAGCGCCTGCACACGCGCCAGATCAGCGACATGGGCGGCATCGCCACGCCCGCTCCTGTCTTAGCAACATTATTCTTGATCACAACGCTTTCGAGCATCGGCCTGCCCTTGCTCAATAATTTCATCGGTGAGTTTTTGATTCTGCTCGGCGTTTTGCAAGAGCGCGTTCTCTACGCGGCTATTGCCGCAACCGCCGTCGTGCTGGCGGCTGTCTACATGCTTTGGATGTACCAGAGAGTGTTCCTTGGAGAAACCGCCGCCAAGCAGTCGTCGATGACCGACCTGAATCTGCGTGAGAAAATCATCCTGATTCCTGCCGTCGCATTGATGGTGCTGATGGGTGTTTGCTCGCCCTATTTCCTGCACCGCATGGATGCCGCAACGGTTGCGCTTCTGGATCATGCAGGCCGCCGCGAGGTTCGCGTGGAGAATAGTATTCCGAAGCCACCTGGCGCGTCAGTTTTGCCGGCGACCGCTTCGCAGCCTCTGGCATCGCGCCAAAACAATTCCTTGCCTGTGCAGCCTGGGGAGCCGTGAGCCGCATGCAACTATTTGATCTCATCGCCGTGCTGCCCGAGCTGATTCTGACGCTGACCGCGATCCTAGTCATGCTCACGGGCGCTTTCCAAGCGCAGGAGACCGGGCGCGGCACGCGCACTCTGGCGCTGCTGGGTCTGGCTTCCGCTTCCGTGGCTACGCTCATCCAGCGGCGCTACCCGGGGCCTGCTTTTGACGGCATCCTCCTCACCGATCCCTTTTCCATCTTTTTCCATTTCCTGTTCCCGCTCATCGCGGCGTTTGTTCTGCTATCGTCCTCGGATTATCTGCGCTCGGAACGAATGCCGGTCAGCGAATATCACGCGCTGCTCCTGTTCGCGGCAGCGGGCATGGGGTTGATGGCTTCTGCCAACGATTTGATTCTCATCTTCATCGGCCTGGAAATCTCTTCGCTGTCTAGCTATATCCTGATTGCGTTCCGCCGCCGCAGCTCGGAAGGCAGCGAATCATCCTTGAAGTATTTCCTGCTTGGCTCATTCGCCACGGCATTTTTTCTGTACGGCATTGCGCTGCTGTTTGGAGCTACCGGAAGCACGCGCATCACCGCCATTCGCGAAATAATTCTCAAAGCGCAAAATGGATTATCGGATTTTTATCCTGGCGCTGGAGCGCTTGCCGTCCCTCAAAGTCCGTTCGGCGTTGCGCCATCGCTCTATTCCCCGGAACTGCTCGCGCTGGCTGCCGCCATGTTGTTTGTCGGTCTCGGCTTCAAAGTCTCTGCTGCTCCGTTTCAAATCTGGACGCCGGATGTCTACCAGGGCGCTCCCACGCCGATCACCGCATTTCTTTCCACCGCTCCCAAGGCCGCTGCATTCGCTGTTTTCCTGCGTGTTTTCTATGTCGGCTTGGAGGGAATCTCTGACCAGTGGTCGGCGGTTCTGTGGGTGTCTGCGGCGCTGACCATGCTGGTTGGAAATCTGGCGGCGTTGTGGCAAACCAACCTGAAGCGCATGTTGGCTTACTCCTCCATCGCGCATGCCGGATACATGCTGGTTGCTTTTACGGCCCACACGCCGGAAGGGGCCTCCGCCGTTCTTTTTTATCTGGTCGTTTATGCCTTCATGAACCTGGGCGCTTTGTTCGTCATCATGCACATCGCTCATCAGGGCGAGCGGTATCTGGAGCTGAGCGATTACGCTGGCCTGGGCTTTCGTGAGCCTTTTTTGGCAAGCTGCCTGAGCTTTTTTCTGTTGTCGCTCATCGGCATTCCGTTGACCGGCGGCTTCTTTGGCAAATTTTATATTTTTCGCGCCGCCCTCCACGCCGACTTGATCGGCCTCACCATTCTCGCCGTGCTGAACAGCGCCGTCGCCGCCTACTACTATTTGCGGATCATCACTTCCATGTACATGAGCGAGCCTTTGCAGCAGATCCCGCTCGACCCGGTTCCGCCTTCTGTTGCCGTGACCATTTCGCTTTGCGCTATTTGCACTTTCGTTTTGGGTGTTTTCCCTACCCCGATTCTGCAATTCGCCCGCTACGCCACGCTATTTCTGGAACAGGTCCCGTGAGCGATCCACACTCCCACCGATTAGCAATGCCCTCAAAGTTGCGGTAAAATCGCTTCTTAAATGAATAATCTCTCCCGCCGATTCTTAGAGGAATTGCAACAGCGCGTGCTGGTTTGTGACGGCGCAATGGGCACAGTTCTTTACGCCAAGGGCATTCCCATCAATCGCTGCTTTGAAGAGTTGAACCTCATCATGCCCTCCGTGGTAAAGGAGGTGCACGAGTCCTACCACAAGGCTGGCGCGGAAATCATCGAGACGAACACTTTCAGCGCAAATCCGGTGCGGCTGGAGAGCTTCGGGCTGCGCGAAAAATGCCGCGACATCAACGCGGCCGGCGTTCGCCTGGCTCGGCAAGTCGTGGGTGATAAGGGTTGGGTAGCTGGAGCCGTCGGCCCGCTGGGTGTGCGCCTTGCTCCGCTTGGACCTTGTTCGCCGAATCAAGCCCGCGCGGCTTTTCAAGAGCAGATGCTTGCGCTGGCCGAAGCGGGCGCCGACCTGCTCATGCTGGAAACCTTCCAGGACCTCGAAGAAGTTGCTCAAGCCATCGCCGCCGCCCGGGCCGTCTGCGATCTTCCCATCGTCGCCCAGATTACCATCGACGATGAAGGCCATCTACCCGCGGGCACGCCGCCCGAGGATTTCACGCCGCGCTTGACTGCGTTGAAGCCGGATGTGCTGGGCTGCAATTGCAGCGTGGGTCCCAGCGTGATGCTGGAAACCATTCAGCGCATGGCCTCACTGACGGCCCTGCCCTTGAGCGCGCAGCCCAACGCCGGGTTGCCGGTCAACGTGAGCGGCCGCAACATTTATCTCTGCTCTCCGGATTATATGGCAGGCTTCATCGCTCGTTTTATCCAAAGCGGAGTCAAGCTGGCTGGCGGCTGCTGCGGCACGACTGCGGACCATGTCCGCGCCATCGCTGAGGCCGTGCGCAGCGTGCAACCGCCGCGCCCAAAAATCGGATGGACCTCGGTAGCTTCAAAAGAATCTGATCGATCGCTTCCTCCGCTTCCCGTCTCGGATCGTTCGCCGCTTGCCGCCAAACTCGCCGCCAAAAAGTTCGTCGTCCTGGCTGAAGTCATTCCCTCGACGGGCTGCGATCCTTCGCAGGAGATCGAAGGTGCGCAATACCTGGCTGGAAACAACGTGGACGCCATTCTCGTACGCGACGGTTCCCGCTCCGGCGCGCGTCTCAGCGCGCTGGTGTTGGCGCATTTAATCCAGCAACGGGCGGGTATTGAAACAGTGCTTCAGTACAGTTGCCGGGATCGCAACGTGATTGGCATTCAGTCCGATCTACTGGGCGCTCACGGTTTGGGTCTCCACAATCTGCTGTTAATCACCGGCGGGCATCTGGTCACGGACAGTTACCCGGATGCCACGGCGGTTTTCGATGTGGACTCGGTCGGGCTGACCAAAATCGTATCCAGCCTCAATCGAGGCGTCGATCTGGGCGGTAAATTTCTCGGCAGTCAGACCGGTTTTTGGGTGGCTATATCCGCCGATCCAGGGGCTGTGAATTTCGAGCGCGAAATGGAACGTATCACCGTTAAAATGCAACTCGGCGCTAATTGCGTAATCACCAGGCCGATCTTTGATATTCAAAACCAGGAGCGTTATCTCGTCGCCGCGCGCGAGTTGGGCATCCCGGTGATTGCTGGGGTTGCGCCGCTGACTAGCCTCCGCCACGCCGAGTTTTTCGCGAACGAGTTGCAGATACCGGTTCCAGAATCTATCATGAATCGTATGCGCAAGGCCGCATCCGGAGAAGCCGCGCGGCAGGAAGGCTTGCGCATCGCCGCCGAAATTGTCGCGTGGCTTGAAGACCGCGTTCAAGGCGTGCTCATCACCGCGCCGCTGGGCCGTTATGACAGCGCCATTGAAGTTTTAAGCGCTCTGCGCTCGCGGCAAAAAGGTTCCGCTGCGCCCGAAGCCGCAATGCAGGCCGCCATTCAAGAAAGTGCTGGCAGAATAAAAACATGAAAGAGAAACCCGAAGACGAAATCAAATTCGAGCATGGCCTGGATCGCCTCGAGAAGATCGTCCAGGAACTGGAAAAAGGCGATCTGCCGTTGGATCGCGCCTTGCAGCTTTTTGAAGAGGGAATGCAGGTCTCCACGCGCTGCCGCCGCCAGTTGGAAGAAGCGGAAAACAAGATCGAGATGCTGATGAAGAAAAATGACGGCAAAATTGCCGCGGAGCCTTTCAGCCTTGATGACGACAAATAGCTCGGTCTCCGCCTCCCTTCCATTGAAGCCGTATCTCGAACAGCAGCGTCTGCTGGTGGAAGCGGAACTCGGTCGTTTGGTGCCGCCCGAATCCGCGACCCCTCCCTCCATTCACCGCGCCATGCGCTACAGCCTGTTTGCTGGCGGCAAACGCATCCGCCCCATCTTCTGTCTTGCTGCTGCCCAAGCCGTCTCCCCCGCGCCTGTCCCGGATATCGCAACCATTAGCTCCGTGCTCGAACTGGTGCACACTTACTCGTTGATCCACGACGACCTGCCTGCGCTCGACAACGACGATTACCGCCGCGGCCGGCTGACTTGCCACAAAGTCTTCGGCGAGGCCACTGCGATTCTGGCTGGCGACGCTCTGCTGACGCTTGCGTTTGAAGTGCTGACCAGCCTGCCCAATACGCCTCCTGCTATCGCTGTCGCTTTGGCTGCGGAACTGGCGCGCTCGGCGGGCACCATCGAGGGCATGATCGGCGGACAGGTGGCTGACATGGAAGCTTCCAGCGACAACTGCACGCCGGAGATTCTCCAATACATTCACCGCAGCAAAACCGCCGCTCTTTTCCGCGCCTCGGTTTGCATGGGCGCTATCGCCGCCCAAGCGAATGCCGCGCAACTCGCCGCCATGGCCCGTTTCGGACTCACTGCAGGATTGGCCTTTCAAGTGGTCGACGATATGCTGGATGTCGAGAGTTCCAGTGAACAGTTAGGCAAGACCGCCGGCAAAGATGTCGCGCAGAAAAAAGTAACTTACCCTGCTGTTCATGGCCTGGAGCGGTCCCGCCAGATCGCCGCGCAGTTGGCCGCCGACGCAGGCTGCACCCTTGAACCCTTCGGCGAGCGCGCTGCCCGGCTCAAGGAATTGGCCGATTTTCTAATCGCCCGCAAAGCGTAAGCGAATGCCCGCTGCTAAAAAGCCTTCTTCATCTCCGGCTGTAAGCAAAATCCGCCTGGATCGCCTGCTCGTCGAAAAATCACTTACTGAAAACCGCCACAAGGCGCAAGCGGCCATCATGGCTGGCTTGGTGACAATTGACGGTAAGCGAGTAGACAAAGCAGGCGCTTTGGTGAACCCATCCGCGAATGTTTCCATCGCCGGTCCAGCGATTCCCTTTGTCGGTCGCGGCGGACTCAAGCTCGCAGCCGCTCTCGATCACTTTGCTTTGGATGTCCGCGGACAAACTTTCCTGGACATCGGCTCCTCCACGGGCGGCTTCGTCGATTGTCTTTTGCAGCGCGGCGCGACCCGTGTCCACGCTGTCGATGTCGGCAGCGGTCAGCTCGACTGGCGTTTGCGCCAGGACCCGCGTGTCCATCTTCTCGAAGGCGTCAACGCCCGCTATCTCGCCTGGGAGTTGATCGGCGAAGTGGTGGACGGCATTTCGGTCGATGTCTCGTTTATCTCCGTCACCATGATCCTTCCCCGTCTGGTACAATTCTGCAGGACTGGCACCCGTTTGCTGGTTCTCGTCAAGCCGCAATTTGAGGTTGGCAAAGGACAGGTTGGAAAAGGTGGCGTCGTGCGCGACCCTCAAAAGCACGAGCAGTCAGTCGCCCACGTCCGCGATTGTGCCGCCAAGCTGGGATTCCAGGATTTGCAGGATTTCCCTTGCCCGGTTCTCGGAGCGGCAGGGAATCAGGAATTTTTCGTCACCGGCGTTTTTTCTGGGACAGGTGCTCCGGCAAACTGATCTCTGAGTTATTCTTTACCTATGGCCATTCAAACCATTGGCATCATTTCAAAACCACGCAAGCAGGACTTGATCGGCGTTGTGCCCGGCCTGCTGCGCTGGATTCGGGATAAAGGTCTGCAAACGGTCATGGATCGCGAGACAGCCTCCGCCGTGGATGAAAAACTCCGCGCCGAGCTGCCTGCCGCTGTGATTTCCAGAAGCGATATCGGCGGTCGCTGCGATTTGGTCGTCGTCCTGGGTGGCGACGGCACGCTGCTGGCTGCTGCGCGCAACGTTCACAGTTTCAACGTTCCGCTTCTGGCGGTGAATCTGGGTAGCCTGGGATTTCTTACGGCGGTCACGGTGGGTGAGATGTTTAATTGCCTGGAGTTGGTTCTCTCCGGCAGCCACAAAATTGACTCCCGGCGCATGATGGATATACGTCTGGAACGAGGCGGCAACGCGCTCGGTTCCTACACTGCTCTCAATGATGCTGTTCTGAACAAGGGCGCAATTTCCAGGATTTCCGACTTTGAAACCTACGTCGATGGACATTTTCTCACGTTATATAAGTCCGACGGCTTAATCGTTTCCACGCCCACCGGCTCCACCGCTTACTCTCTGGCCGCGCATGGTCCCATCGTTTACCCGTCGGTCGAAGCGATTTTGGTCACGCCCATTTGTCCCCACACCCTGACTCACCGGCCCCTGATCCTCCCCGGCGACGCCGAAATTTCGATTATCGTGCGCACCGAAGCCGAATCTGTTTTCCTCACCGTTGACGGCCAAGTCGGCCTTGCCTTGCGCCAGGATGACCGGGTAGTTTGTTCGCTTTCCGCCAGTCGCGTGAATTTAGTCTCCCCGCCCCAAAAGGAGTTCTTCCAGGTGCTTCGCCACAAGCTGCATTGGGGCGAGCGCTAACGCCTATTCTTTTTAGAGCATTTTCACAGATGATGTATAGCGCCAAGGAACAACATCCCCGGAGGGGATGAATAGGAATAGCCGGGGGCA